>NZ_JBIMCW010000005.1:0-187514 GCF_048552295.1 Acinetobacter legionensis
TATGACCAGCTACCACAACAAAATAAGGTAGCTTAACTAGAGCAGAGTATCACTTATAAATAAGCTTTTAGTTGTTCAAACATGTGGGACCACCTCTTACAACAGGTTTTCATTTTAAAAATTTGGCTTTGTCCCTCGGTATTCTCAGTTTTACACTTTTAGTTGGTTGTGGAAATAAATCGCCACAAAACAATGAACCCAAAGCTGAAGCGTCACAAACAGCAGAACAACCACAAGAGGTCCGTTTTGCTTGGGGTGGTGGTCCCCGTGTCTGGGTCCTAGGTAAAGCCGACGGAGATTTTGAAAAAGCTTTAGGCACCAAAATTAAGTGGGTTGAATTTGCATCGGGAGCAGATGTGATTAATTACTTTGCTGCCAATGAAATTGATATCGCCCGTTTTGGTTCAAGTCCTGCTGTTGCAGGGATCACTCGCGGATTACCCATTGAAGTCATTGGCTTAGAGGGTCTAATTTCAAGTGCAGAGCGTTTGATTGTTCGACCTGAAATTAAAACTCTACAAGACTTAGTGGGTAAAAAAGTTGCTTTCCCTGCAAACTCAACTGCACAATATGCATTAGAACAAGCACTTACATTAAATAAAATTGATAAATCAAAAATCAAATTATTACCACTTAAACCTGCTGAAATTGTTTCTGCATGGACTCGTGGCGATATTGATGCTGCCTATGTTTGGGGCCCATTTACACAACAATTAGAAAAACAAGGTGGCAAAGAGATTTATCGTACAACGACACTAAATGAACAAGGCATTTTGGTTTATAACAACTTCGCTGTCCGCAAAGAGTTTGCAGAAAAACACCCCGATCTTGTGATTAAGTTTTTAAAAGCATACCAAGAACAAGTTGATGAATATAAAAAAGATCCGAAATTAGCTTCTGAAAAAATTTCTAAATACTTAAACCTTCCATACGAGCAAGTTGAAACTACATTGGCAGGTATTGATTACATTCCTTTGAAAGATCAAGCATCTGAAAAGTACCTAGGTACAACATCAAACGATGAAAACTCAGGCTTGGCAAAAGCAACTCAAGATATTGCTAAATTTTTAGTCGGTATCGGCGAGCTAAAACAGTCTGATGTTCCAAAAAGTTATGCGCCCAATATCGACAGTAAATACCTTATCGAAGCAACTAAATAAGGTTATAGAATGAGTCAGTTGAACCCGTTTAAAGCAAAAGTAATTAGTGCATTATCACTAATCACTTTTGTTGTTATTTGGCAGCTTGTGTGTACCTTTAAACTTGTGTCACCCATTTTATTGCCATCCCCCTTACAAATAGTAGATACAGTTTTAGATTTATTTCAAAACGGTTATCGAGATGCTCCATTTTATCAACACATTTTAGTGAGTACGGCACGTGCATTTTTTGCATTTTTCATTGCCATTATTATTGGTGTTCCTTTGGGGTTATTAATGGGCCGTAGTCCTGTACTCAATGCCATTTTAGATCCATTCGTACAATTTTTACGCCCTATTCCTAAAATTGCTTTAATCCCATTAGTTGTTGTGTGGTTGGGGATTGGTGAGGCATCAAAATTTTTCCTAATCTTTATTGCTACTTTACTTAGTGTAATTGTTGGCGCAACTGCAGCAAGCCAAAACGTTCCACATGGTTTAATTCAAGCTGCACAAACAATGGGACTAGGAAAAGCATCAATCTTATTTCGTGTCATTTTACCCTCTTCACTTCCTGAAATTTTCACCACGATTCGCTTATCGTTTGGTATTGGTTGGACCTCATTAATTGCGGCTGAGATGGTTGCTGCAACGTCAGGTTTAGGATGGATGATCATTAACGCGGGCTCATACTTACGTACTGATGTTGTGATTGTCGGTATTATTTTACTTGGAACAATTGGCTTTATTTTAGATTGGCTCATTGTAAAAGCACAGCAAAAATGGGCACCTTGGACAGGAAAAGTATAATGACTCAAACATTTATTCAGCTAAATAATCTTCAAAAAACATTCAAGCAAAACAAATCTGAAAATACGGTTCTAAAAGACATTAACTTAGAAATTTCTGAGGGTCAGTTCGTTTGTTTACTTGGTCCATCTGGCTGCGGTAAATCAACTATTTTGAACTTACTTGCAGGTTTTGAAAAACCTAGCTCGGGTAACATTTATGTAGATGGTCAACCTATTTCAGCACCAGGCATTGATCGAGCTGTTGTATTCCAACAAGCACAATTATTCCCTTGGCTTACAGTGAAAGAAAATATTTATTTTCCCCTTAAGCAATTAAAGGGAGAGCCTAAATACATTACCGAACAAACTGAATATTACTTAGAAAAAACAGGTTTAAAAAAATTTGAAAATCATCGCGTTTGGCAAATTTCAGGGGGGATGAAACAACGTGTTGCACTTGCCCGTGCTTGGGTCATGAAACCAAAAATTTTACTCATGGATGAACCCTTTGGTGCTTTGGATGCTCAAACACGTATTTTGATGCAGGAAACATTAACTAAGCTTTGGCAAGATAACAAAACGACCGTTTTATTTGTCACTCATGATATAGACGAATCTTTACTTTTAGCAGATCGCATTATCTTAATGGCAGGACATCCTGGGCGTATTGCAGAAGATATTCAAGTCAATTTACCCCATACACGTACGATTGAAAATATTGCTCCACAGCCAGAATTCATTGAAGCCAAAAAACATATTTTAGAAATTATGCGCAAAGAAGTTAACCGCATGATTGATTACATACACTAAATCTACAGGACACTTTTATGTTATTAAGTCATTTACCCCGCGTTAAACTTGTTCATGCACCTACTCCTCTTGAGTTTTTACCTAACTTAACCAAAGCATTAAACGGTCCTGAAATTTATATCAAACGCGATGATGCAACAGGTCTTGCTACTGGTGGAAATAAAACCCGTAAATTAGAATTTCTAATAGGCGATGCAATTGCAAAAGGCGCAACACATGTGATTACTCAAGGTGCAACTCAATCTAACCATGTTCGTCAAACCATTGCTGCAGCAAATAAATTCGGCTTAAAAGCATCTGTTTTACTTGAACAACGCGTCAGTGATGCTGCAGATGAATATTACAACAATGGGAACTTATTGCTGGACGAAATTTTAGGTGCCATATCAATTGAAGTTGTTCCTGGCGGTACAGACATGGCTGCTGCTTTAGAAGCAAAAGCAAAAGAATTAGAAGCACAAGGTGAACGCCCTTATATTATTCCAGGTGGAGGCTCAAACGCTATTGGTGCTTTAGGTTATGTATCTACTGCAATTGAATTAATTAACCAACTCAACCAGATCCAACTTGCCCCAACTCATCTTGTACATGCAACAGGGAGTACTGGAACTCAAGCAGGTCTTTTAGCGGGTATTGTTGCAACAAATTCTAACTTACCTGTGTTAGGTATCAGCGTTCGTGCTGAAAAATCTAAACAAGAAGAAAACGTCTATAAACTTACTCGCTCAACTTTAGAACATCTTGGTTTGAGTGCTGATCTTATCGCACGTGAAAAAGTTGTGGCAAATAGTGACTATGTTGGCGATGGTTACGGTATCCCAACAGACAGCATGGTTGAAGCTGTTGAACTCCTTGCCAGAACTGAAGGTATTTTGCTTGACCCAGTTTACTCAGGTAAAGGTTTTGCAGGTTTAGTAGGCCTAATTCGCCAAGGTTATTTCACTAAAAACGATAAAGTGATCTTTCTGCATACTGGTGGTGCTGTAGGCTTATTTGGGTACCGTAAAGCATTCTCTCACAAAGACGCATACCGCTTGTAAAATGATTGATTTTTCAGAATTTCCTACGCTCGGAATCCTAGGTGGCATGGGACCAGGTGCTGCAGTTGATTTTCAACAGCGCCTGCTCGATGCAAGCCCTGCAACTAAAGATCAGGAACATATTCCAACTATTGTTTGGAATCATGGTGGAATTCCTGACCGACAACTTGCACTTAAAAACTTAGGTGAAAGTCCTTTCAAAGCCATGTTACATGGTTTAAAAATTTTAGAACGTAGTGGTGTTGCTAAAGTGGCAATTCCATGTAACACCGCACATTTTTGGCATGCTGACTTACAACAACAGACCAATATTGAAATCTTAAATATGATTGAAATTACTGTACAACAGATTTTGGATCATTATAAATATGGTGATAAAGTTGGAATTTTAGCAACCAAAGGCGCCCTTTCTACCGAGTTATATCAACGTGAATTAAGTAAATATAACATCCCTTATGTAATGAATTCTGAAGAAGAAATTGAAAAAAAATTTATGCCTGCAGTTTATGCTGTAAAACGGAATGAATCAGAAAAAGCAGGTATCATTTTTCAAGAACTCAGTCAACGGCTTATAGATGTAGGTGCAGGTTCAATTATTTTAGCCTGTACAGAAATTCCCTTGGGCTTACACGCCATTCAATCTCCAATTTTAAATGTAAGCTTCGATACTACGCAACTTTTAGCAGATGCTTGTGTAAGGTGGTTTTACTAAAAATAAATCAGTCTTCATTTTCTATTTAAGAGAATACTTTGAATTATTTTCGGCTTTTTATTGCCTTATATTATATGGCATAAGCATGGATCAAGCAGTATATAAACCCATCTATAATCAATATAGATAAATACCTAGTGTTCGTAACATCAGTATGCATTGATAAAATTTAATTAACTATTCTTGATTCTAAAAGTTAAGCTTTGTCCCCAATGCCAAGACCCAAGCATTGTTGATATCATGTGTTGCACTAGGATGAACAATATATTGCAGGCTTGGACGTAACATCAGCCATTTTGTTGGATAATAACTATAATTTAATTCAATATTATATTCGGCATCAGCATTAAATTGTTTCTTATCATCTGCAAAACGATTATTGATATGAATACGATTAAGCGCAAAACCCAAATTATCCTCAGCTCGGCTGGTTATCACCCCATAATACTTTAGACCGATCTGTTGAGACTGATCCACCTTGTTGGTGGTACGGCTATGGAATGTAAAATTTGCAAAACTGTGTAAGCCCTGCTTTCCTACACCAACTGAAGTAAGTTGCTGGTCAAAATTAAACCAAGCGCCATAGGTATGATTTTGTTGCTGCCCCGTCCGTATATCCTTTTGATTTTTAGTTTCATCTGCAGTGTTATACATAGCCCCTACACGATAAGTTCCTGCTAATGCATTGATCAATGATTTCGGTCGCCAGATCATCTCTATGGGAATAGTGATACCATCAGCTTGATGGGTACTCAGATTCCAGCCATGCCGTTCTAAAGCATTTTGAGGGTTATATTCATAAACACCGATTTGTAAGGCGAGTTCTGGGTGAAATTGATATTTTAAACGAACACCCCATTGAGAAATTGGAGAGTTATACCAAATTCCGCTTTGCCATTTTCCCATTTGCGCAGCACAAAATGAATTATTTTGAAATTCACAAGACATCACATTGAAATCTGTACCCATTCCCAAACGCCCTAATTTAATACTGAGCCCCTGTTCTTTAAAGTTTTTCTCCAAAGAAAACTCGGTCAATCGACTTTTACTGTTGCCACGACCATAATTTGCTTGAACATTGGCAAGCTGTGGTGCGGATGGATCAGAAATATCTTCTGAAGATAAACTTTGTCCTTGTCTTGCTGTGATTGTTGCTCTTAATGTCATCCCTTCCCAATTTGCCAGCTTTTCTAAATCTAAAGTTGAACCAATTAAAAATTGACTGGCATATTTAGGATCACTCCCCGGATTGTAGCCACCATCAACTAAATAAGCGCTGTCTACAATCAAGTTTGCATCTAATTTAATGCCTTGCTTTAAAAGTTCAGTCCGCATCCCCTGCCAATCACCAAACAAATAAGGGCTATTTTTGTCTAAGCTGTATTGAGCAGCATGTAACTGTATACTGAGCAATGAAACAAGAGAAATTGTAAATTTAATCAAATTTGACATAGGTTTACCTTAATTTTGCAAAGTCCATAATTTAAATAAATGACAGATGCTGGTTTTGCTATTCGACAAAACATGGTTTAATTTTTGGATTTCTCAAAAATGTGAATGATGAATGCGAGTTAAATCAATCAAGGCTTGATTTAACTAAAAGACGATTGTTCCAATAAATATTTTAGGGAATTTTTAAGCACCTACGTGGTCACAATAATTATGACAAAACTCCATCAAGCATGATTACTCATTGACGTTTATTCATCATTGAGTCACTGGCTTGGTTGGACAAATCTTTGCTGGGCTGCGAGATAAGACAGATACAACACGGGTGCCACAAAGAAAGCGACACTCCAGAAATCTAGATACACATATAAAAAAGCACCTAAAAATGCGCCAATCACAAAACCCACCACAATGCTGAAACTGTGCTGTAATTTTTGCATATTGCTATGGTTCCGATCTCTTAAATAATTAGAAATATCTATACCTAACTGTGTTGTATTTCCCGTCATCATGGTGCTCGGACTAATATGTTTAATTAAGGTTTTACTTGAAGTGTTACGAATAGCTAAGGCGATCAGCCCTAAACCACCTGTAATTGCGACAGTGACACTATTGGCATCTTTAAACGGTTCAAAATATAAACCCGCAAGCATAAACCCAATTAAAAAAATTGCTTCCCCCAAAAATAAATAACTTAAGGTGGTATGTTTTTGTACACTACGATCAATCCAATATTTGGTGATGGCAACAGTCAGAATAAATAAGGGAATTGCCCCAAGCTTAATCCAAATCCCAGGCCCACCTTTGACCCAAGCAGCACCAGCTAAGACTAAGTTTCCTGTGACATGCGCAGTAAAAAAACCAAACAGTGCGATAAAGCCAATGGTATCAATTGCGCCACCCACAATTGTCAATAACAAAGGATCTCGACATGTTTTCCAAAACCCACTCGGCGGCGTCGTTTGTATATTTTCCATGTTCTACTCGTCATTCAATAATTAATTAGAATTAGGACCTGTCAAAACCTAAGCTTTTTTATAGTTATCCCGATTGATGTAAATCATCAGCAATAAAACTGGGGGAAGCAAAAATAACCACAGTAGTGCAAATTTATATACGATTGCGGCAACTGCGCATCCCAGTGCAAAACTCAACATGGTTGGAAAAATTGCAACAATACTCTGTCGAATTTGCAGTCTTTTTTCCTGAGAAGGTTTGGAAAAAAGCTCAGCAATATTTAACATCAATTGTGTTGTAGCACCCGTCATCACGGTTGTTGGTGATTCTTTCGTCCAATGGATACGGTGCATCGCGTTTTGAATCGCCATAGCCGCCACCAACAACATGCCTACAGTGAAACTCATGATGGTATCGTATTTCGGAAAAGGCAAATAAAAGTAGGAACATACGGCGACTATACTAAAAAGCAAAAACATCAGTTTTAGAAAAAACGCATATGAACTGTTTTGATGTCGGATAAACTTTTGATCCAACAATTTGACCGATAAAACTGTAATACAGAACATTGGTAGTGCTGCCAATTTAGCCCAAGCACCTGTTTGACTCTCGGAGACTAAAGCCGCGCCTAATGTTACAAAATTACCTGTCACGTGGGCAGAAAATAAGCCATGCAATGCGAGAAAGCTTGCAGTATCGACATAGCCTGCATTGAAGCTCAATAACTTACTTAGTCTGAATTGCATCATTTGCCCCTTTCTCCTGTTATTGCATCACCCTATCGTTAGGATAATAAGTTTTTAATCATTGGCATGAGTTGTTCGCCAATAACCATCCCCAATAAACCGCATAGGGCCACAAAAGGAGGGGCTGGAGATTTCACATTTAATAGGTAATACAACACGCCAACCAACAACCCAACGGCCAAAGAGATCAGATAGATTTTCATAAATTTCTCCCCCAATAAAATTCCACCTAGTTTCAGATGGAATTTTTTAGGTTGGTTTTAAAAAGCAAAACAAGAACAGCCTAATGCGCCCCAAAATGATTTTTTATCCTGATCATTGATAGGAACATCAAGCATCCATGCATGCGAATGTCCATGCATGCCACAGCTGCTAGAACATGCACACACTGCTGAATCTTTTTGTAAGGGTTGTAAGGAAGGCGCATTACGATTTTCAGAGTGGCGCCACTGCCCGCCAAATCGCTTGACTGGTGACCAATCAGGCGATGCGGGTGGAATCGGTGGATCTTGTTGCTTAAATTCGGCACCCGCATAGACCACTTTACCGTCCATCACCGTCATGACTGATTCAATAAATTGAATTTCATCGCCCTCAACAGTGAGATAGTCATCTGAGAGTACAACTAGGTCCGCATGTTCCCCTGCGACTAAAGCGCCTTTATGGTTTTGCTCGCCTGAAAACCAAGCAGATCCTTTGGTCCATAGTCTTAACGCTGTTTGACGATCAAGTAAGTCTTTCTCATCATATAAAGTAAAACCACCCACGGTTTTACCTGTGGTTAACCATGCCAAACAGACCCAAGGATTGTATGATGCAACACGCGTCGCATCTGTTCCAGCGCCCACTGGTACACCCAACTCAAGCATTTTTTTTACCGGAGGCGTGTCTTTGGCTGCATCGGCACCATAACGCTGAACAAAGATTTCGCCTTGATACGCCATACGGTGTTGAATGGCAATTCCTCCACCGAGGGCACCAATCCGTTCTATGTTTTTTTCTGAAACCGTCTCTGCATGGTCAATAATAAAACGGGTTTCAAATGGCTTTTTACCATTGACACGTTCAAAAACATTGAGCAATCGACTAATGCTTTCATCATAGGTGGCGTGAATTCGAAACGGCCATTTCTTCTCAGACAAATGTTCAACAATAGCTTCTAATTCAGTTTCCATTTTTTCTGGAAGATCTGGGCGAGGTTCATAAAAATCCTCAAAATCACCAGCTGACCAAGTCAGGTTTTCACCCGCACCATTCATCATCAATAATGCATCACCATCGCCAGGAAACGTCATTTCTGTCCATCGTTGATAATCTTCTAACTCTTCACCAGCTTTTTGTGCAAAGAGGTTATAAGCAATACGAACGGTCATTTGATCTTTTTCATGCAATTGATTGATCACTGCATAATCATCTGGATAGTTTTGCCCACCCCCTCCGGCATCTATCGCAGAAGTGACACCGAGCCGATTTAACTCACGCATAAAATGTCGGGTAGAATTCACTTGATCTTCGACGGGTAATTTGGGTGCCTTGCCCAGTGTTGAATACAAAATTGCAGCAGAAGGCGTTGCCAATAATAAACCTGTTGGCTCGCCTTTTTCGTTGCGTTCTATTCTGCCCCCGGGTGGATCAGGAGTATCTTTATTAAAACCTAAGACATCTAATGCTGCTCTGTTCAGCATTGCACTTGCATATAAATGCAGAATAAAAACTGGGGTATCAGGTGCAGCTTTATTGATTTCAGCTAAAGTTGGTAAACGCTTTTCTGCGAATTGGAATTCAGTCCACCCACCGACAACACGTACCCACTGTGGTGCTGGCGTATTTTCTGCCTGCTCTTTGAGTAAGCTTAAAGCATCTTTAACAGTCGGAAACCCTTCCCAACGCAACTCCATATTATAGTTAAGCCCGCCACGGATAATATGGAGATGGCTGTCATTTAAACCGGGAATAACGCGACGACCATTTAAATCAATCACTTTTGTCGAGTCGTTGGCCAACTTCATGATGCTATTTTCATCACCTGTGGCAAACACTTTTCCGTCAGCAATCGCAATTGCATCCACTTCAGGCTGTTTCGGGTCAAGCGTGGTAATTTTGCCGTTCTTAAGAATTAACTGTACATCTGTCATGATCATCTCCATGTAGATGAATATTTATATCCATAAGGTTTATTTTGCTGACACAGGTGCAATAACTTCATGTTGCGTTGTGGTTCTTTCTGGCGCTTTATGTACCATAGTATATGCATAATCTACGCCCATACCGTATGCACCCGAATGTTCACGCACAATGTCCATCACTGCATCATAAGTTTCACGATGTGCCCAATCACGTTGCCACTCAAGTAAAACTTGTTGCCAGGTTACAGGAACCACGCCTGCTTGAATCATCCGTTGCATCGCATAATCATGTGCTTCTTTTGAAGTTCCACCTGAAGCATCGGCAACCATATAAATTTCATAATCACCTTCCAGCATTGCACCAAAAGCGAATGTAATATTGCAAACTTCAGTCCATAAACCCGATACGATAATTTTTTTACGATGATTGGCTGCCAATGCATCACGAACCTTTTGGTCATCCCATGAGTTCATAGAGGTTCTTTCGAGTAAAGGGGCTTCAGGGAACACATTTAATAATTCTGGAAAAGTGTGCCCTGAAAAACTTTCTGTTTCTACTGTTGTAATGGTGGTTGGAATATTAAAAACCTGAGCGGCTTTAGCCAATCCCACCACATTATTTTTTAAAGTTTGACGATCAATTGACTGTACGCCAAAAGCCATTTGTGGTTGTTGATCAATAAAGATGATTTGACAGTTTTGAGGTGTAAGTTGTTCTAAAAATGCTTTATTCATTTTGATTCGCAACACATTTATAAAGGAATTTATATAAAAGCAAAAATACACGTAAACCACTAGACATTATTTTAAATACAAACTGTATCCTAAAAAGATACAATGATTGATCAGCATAGGATGATGCGTTACTTTAATCATTCAAGTGAAGAGTACTTTAAAATTAAATGGATAAATTAGACTGTATCAATACTTTTATTAGTGTCGTTGAATATGGAAATTTCAGCAGTGCATCACGTCACTTAAACATTACTAGAGATCAAGTTGCGAAAAGAATTTGCCATTTGGAAACTATTTTTAATACGGTCCTGTTCATCCGCAATACCCGCAAAATGGATTTAACTCATTCAGGTGAAAAATTTTATCAACACTCTAAAGTCATTATGAGTGAGTTTGAATGGGCAACCAGTGACTTTACCCACGACCAGAAATATCCCGAGGGTAAACTCAGAATCAATGCACCTCATTCATTTAGACATGCGCATCTTACCGAGATCATTTCTAAATTTATGACACAGTATCCCAACATCAAAATAGACTTGTTTCTTTCAGATAAGTTTTTAAATATCAGTGAAGATCAATATGATATTGTTCTCAGAATCAGTCAAGATATTGATCAGCGTAATGCCCACCTGTTTAGTACCTATCATCGACATTTTTATGCAACTACAGCTTATTTTGCAAAATTTGGCGTACCCAATACAATCGATGAGTTAAAACAGCACAGTCTATTGTTGTATTCACAAACCGATTCAAGTACTAAAATTGTGCTGAATAAGAATAAAAAAGAAGAAACTATTTACTGTACGCCGAAATTGACATGCAATAGTGGCGATTTCCTTTTAGATTTTTGTAAACAAGATCAAGGCATTATATTTTTACCCGATTTTTTAGCAAAAAAAGATCAAGATGCTGGAAAAATTGTTCGTTGTTTAGAAGACTATCATTCAAAGCAACTTTATTTTTATACAATTACGCCATCTCAACAAAAGATTCCAAAAAAAGTGAAGCTCTTTTTAGATCATCTCAAAAAACACTTATCTGATCGCTAAAATATAAAGCTTTGGACCAGACTTTTACCTAAGAACTAAGTATTCACGGCTCATGTTGTATCTTTATACAATACATAAAGCACTTCAATAAAGCGTTGTGTATGCAAATACTCAGCATCTAAGCTTGCAAACTTGACACAGATTTGAATTTTGTACTAAACACATTGTTCTGTAATCGGGTCTGCATATATTCAGCATAAACCGATAATTTTTCATAAATATGTTCAGAATAAAACATATCTTCGACTAGGTTTTGCGCTTGTACTAGATCATAAAGACCTGATAAATTTAAAATTTTAGCATTCATTTCTGAAAATTTACGACATAAAGCTACATTAAAATCATCTTTATATTTAAACAAAAGCTTCTGCATATTTAATTTATTATCATGATGATCTAATTGCAGATTTAGACCATCTTGCTCATTTTCGGGATTTACCAAGAAAATTCGAACCTTAAAAAAACATTCTATTTCAAACAAATAATCTGGATTGATCGGTTGATCTGTAATTAAAAAGATACGATAAACTTCTGCCTGAGTCAGTGCTTTGAACAACTGAAAATAAACAAATTCCTGTGCATCCCATGTTTGATCTTGTAGATCTAAAAAGAGATTTAAACTTTCTAGAACGACATCATCCTTGGTCAAGTTCATGGTTTTTTCAACCTGATAATAAGGTTTTAAAATATCTTGAACCTGTGCCGTAAAAAGTGTTGAGTAAAGCACTGTTTGATTTAAATTCGCCAAAATAAACGGTGAAAACAAATAAGCCAGACTTAAATCATTTGAAGCAATTGCAGATTGGATAATCGCTGTACTTTTCTTTTTTGAAAATTCACGTAAGACTTTGGCACGCAACAATGTTGCTTCTAAGTTTACAAATCTTTGATTGAGTTGTTCTATCACCTTTTCAGAGCAACCATGCTCAAATAAAACTTGTGTGAGCACATTCAACTGAGTCGTAACAAACATATCCCTGCCTCATTCTATACTGCATCGCGTGCGACTATTTTGAAAAGAAATCAAAAAGAAATATAGCCACAAAATTTTAGAAAAAATATATAACAGATAGAGCTGTACTGATTGCGTCTGTTATAGTTATTTTAAATACTCACTTGCATTGACCTATGTATAAATCTGAACAACTGGCCCATAGCCTAAAATTATTGATTGAAAATGGGACGTGGAAAGCACATGAAAAATTACCCTCACTACGCCAACAGGTTCAACAATCAGGGTTAAGTCTAATTACGGTGATGAATGCTTATCAAGAGCTCGAAGCGCAAGGCCTGATTTATTCAAAAGAAAAGTCAGGGTATTTTGTGGTAGAACAAAGTTCAGATCATCCCACCACATTACATGTGATTAATGAAACAGTTGAAATTAACTCAATTGTTTTCAAATATTTGAAATCTACACAGTCTGAACACATTATCCCTTTAGGTTCTGCCTTTCCCAATAGCCAGTTGCTCTACTCCGCTAAACTGATACAAACGCTTGGACAACTTGCTCGACAACGGCGTAGCTATGAACAAACTCCAAGTCTCCCGCCCGGAAATTATCAACTTAGAAAAATTATTGCACAGAAATATGCGATGCAAGGCATCCCCACTGATCCATCTGATATTGTGATTACCTCTGGAGGTTTGGATGCATTAAATCTTTCATTGCAAGCACTTACACAAGCTGGGGACTATATTTTATTACAACAGACGATTTTTTATGGTGCATGGCAAGCGGCTGAACGACTTGGATTAAAAGTAATTACTATTCCAGAGCACCCTGAACATGGCATTGATTTAGATGCATTCGAACACGCAATTTTAAAATATCCAATTAAAGTATGTTTGATGATGTTAAATGGTCAGAATCCAATTGGCTTTACTGTGAGTGATGAAATTAAATTAAAATTGGCTAAGTTACTCAACCAATATCAGATTTATTTGATTGAAGATGATGTCTATGAAGAACTTTACTATGATCAAAAAAAACCCCTCTCGATGAAGTACTTTGATCAACAAAATTGGGTGCTACATTGTTCTTCTTTTTCAAAAACATTAGGTGCAGGTTTTCGTATCGGTTGGGTCTATGCAGGGAAATTCTCTGAACATATTCAGCACACTCAACTTATGAGTACCCTTTCAGTCAACTCATTTATCCAAAATGCCTTGGTTGAATATCTCTCCCATCGTCATTATGAAAAACATTTAAAAACTTTACGTTCCACCTTACAACGCTATAAAAAACAATATTTTAATTATTTAAAAACCCATTTACCTGAGCAATGCCATGTCAATTATTATCCTTCCGGGTACTTTTTATGGATTGAATTGCCTGAACAGGTCGATAGTAATGACATCTATCAACACATGTTAGAACACGGTGTCAGTGTCGCACCGAGCAGCTTATTTAATATTAGCAATCAACAAAATCACTTTATTCGGATGAATTGTTCATTTGAAATGAATGAAAAGATTCAAAATGCATTAAATGAATTGATTCATATTATTGGTAAATTAGTCGCAACATAAGCTGAATTTTTATAACAGATTCATCATTGCTTACTTATCTGTTATAGTTTTTTTCTAATTTTTTGTATCTACAGTGTGAATTCGTTTCTATCCATAATGAATCTATATTAAGCAGAAAGAGATTTTGCGATGAATGATGACAAAAGCCCTAAAAAACCACAATATGCTGATAGCTCGATTTCAGACAAAGCCTTTAAACGCATGATTATCTGGTTTTTTATCTACTGTAGCCTGTTTTGTATTGGTGTTATTGTCACAATCGGTGCAGATCACGCTGCTTTAAACTAAATCTCAATTGATTTCAAAAGATACGATTGATAAAACACTCACTTAATCAAGTGAGTGTTTTTTCTGTATCTGTTGGCTTAAAAGTGTATAGGCATCTTTAAGATCTTCCCGTCCCATATCCTGTAACATGCGCTGATGCATATTTAAAATATTCACATCTCCACGCCTTGCAGGACCCGTCTGCATTGTTTCAGGATCATTTTGAGTGGCTTTTTTTGCTGTTTCCAAAATTAATGGATACAGTAAATTAAAATCGACCTGCTGTGCATCGACCACTTGTTTAGCCATGTCATAACAATAATTTGTAAAATTACAAGCAAATACCCCTGCCAGATGTAAGCTCAGCCGCTGCGCTGAATTATAGGGATAAACTTGATCGCTTAGACTATTTGCTAGCGTCATTACAGCAGACAAATCCTCTTGTAAAGCCGTTTCAATAAACAACGGGGTATTTTTCCAATCCACTTCACGTTCAAAACTAAAAGTCTGTAAGGGATAAAAAACCCCAGATTTTACATGGTGTTCAGTCAATATATTCAGATTGGTACTGCCTGAAGTATGGACAATCAAAACATCTGAAAGTTGTGAATGAATCATTTGGATGACTTGAGCAATGGCTTGGTCACTCACCGCAATAATCAATAAATCAATTTCAGGATCTATACCTTGCATAATATCAATAGCCTGAGCATTCACCAGCTGGGCTAAGCGTTGTGCTTTGTTTAAATCACGACTATAAATCTGAACAATATGATGTTGTTTTGACAATGCTTTTGCAAAATGTGTAGCAACACGACCTGAACCAACAATACTAATACGCATATCAACATCTAAAACTTTAAATATAGTTACAGCATGCCAATAAAAAAGGGATGAATCAATTCATCCCTCTCAGATCATTTTGATAACTACATCAATTTAATGCATTGTTTAAATAAATAATTCGCTCAGCGGTACGTTTATTAAAACACTTGGTATATTGCATCTCTTTGTTTTGCTGAGACATCGCATCATCCCAATATTGACGTTGTTGCTGATAGGTTTCAATTTCGCTATCTGGAATATCGCCAAAACTTTTCTGTGAAATGACTTTACAATCAACATCACGTTTTTCAAACCATTCTGCTTGATCTTGCTTAAACTGTTCTTTTTGTTCATCACTCAAACTATCCCAAGTCTGGTTTAAACGATCGACTTGTTTGAGTTTTTCTTCATCTAGCTCTTTTTTACGGATATCCATGGCTTTTTGTGCAAGCGCTGTTTGCTCTGCATTTTCAATTTGGTTGACCTGCTCGCGTTCACGCATATCTTTATTTTCTTTCATATAGGCTGCGTATTGCACTGCTTTTACCGTAACAAAAGTTACCCCTTGAATAACTGCATCCTGATTAAGCACATCAAGGGTTAAGCCATCTTTGTCTGTTTTCACAACATTATAATTAAACTTGCCTTTCAACTGATCATTGGCTAGTACCAATTTAGATTCACCAGCTTCGATATATTCACGTATGCTGCGATACCCATCACCTTCACATCCATCCTCACAATCTTGCCCAAATTCTGCATATGAATTTTCAGCACGCTGTTGTAAGCCTTTCGGGAATTGAACCACTAACTGACTTTCACATTCCAACTGATTGGTTTTAGAAGAGTCTTCAGTGATCGTACGAACATTCTTCACTTCAAACTTTAAACCATTGTTAATTTTCTGAAGTAGTGCTTGGTCAGCTTCATAACCAGAATTTTTAATATTGTCTGCGACTTCACGCAAATACTCATCTTTCAAATATTTTTGAATTTGATTGATATTATCTTGATTGGTACAACTCCACTCTGCAAGCTCAGCATTACCTTCATCTTTTTTCTTTTTGAAGTAATCACAGCCTGACAGAATCAGAGTACTCGAAATCGCAGCAATCATAAATAATGGGTTTAATGATTTATTCATTGTTTATCCGATCATATTTTTATGTGGATCATTTAACCAAATAATTTAAGAATTTTCGAGTAAAAAATAAAAAGCTTCTGGATATTCAGAAGCTTTTTATACAATTTATGCCTGTTTTAGCACTGAACATACCACTTTAAAAGATTATGGTGTCGTTGCACCAAGTACTTCAAACTCAATACGACGGTTTTTAAATTGCCCTTCTTTGGTTGAATTATCTGCAATTGGATTGTCTTGACCATGTCCTTCAGCAGTTAACTGTGAGGTATGTACGCCCTTTTCAACCAAATATGCCACAACCGATTTTGCACGTTTTTCAGATAATTTTTTGTTTGAATCCGCATTCCCAACATTATCGGTATAGCCTTTAACCACGAGTTTTGCATCTGGTAGTTGTTTTAACAAATTCGCTGCTTTATCCAAAATCGCTTTATTGGCTTCTGGAATACCAGAAGAACCTGTCGCAAAATTAATCACCTGTAAATTCAATGCAGCGGCAATATCATTTACATTGGCTTTATCTGCCTGAATGCTTGAAAGTGCTTGGTCTGCTTGTGAATTACTTGTATCTACATTTGCAGCACTGCTTGTTGCAGCTGCATTTGCATCGGCTGTTTGCTCTACAGAAATATGTAGATTAGGAGCAATAGCTTTTAACTCATCTGCCAATTTTTGTGCTTGCGCTAAATTTGGTGTTTGAATGGTAAGTTGATCACCGATCCAAGCCAGTGAAATATTTGGAATACCTTTAATTTTAGCCAACACCTGATCTACAGCATTTTGATCTGGCAAATCAGCGGCATAAGCACTGCTGGCTGTAACTTGACAATGATCGGTTTGACCAAACACTGAGGCAATACTGGTTTTTAAGCTGTCTAATAAAGATTGACTGCTCGATTGTGCCTGACAACTTGCTAATTTACCTTCTGCATCTGTAGAAATTTGCAGTTCAGCAGCTTGCAAATCAGCAACAGCTTGTGAAGCGCCACTGCTTACTGGATCTCCCCCAGCAGGCGGTTTGCTACTGCATTGTTTAAATAACAATGCAGCCAATCCTGCAATCACCAACAAAGCAATAATTGGCAATAACCAATTGGATTTTTTAGGTTCATCTTGGATCGAATTTGTTGTGATTGTAGACGTATCAAGGGGTACTGGTGTTGGAGATACACTTTGTATAGGTGTGGGTGCCACAGGCTCTACAGGGGGGATAACAGCCTCAGCCACGGGAGCAGCTTGAGTAGTGCCTGCGAAACCAAGACCACCTACACTTAAGCCTAATGTTGCAAATAATCCTGTTGCCCAAGCGGGCAAAGCATCCTGAATATTGTTCCATTGTGCTTTGATAAAATCAAAAATTTCATGTTTACTATCTGAGCCAGCTTGATCCGCAAGCAATGATAAAGTTGGAGCAATAGAATGGTTTAATGTGGTTTCAATGTCTTGAGTTGGTCCATTGCCCGCAACCAAGCCTAAAAAATGCGCGACCGTTTCTGGTTGATGACTGAAAATATCGCTTAAGCGAGGATTTAGATTTTGCTGCAGTGTGTCAATGAGTTCAGGTTTTGATTTTAAAACAGAGAGGAGAATGGGGTAAAAGGCACTTAAAGCACCGATTTTTTCGTCTTGAAACTGAAGATCACCCTGTAAAACTTTTGTGGTCACCCGTTCTTTTAAAAGCTCAATAATATTCATAATTTTGGACACTCCGATTTCATTGTTGTATTTGTCACTTTAATAATCATTTTATTGATCGTTTTTTATTCTAGTGATTAAATTCTAATAGTTATAATAGCTTTTTGTAGCGCAATGTGTTCAATATCTATTTGAAAAGCCAGCTTATGCTGGCTTTTTGTTTACTTTTTTAGGCTTATGTAAAATTTACATCTTAGCCAATAAAAGTATGGAGCACTTTACCAATCATTTTTTGATCGATTAATGGCGTATTTTTTCCATGAGATAAAATACTGTCATTGTTAACTACCCATTCCAAATCTGGATCAACCAAAGCCCAACCCGATTCTTTTACCCAACGATCCGTCATATTGGCCACTTTTGCAGGAGCGAGCGTGACTTTTTCAACCCATTCTAAAGGCTCAAACAAACCTTCACGGACCAATTGAACCCCAAAAGAGACATAAGTATCAAATGCGCTAATACCGGGTAAAGTCTCGGCAAAAGGCGCTAATTTCGCAGAACCACTCAAAGGTTCATGATGCGTACAAATCGCATCAATCACACCGTCTTTGACGCCTTGGCGCAGTAATTCTTTATCTTTTTCAGCACGTAATGGTGGGCGCACATGTGCCAAAGAGTTAAAACCATCAATTAAGTGTTCTGTTAAATGCAATTGATGCATTGCAACATCTGCTGTCACTGGCAAACCTTTGTTTTTTGCAATTTTAATCAACTCTACAGATGCACCACTTGAAAGCAAACCAAAGTGCGCTTTGACGCTTGTCGCTTCAATCATCAATAGGTATTTCGCAATAGCAACTGTTTCAGCCAGTGCTGGAATCATTGGTAATCCCTGACGTGAGGCAATAAACCCCTCATGTACACAACCATCTTTTGCGATCTGGTGCTCTTCTGGATAAAACACTACAGTCATGTCTAAACCAGCCGCATATTCCAAGGTACGCAGAACCACATCATCGTCTTTAAAAGTAGCATAGGCATTTGAAACAGCAGTACACCCCCCCTTTTTTAAACCTGCCATATTTGCGGGTTGTTTACCATTTAAACCTTGGGTTTGTGCACCAATCACTTGTAAATGAATACCACCATCTAACATGGCCTTTTCTACCAGTCCATGAATCAAAGCACCATTATCTTGCACGATCGGCTTTGAATCAGGTGGGGTAAATACATGCAAAATACCATTTTCACGTGCGGCTTTACCTTCTGACTTCAAGGTACCATGCTGTTGCTGACCTGGCTCGCGTAACCGTGCACACAAATCCACCATGGTGGGTATCAACCATTTGCCTTGTCCGTCAATTGTATCTACAACATTGGCAGATGATTCGACTATTTTTCCATGTTCAACATAAACCGTTTGTACAGTGTCAGTTTTTTTTATTGGGTCTAAGACACGTACATTTTCAATTTTTACACTACTCATGACTTTATCCTTCACCTTAAACCGCAATTGCTTCTAACAAACCTTTCTCTTGCAACTGACCTTGCATTGCCAAAGCCAAAACAGCCATTCGCACTGCAATACCATTGGTCACTTGATGCAAAATTACCGACTGTGCACCATCAGCAATACTAGAATCAATCTCTACACCGCGGTTCATCGGTCCCGGATGCATAACAATACAATCGGGTTTAGCCATGGCAAGACGATCTTTATTTAAACCATACATTTTGTAAAATTCAGCTTGTGACGACAAAGCTGGTGAATCAATACGTTCATTTTGAATACGTAAAGTAATGATCACATCACAGTCTTTAATGCCTTCATCCATTTTATTGAACAAGCGAACACCTTCACCATATTCGTCAAAACCACACGGAAGCAAAGTATTTGGTGCAATTACACGGATATCTTTGCAACCTAAAGTCTGCAAAGCTGCGATATCTGAACGTGCAACACGCGAATGCTTAATATCACCAATAATCGCCAGACTAATGTCTTCAAAATTCTTTTTCGTTTCACGGCGAATGGTTAACATATCTAACATTGCTTGAGTTGGATGAGCATGACGCCCATCTCCAGCATTGATGATTGCAACATGCGGACAAACTGTTTCAGCAATAAAATGCGCTGCGCCTGATGAAGAGTGGCGTACAACAAAAATATCTGCTGCCATCGCTTCGAGGTTCCATAGCGTATCGCGCAATGTTTCCCCTTTTGAAGTACTTGATCGTGCAATATCAATGTTCAATACATTTGCAGATAACCGTTTTGCAGCCGCTTCAAAAGTAGTTCGTGTACGTGTCGAATTTTCAAAGAATAAGTTCATCACTGTACGACCTTCTAAAAGTGGTGTCGTTATCAGTTGATTTTGATCATTTATAAAGGAATGGGCTGTATCTAGAATTTTGGTGAGGGTTGCTTTAGAAAGACCTTCGATGGTGAGGAAATGCTTTAAGTTTCCGTCATTATTGAGTTGAATCTGACTCGGTGTATGCAATGCCGCCAAGTGCATGAGAGATTCCTTAGAGGTTAAGTTAACGTATTATACAGATTTTCTTTTTCTTTGGCAGTTGAAGTTTTGGACAAATAGTCATAAAAGTCAGCGATCAAATTTTAAATTTGATCTGCTTTAAGTCTGCCAGTTTGAGCGTTAAGTTCATTAATTTTTCTCGAAGTTGCTGAATTATATTGATGTAATCAATATCTGATTGATCTTTTAAAAGCTTGATATAAGCATCTATTCTCAGCAAGGATTGATTACGCCATTTAAGTAATTCTGCTATTGGATGGTAAATTTGTGGATCAAAATCATGCAATTGATATTCCAATATTTTTATATTGCTTAATGTCACATCATATTCTTTTACACGTTTTAAGCACCTTAAGGTATCTTCTAAACGAAAGCGGATCTCGTGTTCACAAAGAAATTTTAAATGTGGCAAATCCTGTTGAGCAGCAAAATATTGTGCCAATGGCAGAGTAAAATCCTCATAAGGATACCAACGCCCATGCGCACAAGAGATCAATTCTTTATATTTTTTCTGTTCAATCCACAGGTTAAACACAGCAGCCTTTGCTTGATCATAGTGTCTTAATCGCAGTTCAGTTTGTTGTTCCGACTCATCAGCGGTACCCACGTAAATCATTTGGTTGTTTTTTAAATATTTGCTAATTTCTGCATTTAATTTCGTATAACTCAAGAGATTGTCTCACAGCTTATCCTCAGCTTAAAAAATACTATATATGAGTTTTAATTTTTAATCACACTGTATCAATCAAACTCTAACCCAATAGTTAGAGCTTAATGCCCGACTTATCTCAATGCACCAATATAGTGATGTGAAACTTGTGCTTGATAAATTTCTTCTTCTGTTGCACCAGAAACATATGCTTCCTCGCTTTGTTCAACTTGCGTTGTGGTTAGCGTATTCACAGAAGAAACTGGTTGTTCCTGTTCTAATAAATGCTGTAAGCGCAAGGCATGCCGATTTAATTCTGGATCTTGAGTCGCCAATGACATATCAATCACATACTGTGCATAGCTTTTATTATCCACTAAATACATTACATCAATAACGCGCCCTGTCACACGTCTTAATCGCGTTAAGATTAATGCCCCAATGGAAAATGCATCTGCATGTGCAATAAATCTGCTGTTGTTAAGATCTTGCATAGAAATCCCCGTATTTATTAATTCATTAAAAATTCAATTAAATTTCTGAGCCAATACGGTGGATAATTAAGCAAATTGTGTACCAAAATAACGCCATTAAATGAAATAATAATGCATACACATTATTCTCTATTAAAATCTTGCCTACTAAAAATCGCCCTACACATTGCGGAGCGTCAAATAGATCTATAAATTACTCCGTCATGAAATTTGCTCTCATCATCATAAATCAAGAACTACATGTGTGCTTTATTCATAGATGATTCATCTATATAAATTGCAATACTGCATGCAAATTTTTCTTGTTCTTAAATGATTTCAGTAACGCAAGAATTTTAAATCAAATTCTAATGATAAAAATAGCGCCAACACATTTCCAATGAAATTAAAATCAATAATAGCCCCATCACGATATTAAAAAAACGCGCCCGATTTCCTGTATTTAAAAAGCTTGCTAACTTTTCACCAGCAATCCCCCATAGCAATAAAGATAGATAACAGACGACAAAATAAATCACTACAAAAACCAATAAAACAGCATGAATATGCCCCGTTGAAAATAGCCCTGTACCCGCCACTGCGGCAATCCATGCTTTGGGATTTAGCCATTGCATTAACGCACCTTGTATAAAGGTCGGTATTTTTGCTTCATCTTGGGATTGACTAGAGATAAATGTCCCTTTTGCACGTAGAATATTCAGTCCAATCCACAACAATAAAACTGTACCTAAAATCGTGATCACATCAAGAAGTACAGGATAAACCACAATCATTTGATATAAACCAAAACAGACCGATGCCAATAACAAGGTAAAACCAATGGTCGCCCCTGAGATAAATGCAAAAGTTGCTTTTACACCATAATTCATACTGCTGGTTAAAATAGTTAAATTCACAGGTCCTGGTGAAATCGACATAGACAGCGAAAAAATAAACATTGAAACAATAAGACTAAGCATTTTTTAAATTCTTTATTCGATCTTATCTACATATTGATATTTGAATATATTTCAAGCAAAAAAACCAAATTTTTAACTGAATTTAGTACTTTTTATAAAATTTCGGACTTAAAAGACCATTCTATAAGTTTTCGTCATTAAAATACGCTAAAATACGCGATTGCTTTTTTAATGTCTTTGGAAATATTCATGAATTCGAAACCACGTCTTTCTACATATTGGGTTACCTGTGCAGATGGACTAGAAACCTTACTGCAAGAAGAAATTCAAGGTTTAGGGATTCAAGATATTGAAAAATTTCCTGGGCGTTTAATTTTTAAAGGCAAACTCGAAGATGCATACCGTGTTTGTATGTGGTCACGTTTGGCTTCTCGTGTACTGACACCGATTCATGTTCATGAGCTTGAGTTTACCCATGATGCACGTGACGTTGCAGAAGAACTTTATGAAGGTGCGATCAATTTTGATTGGTCACTTATTTTTGCACCACAAAGTACTTTCGCGATTCGTCTTCATGTAGAACGTGATATTAAAGTCAATACACAGTTTGCGACTTTACGTGTCAAAGATGGTGTGGTTGATTCCTTCATGGAAGCTGTAGGTAAACGTCCAAGTATCGACATTAAACAGCCTGAAATTACACTATATGTACTTGCTGGAAAAACTGAACACACCTATTGTTTAGATTTATCTGGGGATTCTTTACATAAGCGTGGCTATCGTCGTTTTATGACAGATGCCCCAATAAAAGAAAACCTAGCAGCTGCTATCTTACAAAAAGCACAGCTTAAACAACGTAATCCAGAAATTATTCTCGACCCAATGTGTGGTTCAGGAACCTTTATTATTGAATCATTGATGATCCTGACTGATCGTGCACCTGGTTTAGTACGCCGTTTTGGCTTTAATGGCTGGAATGGACATGACCATGAGTTATGGATGTCGATTAAAGCTGAAGCAGCTGAACGTCATAAAGTTGCCTTAGAACAACCTTTGCCTAAATTCTATGCCTATGACGCAGATTGGGAAGCAGTAAAAGCAACCAAACAAAATATTATTGCTGCTGGATTTGAGCAACAACTGGATCAAATTCAAATTGAAGAGCGAACTTTAGCCGATTGGCCTGATTTCCAAGCAGAAGGAAAAACTTCATTTATTGTCACCAACCCACCATATGGTGAGCGTTTAGGGGAAAAGGCTTCTAACCGAGCTTTGTATCTGGGCCTATCCGCGCTTCTACAAAAGAATTTCCCCAATCAGCATGCTGCGGTTATCGCAGCTGCTGTTGAACAAGCAGATGTATTGGCGTTTAACAATCCACAAATTTTACGTTTAATGAATGGTAAATTACCAATTTACATTCGTTTTGGTGATATTAAGCCTGCTGCAGTGGTTAAACCTTTCCTTGCAGATTGGCAACCTCAACAATTTGAAAAAATTGAAGGTGCAGAAGACTTTACCAATCGCTTGCAAAAAAATATGCAAGCTTTAAAGAAATGGGCTGTAAAAGAAAATATTTACTGTTTACGTCTCTATGATGCAGATTTACCAGACTTCAATGTCGCTGTAGATTTGTATGGTGATCGTTTACATGTTCAAGAATATGCACCACCAAAAACCATTGACCCAGAAAAAGCCAAAAAACGTTTTAACCTTGCTTTGGCTTCAATACGTGCTGTAACAGGTTTAGGTCGTGATGCGATCTTTATTAAAACCCGTGCCCGTCAAGAAGGTAAAACCCAGTATGCAAAACAAAGTACAGCATCTAAACGTTTTATTGTTCAAGAAGGTAAAGCCAAGATTTTAATCAATTTGACTGATTATTTGGATACTGGATTGTTCCTAGATCACCGTCAAATGCGTCTGCGCATTGCAGCTGAAGCTAAAGGAAAACATTTCCTTAACCTATATAGTTATACCTCTACAGCAAGCCTACACGCTGCTTTAGGCGGTGCTGCAAGTACCACAAGTGTTGACTTATCCAATACTTATTTAAACTGGTCTAAAGAAAACTTTGTCTTGAATGGCTTAACGGTTGATCATCCTGATGAACAGCATCAATTTTTCTCAAGCGATTGTTTTGAATGGTTAAAAGAAGGTCATGAACAATATGACATGATTTTTATTGATCCACCAACCTTCTCAAACTCAAAGAAATTCTACGGTACTTTTGACGTGCAACGTGACCATATTTCTTTACTTAAACGTGCAATGAACCGTCTAACTACAGAGGGAACTTTGTATTTCTCAAATAACTACCGTGGTTTTGAGATGGATGAAGAAATCGATGCAATGTTCGATGTACAGGAGATCACCAATGAAACGATTGGCTTAGATTTCAAACGTAATCAAAAAATTCATAGAGCCTGGAAAATTAAACACTTCCCTGTTTAATTATGTTAGACCTCGGACTTATTTATAAGTCACGGGGTCAATTTCATGTCCTATATAAAGTGTAACGCGATCTTGGGTTGTAATTCGGACATCATGGCGTTGATATGGATTATAACCAACTTCGCTTATTCTATATTTTTCAAGTGGTTTTAAATATTTATCCCCAGGTTGATTTGGATCTGGGTCTTTTTTCTGCCACTCGAAATCAGTTAAAACTGTAGAATAAATTTCATCTTTTTTAGCATCATCTGACCTTTCCTGAGCAACTTGTTTATGCAAATTATTTTGCTCTTCTACAGGTTGTTGTGCATTTTCCTTTACAGCTTTAATAATAATAGGTGACAGTTTAACCACACCTACAGATTGCTCTGCAAGATCTTGATCATCTAATTTATCTGCCAATACCTCTACCGAACTGAATGCCATCAAGAGAAAACCGAATATTTTTAAATAATCAGATTTATCCTTATCTTTGATCCTCATGATCAACGTTTCCTTTCTTATTATTCCTCACTGAAAAAACTATCAATTTTTGACCGTTTTTTCAATAAATTCATGAAAAACCCGATAATAGGTAAAACCTAAATCAATACATATAAATATTTGATGATTAAAATAATATGATGAAAAGACTAGGCTATGCCGATTAGTGGTTTAGGATGGTTTATAAATCTATGCATTCCTATAGCTCTGGATGCTTGATTGGGGGATTAAACAGGCTTTAAACCTTTGCATCAATTCTACGATGTGTAGTGTTTTCCCTATTATGCGGAAAGTCTTAATGTGGCATTCTACTGCTCAATCAACCTCATCTCCCCTTCACAAGTGTTATCCATTAAGATTACTTACCTTTTGATCCAATGCTTACACTTATGTAGAACGCTAAAAAGTCCTAAAGCTTGCAATACCATACCTTATATTCAAAGTTTAAATACCTTTGCGTAGGCTATGTCTCACTTTTCGTAAGGGTTGCCAAACCTTACACTGTAAACAAAGCAGTGCTTTGTTTTTGCTCATGGACGGGGGTACGTCCTATACCCCCGCCCAACTGTGACATCCATGTCGCCCCATGATTAAAACAACCATCTATGATTCAAAAGTACAAAAAACGAATTGTTAACCAATAGTTTCTAAAAGTTCATTTAGAAACATAAGCTTCATTTATGATCAATGACTTGATGGAAACCACTTGTATGAGTAATTAGCTGGTTTGACTATATAACACGTAAAAATATAAATACTTCTCTACTAAAAAAGCCAACTACCTTGCGGTAGTTGGCTTTGGTTATACAGCTAGATAAATTAACTTAGTTTTAATTTACCAAAATTAAGTTGACCATGTTCAGCACTGATTAAAATGGTATCACCTGCTGTAAATTGACCAGCAAGAATTTGCTGAGCCAATGGATTTTCAACCTGTTGTTGAATCGCACGTTTAAGTGGACGTGCACCATATACAGGATCAAAACCAGCATCAATCAGAATATCAAAGGCCTGATCATCGACTTTCAACCCAATATCTCGTTCAGATAAACGTGAACGTAAGCGATTCAATTGAATATCTGCTATGCCACGAATTTGTGATTTTTTCAACGAGTGGAATACCACCAACTCATCGATACGGTTAATAAACTCAGGACGGAAATGTTGTGATACGGCATTCATCACCGTTATACGAACATCCTCATCACTAGCACCTTCACCGAGCTCACGTACATCACTTGAACCTAAATTCGATGTCATCACAATCACGGTGTTTTTAAAATCAATCAGACGGCCTTGTGAATCAGTTAATCGTCCATCATCCAACACTTGTAATAAAATGTTGAATACATCTGGATGGGCTTTTTCAACTTCATCAAATAACACCACACTATATGGTTTACGGCGTACTGCTTCAGTTAAAACACCACCTTCTTCGTAACCAACATAACCCGGAGGTGCACCCACCAATCGACTAACCGAATGCTTTTCCATAAACTCTGACATATCGATACGAATAATTGCATCATCACTGTCAAATAAGAAATTACCTAAAGCCTTGGTTAACTCAGTTTTACCCACCCCTGTTGGTCCAAGGAATAAGAACGAACCACTTGGGCGATTTGGATCAGATAAGCCCGCACGTGAACGACGAACTGCATTTGAGACAGCAACCACAGCTTCATCCTGTCCCACCACACGGTTGTGTAAAAAATCTTCCATATGGAGTAATTTTTCACGCTCGCCTTGTAGCATTTTTGATACAGGAATACCAGTTGCAGCACTGACTACTTCTGCAATTTCATTTTCAGTCACTTTGGTACGAATCAGTTTCGGTTCTTCATTGACTTCCGCTACCTCTTCCTCACTCAAGCGTTTTTGCAATTCTGGAATCACCCCATATTGCAAACGACTTGCTTCAGCCAAATCACCCTCACGTTGCGCTTTTTCAAATGCAGTACGGGCTTTATCAAGTTCGATTTGCGCCTGATTTGTACCATCCACTAAACGCTTTTCAGCAATCCAAATTTCTTCCAAATCACTATATTCTTTTTCGACATCTGCAATTTGTTTTTCCAAATGCTCAACTTCAGCTTTGCTGACTGAATCTGCATCTTTTTTTACCGCCTCCAATTGCATTTTTAACTGGATTAAACGGCGGTCTAAACGGTCAAGTGGCTCAGGTTTAGAGTCAATCTCCATTTTAATACGTGATGCTGCTTCATCAATCAAATCAATCGCCTTATCTGGCAATTGGCGATCTGTAATATAGCGATGTGACATTTTCGCCGCTGCAATAATTGCAGAGTCGAGAATTTGCACACCATGATGTGTTGCATATTTGTCTTTGAGACCACGCAAAATTGCAATGGTATCTTCAACACTTGGCTCATCTACCAAAACTTTTTGGAAACGGCGTTCCAAAGCTGCATCTTTTTCAATGAATTGACGATACTCATCCAGTGTCGTTGCACCCACACAACGTAATTCACCACGTGCCAATGCAGGTTTTAACATATTACCTGCATCCATCGCACCATCACCCTTACCTGCACCAACAAGCGTATGTAGCTCATCAATAAAGAGAATGATTTCACCATCAAACTTCGCTAGATCCTTGAGTACTGCTTTTAAACGTTCTTCAAACTCACCACGGTATTTTGCACCAGCCAGCAATGAGCCTAAGTCTAGCGATAAAACACGCTTACCTTTTAAGCCTTCAGGCACTTCACCATTGATAATACGTTGTGCCAGACCTTCAACAATCGCCGTTTTACCTACACCAGGTTCACCAATCAATACAGGATTATTTTTAGTACGACGCGACAACACTTGAATAGTCCGACGAATTTCTTCATCACGGCCAATCACAGGATCGAGTTTACCTTCCGCAGCACGTGCTGTTAAATCTATGGTATATTTATTAAGTGAATCTCGTTGATCTTCATGGTTATTTGCCATAACTTGTTCGCCACCTCGAATATTTTCAATTGCTTTGCGTAGTTTGTCAGTCGTGACACCTACGCTTGTTAACAATGTTTTGGTAGCACCTGTTTCAGCAAGTGCCAAGATTACCCAATCAGTAGATAAAAATTCATCTCCTGCTTTTTGAGCAAAGCTATCTGCCAAATTAAGCGCACGTACAGCTTCTGGATTTAAATTAATATCTCCAGTTGGTGTTCCAATTTTGGGCGCATCTGTTAAGGCTTTTTGCAGTTTTGTTTTTAACTCAGGTAGATTGGCGCCTGACTGTTGCAAAAGACTAAGATTAGATGGTTCTTCCAATAAAGCGGAAAGAATATGAATACCCTCAATTGCGGTATTATCATTACCCATTGCCTGAGATTGTGCATCAGATAAGGCTTGCTGCAGGCGGTTCGTAAATTTTTCAAATCGCATTCTTGTTATTCCTCACAACAAATTTTGTACTTGAATAATAAATGGGAACGTTTTTTTCGATTTCAATAGCAATAATGAATTAATTTATATATTTTTCAAAAACTTACCAAAATACTTAGAATGGATTTCAGTATTAATATCTGTGCTGAAACGTTATTTTTCAAGTAAGCTTATGGAAAAATATAGAGAATTAGTTTTTTAAACGTTTGTATTTTCAACGATATGCTTTAGAGTAAGGAGTATTGAGAGATTTTAGTATAATAACAATGTTGACTTTCGGTAAATCATTATCTGTATTAATTGCAGTATCTGCACTGTATGCCTGTGGCTACAAATCGCCAAATAGTGAAGAATTTCCCCACAAACATATCCAGCAATTAACACCGAATATATCAGGCATAGAATTCACATGGTTTAAAACGTCTGATGACATGAATAGAAAAGCCCTCAATGAAAATTTTATTGTTTACAATTGCCCTGAAAGTCATATAAAACAAAATCCTGTAAAGAATTTTAAAATATGTACTTATGATCTAAATCATGATCAACAGATTCAGCCTCATTTCATTGCTGCACAAACAAATCAATTGATCGATCAAATTGTCGCCTTAAATCACAATCACTTTCTCATCACTATAAAAACCTTTCAATCTGGTGTGAATAATCCAATGCAAGCTTATTTATTCAATGCACAGACACAAAATTTAACGGCCATGACTTCGTTTTCCTATGCTGCATTTTCTCAGACAATTTTAGAGCAAATGGTGCAAGAGAAAACATATCAAAAGAAAGTCTTAGAATATGACACAACAGTTTATTTTGATCCTCAATATATTTCGGCCAAAGCAGCCGCAGAAGCTCAAAAAGAACATAAACAACAGCAGCAATCTGTAATCAAAAATTTCAAAGATATTTTTAGAGACAAGCCTGAACAACCAAAACGTGATTTTTCACCAGATGATTATCCTGCTCAACCTGCCGAACCTTTTAATTTAAAACTCATTCAACAATTAAGGCTCTATCTACAACAGCACCAAGCAGAATGTTATTTAATTCTTGAACACGAAACACGGCTCTTAAAAACACCTCAAAGTTATCTCTATAGTCGCGATTTTTCCAAATTTCTGCCACAGTTGAAAGATGAGATAAGACTGCCTGAATGCAAAAAGCCAGTAGAGTTACCCACTGTAAATGCCAAATATCTAAAATATCAAAGTATTGATGATGTTCAAGGTTCAGGAAATCATTATATATTCTGGTTTACACCTATTGGCTATGACGTATTTGAAATCAAACAACATGGGCAAAATAAACAATTTAAGCTGCCCATTGACACTGCTTGGATATATCAAATTAGAAATAAACTGATCATCTCGGTTGATCAAACTTACTACATCATTCCACTTTCTTAATGAAGCATTTTAACCTCATAAAATTTTAAGCTACACAACCTATTAAGCTTTCAATGCACTTACACTTCTGACTTGGTTGCAGAACTTTGAGAAACTGCGCTATTCGCTGCGACATTTTGGGTAATCCATACATTTCCACCGATTACAGCACCCTGACCAATGGTAATACGCCCAAGAATAGTTGCACCTGCATAGATCACCACATTGTCTTCTACGATTGGGTGACGTGCATATTCTTTCTGTAAACGCCCAGAATCATCGATTTCAAAACGTTTAGCGCCAAGCGTTACGGCTTGGTAAATTCGCACATTTTTACCAATAATACAGGTTTCACCAATCACCACACCTGTACCATGATCAATAAAGAAACCTTGATCGACTTGTGCGCCTGGATGTATATCAATGCCAGTTTTTGAATGTGCAATCTCAGCAATTAAACGTGCCAACAGTGACAAGTCTTTTTTATAAAACTCATGTGCAATTCGGTGGTAAATAATTGCCAAAATACCCGGATAACACAATAAAACTTCATCGACACTTCGTGCAGCTGGATCACCATCATAGGCTGCAATCACATCTGTATCTAAAATTCGGCGTAGATCTGGTAATTTTTGTGCAAATTCACTGACGATACTTTGTGCCAATACCTCAATTACGTCGGCATTTTCGTTGTGCTTTTTATATTTATAATCATAAGTTAGATTAAGTTTGACTTGCTCCAATAATGAGTGCAAAGTTTTCTCAAGTGCATGTGCAATATAAAAATTTTCACTTTGTTGGCGTAGATCAGGTGGCCCTAGTCGCATAGGGAACAAGATACCACACAGATCATTCATGATTTTCTTAATTTCATCTTTTGAAGGTAATTCCCTACCGCCAAAGTCTTTTAAGCTTTTACGTTGAGTACGCCATTCATTACGAGCTTGTTGTAGCTCATCCACAATATTGGGGATATTCCATTGGGTCATATATTTACCTACTGAAATGACTTTTCACAATCCATGCGCTTAACATGAAATTTTATTATTCACTTTGAATATGTAAATACTATTTTATTAGCAATCTTGTAGATAAACATTCTTCGTATAAAGATATCTTTAAAAATCATTTAAATCTTATTTCAAAATAAGAATAAGCAATTCAATTTTTATTAATTTATTGAATATATAAAATCATTATAGTTGTTATCAATACATCTGATACATCAAGACTTAGATGTAATTCTAAGTTTGAAGAAAGGCAAATGAAATGACGAGTTTAAATCAACAACACTTTACCGAATTAACAACGGCTCAAATTGAAAATATCTTTGAACAAGCAAAACAACGTGTTGAAGATCATTATTTAGAATTTACGGGAACAATTTTACCTCATGAAGCATGGGCATTGTTTAAAGCGGGTCATGTGGTGATTGTCGACGTACGCACCAACGAAGAACGTAAATTTGTCGGCTATGTAGAAGATACTATTCATATTCCTTGGGCGACAGGAACTGCGCTGAACCGCAATCCACGCTTTGCCAAAGAACTTGAAACTAAAATTGGAAAAGACAAGATCATTCTACTGCTTTGTCGTAGTGGCAAACGTTCCGCAGCTGCTGCAAATGTGGCTTTTAATGCGGGTTTTGAAAATATTTACAATATCGAACAAGGCTTTGAAGGTGACCTTGACGAAAATGATCATCGTGGTTCTTTCAATGGATGGCGTTTCCACAACTTACCTTGGCGTCAGGAATAAGGCTCTTGCTTTATTCCTCTTATGAATTTTTATAAGCAGTTGATAATGATTAAAAACGCTCTTAATTAGAATCAAATTAATGCAATAAATACCGGTCACAATTAAACACCAATAGCAAAATTCTTACTTTATTGGAGATGATAAAAACAGCATTTTTAAATCAGATGAGTAATCAATAAATTAATTTCCAATACCACCAAGGATTAAAACATGGCTAAGAACCAAGAAGTCACACGCCAAGCGCTAAATGATCAAGCAGCCCGTCAACTTGCCAATGCGACAAAAACAGTACCGCAACTCTCCACCATTACGCCACGTTGGCTAACACATTTATTGCAATGGACCCCTGTTGAAGCAGGTATCTATCGGGTCAATAAAGTCAGCAATACCGATGATATTCAGGTGGCTTGTACACAACGTGATGAAGCAACACTTCCACAAACTTTTGTCGACTATGAAGTTAATCCACGTGAATACTTTTTAAATGGTGTTTCCACAGTTCTGGATATTCATACTCGTGTTTCTGACTTATATAGTAGTCCTCACGATCAAATCAAAGAACAGTTACGCTTAACCATCGAAACCATTAAAGAACGTCAAGAAAGTGAATTAATCAATAATCCTGAATACGGCTTATTGGCAAGTGTTGCAGATGAGCAACGTATTTCCACTTTGACAGGTGCACCCACACCAGATGATTTTGATGATTTACTACGTAAAGTTTGGAAAGAGCCAGGCTTCTTCTTAGCACATCCCGATGCGATTGCAGCTTTTGGACGTGAATGTACCCGTCGTGGTGTTCCACCACCAACCGTAAGCCTATTTGGTTCACAGTTCATCACTTGGCGTGGTATTCCACTGATTCCTTCAAATAAAATTCCAGTTGAAGATGGCAAAACCAAAATCATCTTGTTACGCGTTGGTGAAAAGCGTCAAGGCGTTGTTGGCTTATTCCAACCAGGTCTTGCTGGTGAACAGGCACCTGGCCTATCTGTACGCTTTATGGGCATCAATCGTAATGCAATCGCCTCTTACTTAATCTCCTTATATTGTTCTCTTGCTGTGTTGACAGATGACGCACTCGCTGTGCTCGAAGATGTGGAGGTAGACAAGTACCATGACTATCCAACAACTTACAAGTAATCAATCTACTCCAGATATTTCTTCTGATCATATTGCTGATGCACCCATCAGTGAATCTGTCATTGCACAATTGGCTGCTGAATTTTTTTCAGCTTTACCCAAGCAAAACCCACAAGGTTTTAACTTTGATATACCCGATCAACGATCTCAAGGTATTAGTCACCAACCACAGCCTAAAGACCCAATTACTGCTTTGTCTGGGCGTATACCTGCCATTGTGCAACAGGCAAATTTAAACCCGGATTCTACACATCACTATGTAGAACCGACCGCCGACCATCCTGAGCGTAGAATTCTATCTTCTTCGCCCATTGTTGGTGGTGCAAATACTCCTGATCCATTTGCTGTCGGACAAAAGCTAGATTTGTCATTGAATCCTACACCAATCACACAACAGACAGCACCATCAAACCTAACAACGACTGCGCCACATCAAGCTCAATCGAGTTATTACTTTTTGGATCTGCCTCATCCTGAAGTTGCCAGTGCCCAAACAGTCAATACAAATGTGGCTCAAACTGATGTGCTTAAAAATCCATATGCGTTTGATCATTATCATGTGACAGATGACCAGCAATTAAAAAGTGTATTACAAGATCGTAATGACAAACCTGCAACAGCAGCGTCTGGTTATTATTTTCTTCAATCACCTACCATTGAAGCTGTTCGTCCGCATTCAGATGTGCAGATACCAGCGAATGCTCAGAACTATCAACCCATTGATATTTTGCAAATCCGTCGGGATTTTCCCATCCTACAAGAAAGTGTAAATGGTAAGCAATTGGTTTGGTTGGATAATGCAGCCACCACCCATAAACCTCAGGCGGTCATCGATCGAATTTCATATTTCTATCAACATGAAAACTCGAATATTCACCGCGCAGCACATGAACTTGCAGCACGTGCCAGTGATGCTTATGAGCATGCCCGGGATGTTGTGGCTCGCTTTATTGGGGCCGCTTCAGCAAAAAATATCGTCTTTGTTCGAGGTACAACAGAAGGTATCAACTTAATCGCAAAATCGTGGGGTAAGCAGAATATTCAAGCGGGAGACGAAATTATTGTGTCCCATCTTGAGCATCATGCCAATATTGTGCCTTGGTACCAACTCAGTAAAGAAACTGGTGCAAAACTCCGTGTAATTCCTGTAGATGATACTGGTCAGATTCAGATTGAGGAATTTGTAAAATTGCTCAATCCTAGAACCAAACTGGTTTCGATTACACAGGTTTCTAATGCCTTGGGTACTGTAACGCCTACTCAAGAAATTATTGCATTGGCGCATGCAGCAGGTGTTCGAGTTTTGATTGATGGTGCTCAGTCTGTTTCGCATATGCCCACCAATGTTACTGCCTTAGATGCCGATTTCTTTGTGTTTTCTGGGCATAAAGTTTTTGGCCCAACGGGTATTGGCGCTGTTTATGCCAAGTCTGAATTACTTGATAGCATGCCTGTATGGGAAGGCGGCGGAAATATGATTCAGGATGTGACGTTTGAGAATGTGGTCTATCAACCTGCACCAAATAAATTTGAAGCAGGTACGGGGAATATTGCAGATGCTGTTGGCTTAGGTGCTGCTTTAGAATACGTAGAAAGTATTGGAATCCATAACATTGCACGTTATGAACATGACTTGCTTGAATATGGTCAACATGCACTACAAAGCGTTTCTGGACTACGCCTGATTGGTACTGCATTAAATAAAGCCAGTGTGATGTCTTTTACACTGGCAGGCTATGAAACGGAAGAGGTCGGGAAAGTACTCAATCAATATGGTATCGCCGTGCGTACTGGGCATCATTGTGCCCAACCGATCTTACGCCGTTTCGGTGTTGAACGTACTGTACGCCCTTCTCTTGCGTTTTATAATACCACTGAGGAAATTGATTTATTGGTTTCAGTATTGCATCAACTCCGCCGTGCTAAACCTTATAAATCCTAATTTTAAACTTTAGCTTTTAAAGCTTAGTTTTTAAGTTTTAGTTTTCAAAGACTTTATTGATCGATCATAATCACATGCTTAATTAATTAGGCATGTGATTTTTCGAGGTGACGATTGTATGATCTATTTTTGAATGGGGATGCGTAATTCATCCAATTAGTGAAAATATCCCCTCAATTCGATAAAACGATACACTACAACAAAAAAATTAAGCCGCTATTTAGTTTAAATCAGGTTGATTTACCATTATTTTTATCAACCTATTTTTGCAACATTTTTAAGACTATATTACTCATAACTTTAAAAGTAAATATATCGGCTGTACCTGTTAGTAAGGACAGTAATTTTTAACGGACGTATCATTCCCAAATTTTTTACTAATATGCTGAGCCCATATAGCGCGCTTTTTATCCAGCCATTGCAATGTTTCAACATCTACTAAAGAAGGCTTGGGTGCAAAGGATTTATAATCATTGATGAATTTTCCCATCCAACAATAGCCAAAGAAGTTTTCAGACATCATCTTGTCTTCGAGATTGTAAATAGGGAATAGCTCTTTCTCATAACTTTTTAAAAAATAAAGCTTGGCTAATGATGATTTATAAATTGCGTCAGCCATCGCATTTTTCTTAGTCGTGTCAGCTAATCTATAAATAGGTGTATCAATATTGATAAATACATCACTTGTTTCTACGTATTTTTGAATGTCTTTTTTTGTTATTTCATTAGCAGAACATCCTATCGATACCAGTGGTATTAATATTAGAGTTAAAAATTTAAATTTCATAATTACCCACTTCCTTTATTGTCAAACTGCTTCAAGTCTACAACAGAACCTTCCCCCTTATACGTTCCATCTCCTGTTAACTGTTTTAACATTCCCGAATGATAATCTTCATTAAATATATTTTTAAATGTGGATCTGTTTACATATAGAGGACAATGATTATTTTCAGCCAATTGCCGAAGATGTACTATGGTTTCTGGAACAGTAATATTTTTTGCAATTCCTATTACTGCCAATACATCAAAAAAACTAAATCCTGTTTTAAGTCTGATTGAAAAGGTTTGTTTTTGAAATTGAGCAACTAATTTACTGGCTTCATGCATTGAGTGTTTCCGTACATACTGTTGAAACTTTACATACATCATAGTGTTGAAGGAAAGCTTATTAATCATTCCATCACCAAATTTGTTTATGTCATATTCCATACCAAAACGTAAAGCCAGTAGAAACTCTACTTTATTTGTGCGTTCCAGCCTTTGCCAATGATCTTCGTCAAAGAAAAAATTGTAAGGCGCAGCAATGTAGTAATTACCAACTTTAAACGCTGGATTACACGTTACAGAGGGATAGTTACAAACTTCAACATCCCTAGGAAACATACCCTTATCAGTTACAATAACGTCAGCCATAATTTTTTACCCTAAGTCATCATCTAGTGGAGGCATTGGTTTAGAAAGGTCATAAATTATTAGCTCTACCTGTTCCTCTTGATCACCTGAATCAATATGAACTGTATTTCCATCTTCATCAGTTTTCCCCTCAATAACTTCACCGTTTGCACGTTTCAATTGGTATGGAAAATCAACTAACGGTTTCTGAGTAGCTTTATCTAACAATTGGTGTTGCAAACCAAAATTTGTTGAGATTACTTTATCTATAAAGCTATTTTGTAAAGGCTCTTTTGAGCTTGAAGAACTTCTATAATTCTCACCTTGGCTTGTTCCAACAACATGATCTTGTTTAGGTAAAATTTTAGCTCCACAAGTCAATAAGTCATCAACATAAGCAACAGCTTTGCCATCCATAATAATATGATCATGGCTTTTAACAATTTCAGACCAACATTTGCACTTAGGGCAAAAGTGACCATCTCCAGCACGTAGAAATAGATTTCCCATTTGAGATGTTCGTTGTTGTGTTGCTTGAATGATGCCTCCATGATTTGTCATAGAGTTATGAATTGCAAAACCTTTAGTCATGATTAAAACCATCTTGGCACAAAAAGCCTTCAGGGGCCTTATCACCGATAAAGATATTTATAGCTACAGAGTTATTAGGGCTATCGACAATCTCATCACCATTCTCTAAGTGGCTTCCTACCAATGCAGCGGACTGACCATTTATAAGACAACCCTTGCCAGCACCTGAAATGATTTTAGAAATTGTCCCATCTGCGTAAATAGCATCGTCACCAACTAAAGCAATAGGCAATCCACCTATTCGGCTTTGCAATGCAGTCGCTTTAACTAACCCACCATTTTTGGTTTTAGCCCCATTTACCGCAAGGTAATAGATCTTTTTGGGTCTGTGTCGAAAATAAAGCTGCTCTGCTTTTATTGTTTGCTTTATGTCTTCTTGAGACATCTGCTTTAACTGCTCAATTGGTAATTCATGTAAAAATTTAGGTTTCGTCATACTGAGGCCAATTATTGTTATTGAATGAAGAACATAGCAATTGAAACATAAAACCAACTATTAAGACAAATTTAATAGAATTATTAAATAATTTTAATAATTTAAATTGATCAATATCTTTACACTATTCATATTTCAATCAACTCGCTTATCAAGCCTATTGACCAATGTTCTCAATTAGATCTCTTGAATCTTTCTTAACAAATCAGATATTCAAATAATTGGGTAATATTCATTGCCCTACAGTATTTTGAATAGTCATCAAGAACACTCTACTTACAATTTAACAATCACATGCTTGAGCATCTGAATAAAAAAGCGAGATACTACAAAAAATTAAACCTTGTATGTTATTTATGCCTTCAATCAAAAAACTTTTCCTACTATCTAGCTTAATTATAGCAACACAAGCTTTTGCCTTACCTCAAGACTCACGTCGTGCAGGTGGCATAGCGGTTATTCCTGTTGCTAAAACCGTGTTAAATGTCACTTATCAAGACAAACCTGTCTTGATCGTGGATGGTGAAAATGCAGTAAACCATATTGTTTTTGGTATTCCGCTTTCAGCGCCACTGGGTACACTGCAATTACAAAGCTCTAAAGGCCCAATTAATATTGAAGTGAAGCCATTTAAATACGCTGAGCAGCGCCTCAATGTAAAAAATCAGGACTACGTCAATCCGAATCAAGAACAACTTGATCGTTATAGCCAAGAAGCGAAAGAACAAAACAGTGTTTATAGCTCTTTTAGCCCTGCACAATGGAAAGACTTTCCAACATTTATCCGTCCTACAGCAGGAAAATTTAGTAATTCATTTGGTCGTAAACGCTTTTTTAATGGTGAAGAACGTGCTCCACATTCTGGTTTAGATATCCCTGCCCCCATCGGACAAAAAGTGGTTGCGCCTGCCGCAGGAACAGTGGTTGCCACAGGCAATTATTTCTTTAATGGAAATACCGTTATGATTGATCACGGACAAGGTCTGATCAGCATGTTTTGCCACCTCAGTAAAATCAATGTAGAAAAAGGGCAAATCTTGAAACAAGGTGAATTATTGGGATTGGTGGGTAAAACAGGACGAGTAACAGGTCCACATCTACACTGGGGAATGAGCTTAAATAATGCCCGAGTTGATCCACAATTATTTTTATCACTTTAATTTTGCAAGCAAAATGCAAAGAAAACTTTGAACATTTGTTTCAAAAATGGTCCTTTTAAAGAAATACACATTTTGTAATAATTTATTTTTTAAAAAATTGTTAGCATGAGTCATGAATTTAAAAAGTTAGAGCACATAAAAAAAAGCCAATCTAAGGATTGGCTTTTTAGAATAATAATTTAATTATTCAGCTAAAATTATTTCAAAATCATGGGTGATTTCAACACCACCATCGGATAGCATTTTACTTGCTGAGCAATACTTTTCGGCTGATAATTCAACAGCTTTCGCTACTTGCTTCTCTTTTACATCATGCCCTGTTACCACAAAATGTAAATGTATCTTCGTAAATACAGCTGGAATCGTGTCTGCTCGATCCGCTTTGAGCTGACAAACAACATTTGTTACATTTTGCCTAGATTTCTTTAAAATGGTCACAATATCGAATGAAGCACACCCACCAAATCCCATTAATATGAGTTCCATAGGACGTGGGCCACGGTTTTCACCACCATATTCAGCAGAACCATCCATCACAATTTGATGACCACTTTCTGATTTTGCTTCGAAAGCAACATTCTCTAACCAATGAACGCTAGTTTGCATTGCAACTACCTAAAAAAAGCTATAAATTTACGGGGTACCTGTACACTAGCATAAAATGAGTTGATAAGGAATTTCATCTCTACTGCTTCTACGTGACGAGTTCAATTTAGATCAACAGATCTAGTTATTATCCAATTCGGAATTTTTAAGCATGTCTTCTAATTTTGCACAACTTAGTACAGATGCTTTGTCTCCTGGTCAACTACCTGAGTCAGTCAAAGCTTTGCTCAAAAGAGCCCACATCAATCGTTTTCCAAAACGCTCAACGATTATTGATGCAGGTTCAGAGTCAAAATCACTGTATTTAATTTTAAAAGGTTCAGTTTCAATTATTTTACGTGAAGATGATGAACGTGAAATTGTTGTTGCATATTTGAACCCTGGGGACTTTTTTGGGGAAATGGGATTATTTGAGCAGAATCCACAACGTACTGCGGAAGTAAGAACCCGTGACGTATGTGAAATTGCTGAAATTTCATATGACAATTTCCACGAAATTAGTAAACAATATCCTGACTTAAGTTATGCCGTATTTGCACAACTTGTTCGTCGTTTAAAAAATACAACACGCAAAGTAACTGACCTTGCATTTATTGATGTATCTGGTCGTATTGCACGTTGTTTAATTGATCTTTCAGCACAGCCTGAAGCGATGATCTTGCCAAACGGCCGCCAAATCCGCATTACTCGCCAAGAAATTGGTCGTATTGTGGGCTGTTCCCGTGAAATGGTTGGTCGTGTTCTAAAAACACTTGAAGAACAAGGCATGATCGAAACCGACGGTAAAGCCATCCTTATATTTGATGTATCTTTAGAAGAATCTAATTTTTCTGAAGACGAACTAAGCACAGATGATGAATAAAACTTGAGAACAAATTTGAGAATTTATTTCCTTAAAGAATTATGTTGAATGGGGTAAATATCAAATATTGTCAAAAAGTTGAAATATAGTTTAAAAGCAAACTCCCGAGTTTGCTTTTTTCATGTTGCTAGAACTACACAGTGAATGACTGTGAGCTGGTCTCATGACCATGCTATAAAACTAGACCAAGCTAAAATGAGCATTTTATAAAAGAATCAGATAACTTTATCTTATTTTGATAATTAGAAACATTTTTTCACTTAGTTATCAAATTTAAATTACGCTATTATTCTCACAAGATACTGAATATTAGTTTTGAAGGACATAAAATGAAGTCAAATCGTTTAGGGCATTCTGATCTTGTGGTCCCTGAAATTTGTTTAGGTACCATGACCTTTGGTGAACAAAATAATCAGAATGAAGCATTTGAACAACTTGCTTATGCAATCGATCAAAATATCCATTTCTGGGATACTGCTGAAATGTATCCGGTACCCCCTAAACCAGAGACACAGGGATCGACTGAAAGCATCATAGGGAATTGGATTGCTCAAAACGGTCAGCGTGACAAACTTATCATTGCCACAAAAATTGCAGGCCCCCAACAAGGTGGCAGTCAAATTCGTGATGGGCATACCAAGTTTATAGAAGCAGAGATCAGTAGTGCTATTGATAGCTCGCTCAAGCGCTTACAAACAGACTATATAGATCTTTATCAACTGCACTGGCCACAACGCCCTGTTAACTTCTTTGGCACGCTGGGTTACAGCAATCAGCTTGCGGCACGTACACAAGACATCACCCCGCTTGCTGAAACCTTAGAAGCACTCTCGAAAGAAGTTAAAAAAGGGCGTATTCGTCATATTGGCTTATCCAATGAGACACCTTGGGGTACCTTAAAGTTTTTACATTTAGCTGAACAATTGGGCTTAGAAAAAATTGTGAGTGTACAAAACCCTTATAGTTTGCTCAATCGTACTTATGAAATTGGGATGTCTGAGATCGCACAACACGAGGGCGTTGGCTTACTCGCTTACTCACCCTTAGCCTTTGGTTACTTAACTGGCAAGTATCGCCACGGCGCACGCCCTGAAAAAGGACGTATTACACTATTTTCTCGCTTTAGCCGCTATAGCAATCCACAGAGCGATTGGGCGACAGAACAATATGCACAGCTTGCAGAAAAACATGGTTTAAGCCTTACCCAATTGGCTTTAGCATTTATTAAACAACAATTTTTTGTGAGTAGTACCATTATTGGTGCGACTACGCTCGAGCAACTAAAAGAGAATATTCAGGCCTTTGATACCCAATTGTCTGAAGAAATCTTATTGGAAATAGATGCGATTCATCAGCAGCAGCCAAACCCTGCACCTTAAGCACAATTTTTGAAACGCTCATTGTTCTACGTTGTTTTCAATAAAAAAGGATGCATAAGCATCCTTTTTTATTCGATAGGTTTTATCAAAAAACTTATCTTCCGCCTCGCGCAGTATAAACTGCCATTGCAGCAGGTAAATTCTTTTTCATTGCATTGATACGATTAACATCAGATGGATGTGTTGACAGTAATGCAGAACCTTTTCCTCCACCCTGTTTCGCCATTTTTTCCCACAAGCTAATTGCTGCTTGAGGATTATAGCCAGCTTTTGCCATCATCATTAAGCCGCCCTCATCTGCACGGCTCTCTAAACTACGTGAGTATGGTAAACCCACTCCAACTTGGCTTCCCAAATCGAGAGCAGCATTACCTAATTCACCAATTTGGCTACCTGCATACGATTTACCAATTCCTACTGCAAGATTGGTCAACGCTTGCGCACCTAATTTTTGTTTAGAATGTTCTTCTAAAGCATGGGTCATTTCATGTCCCATTACTGCAGCAACTTCAGCTTCAGATAGATTGAGTCGATTTACAATCCCTGTGTAAAAAACTACTTTACCACCGGGTGCGACATAAGCATTGATTTCGTCTGACTTAAGAACAGCCAACTGCCAATCAAATCTTTGACCCGTTTGGTTCATTTGATCTGCAAAAGGTTTTAATCGGATAAATGCTGCGTTCACTTTTTTATAAGTTGCAGAAGTTGTATCTAGAGTCTTATTCAAACGTGCTTCTTGCACCGTTTTATTAAAGCCTTGTGTTGCGTTTAAATTAAGCGTTGCAGAATCAGCACCTGCCATATCCGCAATAGTTGAGCACCCTGAAATTGAAATGGCAGTCGCCGCACAAAGACTAAGCATTAATTTATTGTTCATTATAATCAACTCCATGGAGAACAATGAAAAGCACTGTGGATTATATGCAAATGTTACATAAGGTTAAATCAATAAGATCCATTAATTCATATTAATTATGTAAGTGAAATTTTACAAAAATTGAATCGCCAACCAATAGATGAGACAAATCACATTAAGCATCAAATATATGTTTTTCAATGGAATAATTTTTTTCTCTAACAATTGGTCGTTTCTTTTGATAAATAAAAATGCATTTTGGATCAAAATAACAGGAACCAGCACACATGCAACCATTACACTCAGACCTAACAATGCATTATTGATAATATTCAGATCAGTGGTTTGAGCCTGAATAATCAGCATTGCAATCGTTGGAGCACCGCCCATTGCGAAAATCAGAGAGTAAAATATTGTGCTCGATATATTCTTTTGCATCCTACAAACTCAATGTGTATATAAAAGGACATTTTAACAAGCTAAGCTTGAAAACCTAGCCTGATTGATATCGACTTTAGTCTTTTTTAGCTTTAAATAAAAAGCCCGATTTACATCGGGCTGAACACTCTGCGATCAAATTACTTTTTAACAACAGATTGATAAATTTGCTTTGCTTCAACCATGTTTTTGTTTAAATCTGATATACGGTCGTTATTTGATGGATGTGTTGAAGTGAACTTCTGTACACCATTATTACTGCCGCCATCAATCTTGTTCATTTTTTGCCAAACACTGATTGCCGCTTCAGGATTATAGCCAGCTTTCGCCATAAGCATTAATCCACCACGGTCAGCAGATGATTCTAAACTACGTGAATATGGCAGACCTACACCATATTTACTCCCGATGTCTAAAGCTTGAGTGCCGACTGAACCCAATTTATCGCCTGCATAGGTTTTGCCCATTTTCACAGCAAAGTCAGTAATTGCCGTTGCACCAGCACCACGTTTAGAATGCTCCTCTAAGGCATGGGTCATTTCATGTCCCATAATGGCAGCAATTTCAGCATCAGTCAGTTTCAATTGATTGACAATACCTGTAAAGAATACAACCTTACCGCCAGGCATTACAAATGCATTGAGTTCATTTGATTTAAGTACACTCAATTGCCAGTCAAATTTTTGACCAGTTTGATTTGCTTGATCAGCAAAAGGTTTCATCTTTAAGAAAACAGCATTGACTCGTTTATATGTTGCAGATGTTGTATCAAGTGCTTTTTGTGCCCTTGCATCATCTACAAGAAGTTTATAATCTGCTGCTGCATTGAGGTTTAGCGTCGCAGAATCATTACCCGTTAATTCAGCAACAGTTGTACAACCTGTTAAGCCTATAGCCAACCCTAATCCAAGTAATAGTTTCTTGTTAATCATTATTTTCACCAAATTTCATAGATCTTATTGCAAGCTTCAAAACGAAGCTCAGCTCTTAGCGGCTGAATTATGTTGTATTTTACAAAAAAAATCAAAATATAATCACACTTTATTTAAAACACCTAAAAATAACAACAATAAAAAAAGCTCCCGTAGGAGCTTTTTAAAGATTGAATCAATTAAGCATCAAATGGATGACGCATCACAATTGTTTCATCACGATCTGGACCCGTTGAAATGATGTCGATAGGACATTCAATCAACTGTTCAATACGTTTTACATAATTAATTGCGTTTTGTGGCAATTGATCCAATGATTTGGCACCAAACGTAGACTCAGACCAACCTGGCATAGTTTCATAAATTGGTTTTAATGTTTCAAATGCAAGCGCATCTGTAGAACCCACACAACCTGAATCTGCAGCTTCATAACCGATACAGATTTTCACTTCTTCCAAACCATCTAAAACATCAAGTTTAGTTAAGCAAATACCTGATAATGAGTTTACATCTACAGAACGACGTAAGATTTCAGCATCAAACCAACCACAACGACGCTGACGACCAGTCGACGCACCGAATTCTGAACCCACAGTACCCAAATGTTTACCAACTGCATCACCAACATCATTGGCAGCATCATAAACAAGCTCAGTTGGGAATGGACCTGCACCTACACGAGTTGTATAGGCTTTGGTAATTCCCAAAACATAGTCAAGATGCAATGGACCAAGACCTGAACCTGAACTTACACCACCAGCGGTAGTATTCGATGAAGTTACATATGGGTATGTACCATGATCGACATCAAGAAGTGAGCCTTGCGCACCTTCAAACATGATGTTTGCACCATCTTTACGATAGTCATGCAATGTTGTAATCACATCTAAAACTAATGGCTTAACCACTTCGCGCCATTGATCACAAAGTGCCAATACATCTTCAACTTTAACTGCTTCAACACCGAAGAATTGAGTCAATTGGAAGTTATGATATTCAAGAAGCTCTTCAAGCTGTGCTTTAAGATGTTCGCCACCACGAACTAAATCCGCAACACGGATCGCACGACGGGCTACTTTATCTTCATAAGCAGGACCAATACCACGACCCGTTGTACCGATTTTGGCATTACCACGTTTCTTCTCACGCGCTTGATCAAGTGCAATATGGTGAGGAAGAATCAACGGACAGTTTGGAGAAATACGCAGACGTTCACGAACGGGTACGCCTTCTTTCTCAAGAATATCCATCTCTTTGATCAATGCTTCAGGTGAAAGTACAACACCATTGCCAATTAAGCAAAGTACGTTTTCACGTAAAATACCTGATGGAATGAGGTGAAGAACTGTTTTCTTACCACCAACGACGAGCGTATGCCCTGCGTTATGTCCGCCTTGATAACGTACTACCGCAGCTGCTTGATCTGTGAGCAGGTCAACGATTTTACCTTTACCTTCGTCGCCCCATTGGGTACCGAGTACCACAACACTTTTGCCCATAATAGCCTCATTACATCATGCTGTTAAAATAGAAAACCAAATCGAATGACATGAACATTCAATCTGATACTTAAATTGTTTCGATTTTCCACTCACCGGCAACATTCACCATCTGGTGGGTTGCATTTGGAACTGAGTTTAAATCGTCATTACCCAATAACTGAATTACACTTAAACCTTGTTGACGTGCTACGGCAATCGCATCCAGCAAAGTGGATTCGGTACCTTTCGGTGCAACTACTTTTTCAATCTGTTGACGTTGACCCGCACTTAAGGAATACAAGTCACAAGAAAAGCCTGTTGCAGGACGCGCACGTCCAAAGTGTTCACCAATACCATCATAACGACCACCTTGTGCCAACGGTGCAGCACGGTTTGGTGCATACACGGCATACATTAACCCAGTGTGGTAATGGTACGAACGAAGCTCTACAACATCGATACCAATATTGAGTTTTGGCCAACGTGCTTGAATTTCTGTATATGTTGTTTTAAGTACCTCAAAAGCATTTTTAAATGCTTCATCAGCAAAAATCTCTGCGCTAATATTCGCTTGCAATGCATCCAGATCACTTGCATAACGACCTAAAGCATAAAAATCAGAACCAAATTCTAAATCTTGAGTGAATTCAGCAAGTTCTGGTAGTGCTTTGCGCTGATACAAATCAGATAAATGGCTTTCTGTTGATTTGTTTAAACCCACATGTTTTACCAGACTTCTAAACAGTCCTACATGCCCTAAATCAAGATGGATACCATCAGCTAAACCCGCGGTATTAAGCAGATTGAGCATCACATCGATCATTTCAACGTCTGCGTCAATACTGTCTGAACCAAATAACTCTGCACCTAACTGAAGTGGTGCACGCGTGGTATTAAAACCTTGTGGTTTAGTATGAAGTACAGTTCCTGCATAGCAGTAACGCGCCACACCTTGTACTTGATGTACATGGGCATCAATACGAGCCACTTGTGGTGTCATATCGGCACGCACACCAAGTAAACGACCTGAAAGTTGGTCGATGACTTTAAAAGTGGCTAAGTCTAAATCTTGATTCGATTCGGAGAGAGAAGAAAGAGATTCGATGTATTCGATGAATGGCGTATACACCAGCTGATAACCTCGTGATGCGAGGAAATCTAAAGCTTCACGGCGCAATTTTTCAATTACTTGCGCTTGCTCTGGTAATACATCAGCTACACCATCAGGTAATAACCATGTCTCTGAAATGGGCATGTTGTAAACCTAAATCCTGTCAGCGCGGAAGTAATCCGCATAAAAAAATCGGGAACACACCCGATTTCTCTTATTTTAGCACGATCATCTGCGCCATGCATTAATAAAATAACTTTTGATGCCTAGATAATTTGACCACTTATGCATAATTTAGGCAAAAAACTATCTATTACACATTACCCCACTTCAATTCTTTGTATTTATTTAACTTTTCACACAAGTGTTGATTGCTATTTGCGTTGTTGAAAATATAATTTATTCGTTTAGAAAAACAGCATCTATTTAAAGCAACTGAAATACTAAAAACTGGGGAAGTATGGAACTACATAGCAACTTATATTACACGCATCCAAATACGGAAATCATGCAAAAGCTAGGCCGTTTATTTCAAGAGCATCGCGGTGAACAAGACAAATTTATTGCTGTTGCAGTTGAGCTCAATTCACAATTGGGGCAAGAACTTGCAGAAGATCTTTTAAATACAGTTGACAATATTGAGTTTGATTTGGGTCCTGAATCATTACACACTATTGCAGGCTATTCAGTTGCCCATTTTGTGCATGGTTCTTCGGGTGATGAGTTTATCGAAGCAATCCTACTTTTCTTAAAAGCATTACTCCCTGAAATTCACACTCTGGCTTGGGGTTGTGGGGATGATGACCCGTGGGAATTCTGGTTTAAATTTGAAGGCGATGAGTTGATTCGTGAAGATGATGAACCTTTCAATGATCCTGAACAAGATGACGAAATAAAATCTTCCATTTATACATGGTGGCATACAGGTTTACCTGAAAAAATCAAAGAAGGTTTCTTAAACCAAGAATAAATTTTTATTCAGATTTAAAGGGAAGTACAAAATCGAATCGCTGTACTTCCCTGTTATTTTGACTCTTTCAGCTATTTTAAATAGTCCTCGATACTGACTACTTGTGAAAACATTTGAAAGGCTGACAAACAGGCTGTTTGTACATCTTCTGCTTCAACTGTTCTGCCTGAATAGCTCAATTGACGCGTCGCTGTAGCGTCTGCAATGATCGTCGGTTGATAAGCAAATTCTGCCGCTGCACGTGACGTCGCATCAACACACATATGCGTCATCATGCCACTAATCACCAATTTATCAACATTCAGTCGCTCTAATTCTGCTTTTAAAGTGGTTTGAAAAAAGCTATTGGGATAATGTTTTTCAATCACAATTGAATCGATCTTAACACGTAAACCCGAATGTAGTGCTACACCCTGCGTTCCTGCTTCAAAAAATGTAGCATTGGGTTGATTGGCAATATGCTGAATATAAATAATCGGCTGCTCACGCTTTATAAATAGATCTTCCAATCGATTGATATGTTTTAAAGCCTGTTCCGCACAGAACAACTCCATCTTCCCTTGAGGAAAATAATCGTTTTGTACATCTATCACTAATAATGCTGTTTGACTCATGGTGTTTCCCTAACCCTTGTGTTGATGTTTTTATAAGATTAATCAAAACAACTGGCGATTTGCAGTCACTCATGAAAGAATAATCGATTAGAAACTTTCAAACTGAAAATTTGTTCAATTCACTATGTTGCCAAATGACCCAATTGACCTCAAAATTTTAAAAATACTAAAAACTGATTCTCGGTTAAGCAATAAAGAGATCGGAAAATTAGTACACCGTACAGGCCAAGCTGTAGGAAGTCGCATTGCGCGAATGCAAGATGAAGGCACAATTCAGAAATATACGATTACGCTACAGAACCAATCAACACAATTTATACGTGTGATGATGCAGACTAATGAATTTGAACAGTTTGAAGCATTTATCGCTCAATTTGAGTCAATTGAAAGTTGCTATAAAGTCTGTGGTTCCGCTTGCTATATGCTGGTTGCGCATTTTGATAGTCATGCAATCAATCTATTTATCGAGCAACTCTCTGAATGGGGACAATATTCAGTAGATAGTGTCGTAAGAGCAATTGAAACTCAGCCTTAATTTTATATCCAAATCCATATCATGTAAGAATAACAAATGAAATCTTCAGAAAAAACATTACGCGAACATAGTAAATTTCTAAGTTTAGTACTTCGACATCAACCAGAAACCATTGCAATCCAACTCGATTCTGAAGGCTGGACGGATGTACACATCCTTTTACAGCAAATGATCAAACACAGAAGACCACTTAAACTCGTAGAGTTGATTGAGGTCGTTGAAAGCAGTGATAAAAAACGCTTCCAACTTTCACCTGATCAAAACAAAATCCGCGCAGTACAAGGTCACTCTAGTGCTCAGGTTCAACGTGAGTATGTTGCTATTACGCCACCCGATACACTTTTTCATGGAACAGCAACTCGCTTTGTCGACAGTATTTTAGAAAAAGGCTTAATTTCAGGTGAACGTCATCACGTACATTTATCTGCTGATTTAGTCACAGCCCAGAAAGTGGGACAACGACATGGCAAAGTCATCATTTTCATCCTAGACACCAAACAGATGCATCAAGATGGTTTCCAATTTTATTGTGCTGAAAATGGGGTTTGGTTGACTGAACAAGTGCCGATAAAATATTTAAAGTTATTCGAAAGCGAATCAAAAAAACTAATCCAGCGGTAAGGCTGTGGTCTGTTTAATCTTCTGTAAAGGGATTTCAGTTTTGACATTCTGGATCCCTGGAATTTTATTTAAATGATTAATTTGAAATTTACGATATGCCTCTAAATCAGAAACCACAATACGTAAGAAAAAATCACAATCTCCTGCCATAAGTTGACATTCAACAATTTCAGAAATATTCATAATGCTTTCGATAAATCGATTGACCGCTTGTTCATCCTGACTCTTTAACCAAATTCGTGCAAAGACTGTCAAACTAAGATCTACTTTGTGTGGATTGACCAATGCAACATATTGGTCAATGATCCCCTCATCCTCCAGTTGCTTTACTCGTCTTAAACAAGGTGAAGCGGATAAACCGATCTGTTCTGCCAATTCATTATTTTGTAGTTTTCCATTACGTTGTAATGCACACAGAATACGCCGATCTATCTGATCCAATTTCATAAAATTATTTCTAGTAGATAAAACCAAAAAATAACATATTCCAGCAATAATATTGCAAAAATTATTTTACAGGCAGCAATTTTAGCGAAATATAGCGAATCAATTGGCATAAAATAAAAATCATCTTGTTTTACCGACCATTGAGCGACTCATGTTAAGTTTTAAGAACGCTACGACTGAACTGACCTATTCAATTGAATTTAGAGAGTTTGTACGTGGGCTTAAAACCTCTATTCCAATGCTACTGGGTATTATCCCTTTTGCACTGGTTTTAGGAACGCAAGCAGCGCAAAAAGGATTTTCTGCCTTAGAAGTTCCATTGTTAACAGGACTCAATTTTGCTGGTGGTTCTGAGTTCGCCATTATTGAAGTCTGGACGCAGCCACCTCAATTGTTGTTTTTAATTCTGATCACTTTTCTGGTCAACAGCCGCCATATTTTAATGGGTGCAAGTTTAGCACCCTATATTCGACATTTGCCCAATCGTAAAGCCCTTCCATTATTATTTTTTATGTGTGATGAGAGTTGGGCCCTTAGCATTACGGATTCACACAAACAAAACCCTCGCAATCCCTATGCAGGATTTAGTGTGTTTTTTTATATCGGCCTTTGTTTTGCGTTATATGTTATGTGGGTGGTTTTTACCACTATGGGAGTCGGCATTGGTTCTTTCCTTGGTGATGTCACAAAGTTTGGTTTTGACATGGCATTCCCCGCAGTTTTTCTGGTGCTTTTACGCGGAATGTGGAAAGGCTTTAAACCCGCACTGCCTTGGTTGATTAGTCTGATTGCCGCTGCACTGGCCTATTATTATCTACCCAAAGGCTGGTATGTATTGATTGGTTCTATTTCAGGAATTATCGCTGCTTTTTTACTGATTGGAGATGAAGAATGATTCATATGACGACATTCATCGCCATTGTTTGTGTGGGATTAACAACCTACTTAACTCGAATTTTAGGCTATTTACTGTTAAAGAATAGACATCTCAGCAAAAGAACCACGCGAATTTTACAGGTGATCCCCGGCTGTGTTTTGATATCAGTGATTGCACCCTACTTTGTTACAGATCAACCAGCCAACTTGATTGCAATTATCATCACACTATTCGCAGCTTGTTATTTTTCATTATTACCCACTGTACTGATCAGTATCATTGCAACAGGGATTTTGAGATACTTTATGCTTTAAACGTTCTCAATAGCCTGTCACTCCTGACTTGATGCAATTCAAAACCTCAATTAAGGTTTTGAATTTTGCTGTAATATTTTAATTAATTCAGCATTTTGAAACTCAACTTGAGTCAAACGTGTTGAGGTATTGTCTAAAACTTCCTGCTGTACATGCATTTTTTTAGCCAAATCTTGCATAATTTGTAAGGTTTGTTTGAGATGTTGCTCTTGTGCATGGATCTGTTGCTCATGATTCTGCACATGCTTAAGCCATTCAAGGTTTTCTTTCTTTAACTTTCCCATTTGCCAAATCACAAACATCATGGCCAGATAAAGAATCACAATAACCAAATATATGAAAAACATCATTCCCCCCCAACAAAACATGTCAATCTTCGTCTTGATTAAACTCAAGTCATTAAAGTTATTTTTAAGTGATAAATATTAGATTAATAAAATGATTCACACAAATCTAACAAGCGATTTGCATAGCCCCATTCGTTATCATACCAAGCAAACACTTTCGCCTGTTGACCCACGACCATAGTTTGAGTCAGATCAACAATCAGTGAATAAGGTGAATGATTAAAGTCACTTGAAACCAATTGCTCATCTGTAACAGACATAATCTCAGCATAATCATATTTTGCTGCTTGAATTAAGGTTTGGTTAATTAAATGAGCTGTTACAGGCGCTTTAGCAATAAATGTTAAATCAATGGCGGCAACATTAATTGTTGGTACACGGATTGAAAAACCATCAATACGGTTTTCCATTTTGGGCATGACTTGTTTTAATGCACCCAAAGCAGAAGATGTAGTTGGAATAATATTTTGTCCTGAGGCACGTGCGCGGCGTAAATCTCGATGTGCATGATCCAGTACAGATTGATCTGCTGTGACCGCATGAATTTCAGTCATTAATGCGCTGTCAATTCCAAATGCATCATCAATAATTTTGACCAAAGGGACTAAAGCTTGTGTGGTACATGACACACCCGAAATAATTTGATCACTAGCTTTAACATCATGATGATTTACCCCATAAACAATGGCAGCATCAACAGTATCAAAAGGTGCAGCACCGATAATGACGCGTTTTGCACCAGCTGTTATATGTTGTGTTGCAGCGGCTCTTGAACGAAACAGCCCTGTACATTCTAAAACAACATCAATGTTAAGCGCTTCCCAAGGCAATAATTCAGGATTGGCTTGTCTTAAAATTTGAACTTTCTGTTTAATTTGCCGTGCGTCAATCAACATATAAAGCTGTCCATTTTCTTGAACGATATTCACCGCACCGTCAAAGCGACCATGTGTAGTATCATATTTAAATAAATGAACCAGCGTTTCAACATCTGCAATATCGTTAATGGCAACAATTTCAAAATGGAAGTTTTTCGGATTTTCAAACCAAGCGCGTAATACATTCCGTCCAATTCGCCCGAATCCGTTTATTGCCACACGTTGCATCAGTTGTCCTTTTACAGCCAAATTACCATAATCAGTTATATGGTATAAGATTTATGATCACTACTGTTAATATATAGCTGACTTTAGCAAGAAAAAATTCGAAAACAATAGAATTTAAAACATCATTGGATAAAAAAATGTATTCATCTTTGCTCACAATGACATTTATGCGGCGCCTATTTTATTTTTGCTGTATTGCGATATGTATTTTTATATTTCTTCCTTTCAGTTATGCCCAACAGAAGAATATTCAAAATAATTATTCACGATGCAGCGAAACACAGACTCTGCAATTGATTGATAAACTTAAATTGATTTCCCCTGAACAGAGAGATACACGCTATCCAACATTTGAGCGCTGTATAAAGCTGGATCAAAATCGGCAATTGATCGCAATTAGTCAACCACTTCATATGCCGTCTGGGTATGCAGATTACGACTTAAATCTTTATTTGATTGACAACGCATCTGAAAAAATTCTAAATCACTATCATTATCCCATGAAGATTTCTTCAGATAACCATCAGTTTGAAAATTTAAAATTTGATATCAATCCTTACTCTAAAACTCCCCATACTCATGTTATTGGATTGGCCTTAACCTATGGGCATTTAGGTAGAATTGACTATACAATAAGTGAAATAAAGTTATTCAAAATCAGCAATCAACAAATGCAATTGGTTTTAGATAAATTTATGACGAATTACTCAGCTGGCGAAAGACCGTCTCTATGTGAAAATAATGCACAAACTGAGACTCAAATTTTACTTCACCCCTTAAAACAGAACAGTCATGGTTTAGCAGATATTCAATTAACGGAAAAAACAGAGCGTATAACACTTAACGAAAAAAACTGTAGTACCCAGCGTATTGTCAAAAAGCAACGCCATATCATGAAATTTGATGGGAAAAAATATCATTTTGAACATCTTAATTTTTTAGACTTTGGAATTTAATTGTATTTTGAACTTTTTAGAGATGAGCGCATGAAAACATTACAAATTGTATTGAACGCTGCACTGCTTTTGATTACTGGAAATAGTTTTGCAGCACCTTATCAAGCTTGTTCAGAACAATTACAAGATTCTTTAATTCAAAAATTTAAACTAACCAACCCAAGTTTTGCAAAGACTGAAGCTAAAACATATAAAAGCTGTATCAATTTGGACAGTACACAAAGAATTCAATTGGTTGCCATTAGCCAACCGATTAATTATAAATCTTATGATGATATGGAGCATGATCTAAATTTATATTTAATTGACTCTTCTCATCATAAAATTCTGCAAAAGTATAAAGCCCCAGAAACTTTTTATTCAGATGCAGATCATTATGATGGAGCAAAACTCCACAACACAAGATTTTCAACCTTGCCGAATACAGATGTGATCGGCTTAGAGACCTCATCCTCACATGAAGGTGGTTTTACCTATAGCCATAATAATCTTGCTTTATTTAAAGTTAATCCTCGCCAACCAATTAAACAAGTTTTTGCGGGTATTGGAACAAATGATAGTGGCTATGAAAGAATTGGAAATTGTATAGGAAATAATACCAGTTCAGATGTAAGACGTATTTTAGTGCTTTCCAACAAAACCACACATGGTTTACAAGATATTGTATTAAAAGAAATCAAAGACCAAACGAAAACCAACTATCAGACATGCAAATCTGTAAAAAAACAATATAAACAACAACAGACCATTAAATTTAATGGTCAAGAATATAAATTACAGCATAATGATCTACTGGGAATTGACCCTTTTTAAGCAAGCTTAAATACGATAATGGTAAAGTGGCTAAGTTTTAAATTTATACAACCAAAATTTACTCCAGACGAAAGTTGAAAATGTATAGAAATACCAATAATTCACCTTAAAATCATTGGTGGACACTACATTTTCCGTTATACTTTGGCGTTTTTAAAAATAAGCCCGTGTGGTGACTGAGCGCAAAAATCAGACTCAGCAACGCACTTTTAGCCAATACGAAAATTAAGGAGTGACTTGGTTGTGAGTACTCGTTTTATGACAACTGCTGAAATACGTGAAGCATTTTTGCGCTACTTTGAATCGCAAGGACATACACGTGTCGCGTCAAGTTCACTTGTACCTGCCAATGACCCTACTCTGCTTTTTACCAACGCAGGGATGAACCAGTTTAAGGACTGTTTCCTTGGATTAGAAAAACGTGACTATGTTCGCGCAACGACGTCGCAAAAATGTGTCCGTGCAGGCGGTAAGCACAACGACTTAGATAATGTCGGTTATACAGCACGTCACCATACATTCTTTGAAATGTTAGGTAACTTCTCTTTTGGTGATTACTTTAAGCGTGACGCGATTCGTTTCGCTTGGGATTTCCTTACGGGTGAAGAATGGTTGGCACTACCTAAAGATAAATTATATGCCACTGTTTATCATACAGATGATGAAGCTTTTGACATTTGGAACAAGGAAATTGGCTTAGCTGCAGATCGTATTATCCGTATTGGTGACAATAAAGGCGAAAAATACGCTTCTGATAACTTTTGGGCAATGGGTGATACTGGTCCGTGTGGTCCTTGTTCTGAAATTTTCTTTGACCATGGCGATCATATTTGGGGTGGCTTACCGGGTACACCTGAGGAAGATGGTGACCGTTTCATTGAAATCTGGAACAACGTTTTCATGCAGTTTAACCGTACTGCTGATGGCGTACTGCATAATCTTCCTGCACCATCTGTAGATACAGGCATGGGCTTGGAACGTATTTCTGCTGTTTTACAGCATGTCAATTCAAACTATGAAATTGACCTGTTCCAATATTTATTAAAATCTGCTGCTGAAATTATTGGTGTTGATACATCTGAAGCGGTTGCAACTGCACAAGCAAACAATAAACCAATTGAATACCCTGCTTCACTTAAAGTAGTTGCAGACCATGCCCGTTCATGTTGCTTCCTGATCGCAGATGGCGTTAATCCTTCAAATGAAGGTCGTGGTTATGTATTGCGTCGTATTATCCGTCGTGCAGTACGTCACGGTAATAAAATGGGCGCAACGGGTACATTCTTCTACAAAATGTTACAACCATTAATCGATGCCATGGGCACTGCTTATCCTGAGCTTGAACAACGTCGTAATGTGATTGAAGCTGCTTTGGTTCGTGAAGAGGAATTATTTGCGAAAACGCTTGAACAAGGATTAAAACTGCTTGAAGGTGAATTAGCCAATCTTAAGGGTAAAACCATTCCAGGCGAAACAGTCTTTAAACTTTACGACACTTATGGCTTCCCTGCTGATTTAACTGCAGATATCGCACGTGAACGCGAACTGGAAATTGACGAAGCGGGTTTTGAAGTTGAAATGGCAGCACAACGCCAACGTGCACGTGATGCAGGCAAGTTTGCTGTTGACTATAATAGTATTGTGAAAGTAGATAGCGATACTCAATTTGATGGCTATGAAGCAACTCAAGGTCAAGGTCAAATTATTGCGATCTACAAAGATGGCGTACAAGTTGATGAAATTGCTGAAGGCGACGAAGCACTGATCGTATTGAACCAAACACCATTCTATGCAGAAAGCGGTGGTCAAATTGGTGATACAGGTGTGTTCAAAAACGATACGGGTATTTTTGAAGTTCAAGATACTAAAAAATCTGGCGGCGCGTTTGTCCACCAAGGCATCGTGACAATGGGAAGCTTAAAAGCGACTCAAAATGTTGAAGCAATTGTAAAAGCCGATCTTCGTGAAGCTACTGCACGCAACCACTCTGCAACTCACCTTTTACATGCCGCTTTACGTCAAGTATTGGGCGAGCACGTACAACAAAAAGGTTCGTTGGTCGCTTCTGACATTTTACGTTTTGATTTTGCCAATGACAAACCTGTGACATTTGAACAAATTCAACAGGTTGAACGTATTGTAAACCGTGAAGTGATTGCAAACACCGCCGTTTCTACTGAACTTTTAAACATCGATGCCGCTAAAGAAAAAGGCGCAATGATGTTGTTCGGTGAAAAATATGGTGATGAAGTTCGTGTACTTTCTATGGGCTCAATCAAAGATGAGAAAAATTTCTCTATCGAACTTTGTGGTGGTATCCATGTTAAACGCACTGGCGATATTGGTCTGTTTAAAATCACCTCTGAAAGTGGTGTTGCAGCAGGTGTTCGTCGTATTGAAGCTGTCACAGGTACCAAAGCGCTTGAAATTGTTCAAAAATTTGATGCAGACATTTTGCATATCAATGACTTATTAAAAGCACAGAAAGATCAAACAGTTGAAAAAGTTCAATCAACTCTAGAAACAGCACATCAATTGCAAAAACATATCGAGCAATTGAATCAAAAATTGGCGAACTTCCAAGCCTCTGATTTAATCAATCAAGTGACAGAGATTTCAGGTCGCCAAACACTTATTGCCACAGTTCAGGGACAAGATGCGAAGTCTGTTCGCCATCTTCATGACAGTGTCAAATCAAAATTAGATAATGCAGTGATTGTGCTTGCAGCTGTAGAGGGTGAAAAAGTTAGCCTTATCGCTTCTGTAGCTAAAGATTTTACTGCAAATCTAAAAGCGGGTGACATCATCAAACACTTAGCTACTGAGTTGGGTGGTAAAGGTGGTGGTAAACCTGACTTAGCACAAGGTGGCGCGCCACTAAACGAGAAGTTTGAACAAGTAATGGCAGATTTAACTGCTTGGCTTGCTCAAAAATAATACTTCACCTTTTGTGTAACTGACCCTAATGCCGATTAGGGTCATGGCTTATATGGAACAACTATGGCATTAATCGTTCAAAAATATGGCGGTACTTCTATGGGTACTCCCGAGCGCATTTTAAATGTTGCTCGTCGTGTAAAGCGTTGGCATGACCACGGCCACAAGGTCGTAGTGGTTGTATCCGCAATGAGTGGTGAAACAAACCGCTTATTGGCTTTAGCGAAAGCCATTACCGAAACCCCTGATCCTCGTGAACTAGACCAAATGGTTTCTACGGGTGAACAGGTAACGATTTCAATGTTAGCAATGGCGCTCAATTCAATTGGTGTTGAAGCTAAGTCACTCACAGGTCGCCAAGTTGGTATCAAAACTGACAGCGCGTTTACCAAAGCCCGTATCGAATCTATTGATACAGATGTGATGACAAATCATTTGGATGCAGGTCGTGTCATTGTTGTTGCAGGCTTCCAAGGTTTCGACATTGATGGTAATACAACAACTTTAGGCCGTGGCGGTTCTGATACTTCTGGTGTTGCACTTGCTGCGGCATTAAAAGCAGATGAATGTCAGATTTACACAGATGTGGATGGGGTTTATACCACTGATCCTCGTGTTGCACCTAAAGCGAAAAAAGTTGATCGTATTTCATTTGAAGAAATGCTTGAAATGGCATCTCTCGGTTCTAAAGTATTGCAGATTCGTTCTGTTGAATTTGCAGGAAAATACCAAGTGCCTTTACGCGTATTATCAAGTTTTGATAATGACAATGATGGCGCATTCGACGAAGATTTCAAAAACAATGTCGGAACACTAATCACTACTGAAGCGGAAGACAATATGGAACAGCCAATTATTTCTGGTATCGCATTTAACCGTGACGAAGCTAAATTAACAATTTTAGGTGTACCTGATGAACCAGGTATTGCGTCTAAAATCTTATCACCTATTGGTTCTGCAAACGTTGAAGTGGATATGATCATCCAAAACGTTGAAGAAGATGGTACTACTGACTTTACCTTTACAGTAAATCGTAGTGAGCTTAAAAAAGCCAAAGCAATCTTAGAAGAAACTGCTACAGCGATTGGTGCACGTGAAGTTGCTACACGTGATGATATTGTCAAAGTTTCGATTGTCGGTGTAGGTATGCGTTCTCATGCAGGTGTTGCAAGTAAAATGTTTACTGCACTTGCAGATGAAGGTATCAATATCTTAATGATCTCAACTTCGGAAATTAAAATTTCTGTGATTATTGAAGAAAATTACTTAGAACTTGCTGTTCGTTCACTACACACAGCTTTCGGTTTAGATCGTGAACATGGCGAATCGAGTGCGCGTGCGTAATTTTTGATCAAATATAGCAAGTTATTCGCTGTTTTGACCAAGAAAAAATCAGAGCCACTATAGTGTTTTCTATAGTGGCTCTGTTATATTAGTTTTGAGGTTTTAGAGAAATTTCAATAGAGCTATGTGAAAATGAAAAACTTGTCACATTATTCTGTTAAAATTATCGGTGCTATTTAAAGTTGTGTTTTCTATTTTTTAGAAATTCATCGCAGGTTTAGCGTTTAAGCAAGGAGATAAACATGCTGATTCTGACCCGCCGTGTCGGAGAAACTTTGATGATTGGGGATCAAGTCAGTGTTACTGTGCTTGGTGTTAAAGGCAACCAAGTTCGTATTGGTGTAAATGCCCCAAAAGAAGTTTCTGTACATCGCGAAGAAATTTATCAACGTATTCAACATGAGCGTGCTATGCACGAGCATTTGCAACATATTGATCAAGATTATCAACCTTCTTTTGAAGATGATAATTCGCAAAACACCTATAATCGTTAAGATTATAGTGGTTTTGGAAACTAAAGCGGCTTTTAAGCCGCTTTAAATTTTTATTGATCAGTAAAAAACATCATCCGTTTTATTCAAGACCCAGTGCTTTTTTGACTGGCGAATAGCTACGGCGATGCTGATCAATCACCCCATGCTCAGCAATGGCTTCAAAGTGTGCTTTGGTTGGATAGCCTTTATGTTTTGCAAAACCAAATTGTGGATATTGCTTGTCTAACTCAACCATTTCATGATCACGTGTTACTTTGGCTAAAATACTTGCCGCACTGATCTCAGCATGTAGAGCATCCCCTCCTACGACCGCATCACAGCTCATGCTTAAGCCTTTAGGAACTTTATTTCCATCCACAAGCACATGTTCAGGTATGGTTTTAAGGGTCTCTACTGCACGTCTCATTGCCAATAATGAAGCTTGCAAGATATTCAGCTCATCAATTTCTTGATGTGTTGCTTCAGCAATTGCCCAAGCAATCGCTTTTTCTTGAATTTCAACAAACAACTTTTCACGTTTTTTTTCAGTTAATTTTTTAGAGTCATTTAACCCTTGAATTGGATTGTTTGGATCTAAAATAACAGCAGCTGCAACCACAGAGCCAACCAAAGGACCTCGTCCTGCTTCATCTACACCAGCAACTAACATTTTCTTTCCTATCATAAAAGAAGCTCAATAGATTTTATCTGAGTTCTTACATCATCACCTTGAGATGATGACAGATTTTAGACCTTTTTCTTTCTACATAAATTCAATGGACTGAGCAAAATTTAAAATACTTTGCTTAGAGTGAATGACTTAATTTTAAGAAAAGAGCATCAACCCTAAGACCATGAATTTATTAAAATACAAAAATCTATATCAATAAATTCATATATCTTTGGTTTTAATGCAATTATTTCATTGCTTCAGCAATACATGCATTGATTGTTTTTGTCACAACGTTTGAAACAATCGTTGCACGTGCTTGAGGGTCTAAAGCAGCCGTTGCCAAATCTACAGTACTGACACTTTGTGGTGCTTTTTCACTGACACAACCACAAATTTCACTTTGTACATTGTTTTTCTGATCTGTAGTCATGACTTTTGTTGCAGTCTTCCAAGCAGGTAAATTATTCAGTTCAGTTGTACATTTCGCATTTATCGCGATTTTAAGCGCAACACCCCCTAACTGCTGAGTTGTTGACGCTGCTACAGCACCTGTTGGGTCATTGGTCGCGCAAGCCGTTAGACCTAAAGCGATTAAAGCAAGCAAGACAACACGATTTTTCACAATTTTTTCCTTTTTATGAGATAAAGCTAGGGTATTTTGCCTAAACTTATACTTGTATTAAACTAATTATTTCAATAATCAACTCATTAGATGCTAAATGGATAAATATTTCACAATTATTGCTTTAAGCGTTGCAAATTTAAAACAATACGTTGAGTTTTTAGAAATGATTTCTTTAAATAAAATCCATATCATAAGCACTAAATTAAACTGGAATCTGTGTCATGCAACAAAAATCACAATACTATACAAGGACAGCACAATGGTTGCATTGGATTATGGCAATCATCTTTATTACCGCTTGGGTCATTGGTTTTTATAGTGGCAATTTTTTAAGCTATGATGTCGATGGGCCGTTTAAAGGTGATGTCATCACCTTACATAAAAATATTGCATCGGTAATTATCTTTTTAGTCATTATCCGTATCTTTTGGCGATATACCCACCCTGTGCCTGAACTACCTGAAACAATGTCACCATTAATGAAAACTTTGGCTCATTTAGGACATTTAGGTTTATATTTCATGTTATTGGCATTGCCAATCACTGGATGTTTATTTAGCTGGAGTGCTGGTCATCCCGTGCCTGTACTGTACTTATTTGAGATTCCAAGACTTGTACAAGATAATCCCGATTTAACAGCGATTGTGAAACCTTTACATATTTATATTTCATGGGCTGCTGGTCTACTTCTTGTCGGACATGTTCTCGCTGCGCTCAAACATCACTTTATTGATAAAGACAATGTGTTGAAAAGTATGACACGACAAGGCTAGTCAAATACAAATTAAAAGCACATCAAACGGTGTGCTTTTTTATATTTTTATTATGTTTTAAATTCTAGATCTTTACTTTAATGCTTCTTTTGCACAACCTTTTAAACTATTTATCACCGCCTGTTGAATCAACTTATTTTTTGTAGCTTCATTAAAAGTTGCCATAACCAGCTGTTTAGCAGGGATATCATTCAAAGCATTCTCACTGACACAGCCACAAACTTTTTGCTGTGCATGTTGCTGCTGTGTAGCAGTCCATAAAAATGAAGATGCTTGCCAAATTTTTGAAGCTTTCAATTCACTGGCGCACTGCTGTTCGATTAATGGTTTTAACATTTTATGCGTAATCGTTTCTGTACTTGAGTCTGCACATGCAACAGTCACAGGTAAAATAATGAATAAGGTTAAACTTGTTGTTAAAAATTTCATTCAATTTTCCTTATGAAAAAAAGCAGTGTTCACACACTGCTTTTATAGGCTTAAAGAATATAGCTTGATTTAAGCCAATTGATCAATTTGATTGTTCCATTTTTGCTTTTCTTCATTTGAAATAAATGACGCTTCAAATGAATTTTTTGCCAATTGCTTTAACTCTGTATTGGAAAGATCTAGTGCTTCAGCAATCGAAATAAAATTATCATTCATATAGCCACCGAAATAAGATGGGTCATCTGAATTAACAGTCACATGCACTCCTTTTTGCAATAAACGATGAATATTATGTTGTGCCATATTATCCACCACACACAATTTTAAATTGCTCAGTGGGCAAACAGTCAAAGGCATCTTTTCTGCAATTAAACGTTGCATCAGGGCTGGGTCTTCTTCTGAACGTACCCCGTGATCAATACGGTTTACTTTTAATAAATCTAAAGCTTCCCATACATATTCAGCAGGACCTTCTTCTCCCGCATGCGCAACCACCAAGAAACCCTCTTTACGTGCTTGAGCAAAAACTCGTTCAAACTTAGCTGGTGGATGTCCAACTTCGCTTGAATCTAAGCCTACAGCAATAATTTGATCTTTATAAGGCAAGGCTTGCTTTAATGTTTCAAATGCTGCTTCTTCACTTAAGTGACGTAGGAAACACATGATTAAATGAGAGCTTATACCCAACTTTGTTTGGGCATCATCACACGCGCGCTGTAAACCATTGATTACCGTTTCAAATGCTACACCACGGTCGGTATGTGTTTGCGGATCAAAGAACATTTCAGTATGTACAACTTTATCTTCAGCACATTTTTCAAAATATGCCCAAGCTAAATCATAAAAGTCTTGTTCATTGATCAGTACATTTGCACCTGCATAATAAATATCAAGGAAAGACTGTAGGTTATGAAAGTTATATGCTTGTTTGACTTCTTCTACAGATTTATATGGGATATCAATTTGATTACGTTGAGCTATCGCAAACATCAGCTCAGGCTCAAACGTGCCTTCGATATGTACATGGAGTTCTGCCTTAGGTAAGGCACGAATAAGTTCTAATCTATTCACGTTTTTCCTCAAACTTATTAAATTAAATTTCAATCATCCAAATCGCTTGGATTCATTTCAATCTGATTAAAACAAAAAAGGGTGCAAACTTGAGTTTACACCCTTTCCTTATTTAAATTTATTAACCACCAAATGCAACGAATTTAATCACCCAGAGCACAGCAATGATCCAAACCATATATGGAACAGTTTTGGCTTTACCTGTAAATAATTTAACCAATGCATAACTGATAAAGCCCATTGCAATACCGTCTGCAATTGAATAAGCAAATGGCATAAATACAATGGTTAAAAATGCTGGAACTGCTTCGGTAATATCATCCCATTCAATATTGATGATGCCTTGAATCATCAGCACTCCAACAAATAATAATGCTGGAGCGGTCGCAAATCCAGGAACAGATTGAGCCAGTGGCGCTAAAAATAAACACGCTAAAAATAAAATACCAACAACAACTGCAGTTAAACCTGTACGACCGCCTGCAGCAACACCCGCAGATGACTCAATATAAGGTGTTGTTGATGATGTACCCAAAGCAGCACCAGCAACAATTGCAGTTGAATCAGCAAACAGCGCTTTTTTCAAACGTGGTAATTTACCATCTTTCAATAAACCCGCACGATGTGAAACCCCGACCAATGTTCCGGTTGAGTCAAATAAATCAACCAAGAAGAATACGAAAATCACGCCTACCAAACTTACTGTAAATAAGTTTTCAAAATTCATTTGCATGAAAGTAGGTGCAATAGAAGGAATCGAACCAACAACTCCTTTAAATTCGTTCAAACCTAAAGCTGTTGCAATACCAGTGATCGCTAAAATACTGATAATAATTGCGCCACGAATTTTATAGTGGTGCATAATCACAATCAGGAAAAAACCCAATAAAGTCAGTAAAACTGTAGGTTGCTTTAAATCACCCAAACCCACCAAAGTTGCTTGATTTGCAACAATAATGCCTGAATTTTTCAATGCAACCAGTGCAAGGAATAATCCAATACCACCACCGATTGCAAATTTCAATGACATTGGAATTGCATTGACAATGGCTTCACGGATTTTAAACATGCTAATTGCGATGAAAACGAGTCCGGAAACAAATACAGCAGCCAAAGCGGTTTGCCATTCAACGCCCATACCTAAACAAACGGAATAAGTAAAATAAGCATTCAGCCCCATACCCGGTGCAAGTGCAATCGGATAGTTTGCAACCACCCCCATGACCAAACAACCAATCGCAGCGGCCAAACACGTTGCCACAAATACGGCGCCATGATCCATACCTGTTTCTGAAAGAATCAATGGGTTAACAATAATGATGTAACACATCGTTAAAAATGTCGTTAAACCTGCCAGTATTTCGGTTCTAAACGTTGTTTTATTTTCGCTCAGTTTAAATAAGCGTTCGAGCAAACCCGCTGAAGGATTTGGATTCGTCATTGTTGAGCCCCTGTTAAGTTTGAGCTATTCGTTGATAAAATCGAGTTCATTTAAAAAAATGCTAAATGCCTTCAATTTAGGCCATAATTCAGCATTCAATAAACATACCAAAATGACATTTCCGATAAAAAACTTGAATTAAAAAAGCTGCAGATTAGCAGCTTTCATTTTCTAGAAGGTTTAACGGTCGTTATCGATTACATATTACAAATTATAACATACAGTTTAAATAATTTTATCAATCTGACTCTTTTAGTCATCCAATTCATGTGAACTCAGAAGTTTAGTGCTTTAAGGATATACAGCACTTAAATCAAATCACGGTATTACTTACTTTTAGATGATTGTGATTATTAGGATTAGACTCAATTTTCCGAATGGTTAAATTCGCATCTTTAATAATATTTTGCATTTCTTCATATTTTCTTTGTTGAGAATCCACATAAGAGAAATAGCCTAGAAATATCACACTACTTAACACGAAAAAAGTTACAAGCTTTACCATTTCAAAATCAGATCGAGGTATAAATTCCCACAATTATACACACAAATGTGACATAAATAACATTTTAACAATAAAATTGTTTAATTAATCACTAATCTAAACTTGCACTTTCATAGTGCATACAAAACGTTGAATTGAGTCATACATATAAAGTACTGCTAATTATCAAAATTGTGATTTAAAACATCGAATTAAATAACAATATGAAAAAACACAATAGCCCTATTCGGTGCACTCGCTAGCTAAAATATTGTTTTAGCAAAATACGCATTGTTCTCACATGAAGCACAACAACCTTTTTATAAAATGATCATTCTCATTGCTTAAATCGAATTCAATAATAATCTTTGAAAGCATAAAATAGTCACCAATAAGGGTTTTCACACTTTAGATTACACACCTTAAAAATAACACAAGATATTGAATTAATTAAATTTAAGTTATAAATCCAGTGGTTTAATTGCTTTTTAGAACCTTAACTTATATTACCACCTAAGGCGGCAATCAGTTGAGCTGTGTTTTTTAACTGTAATTGCTTAAGTTGTAAAGTTGCCTGTTCTGCCTGTAATCTTAAATTCTGTGCAGTGATGACTTCTAAATAGCTGACTAAGCCTGCATTATAACGTCGAGTCACGACTTGTTCATTTTCCAAAGCAATCTTAAACAATTCAAATTGTTCAGATTGTTGTTGTTTAAAACTGGATGACTGAATAAGTGCGTCCTCTACCTCTTTCCAACCCGTTAAAACAGCCTGTCTATAAGCCGCTGCTTTTTCAGTATAACTCGCTTGTGCTTGTGCAATCTCAGCCTTACGTTTTCCACCATCAAATATCAATGCCGTTGTTTGTAATCCAGTCGACCACAAGTACTGTGGTGCTTGAAACAGTTGACTCAATACGAGACTATTTAATTCACCCGTTAGGCCAATACTGAGATCGGGTAACCATGCTGTTTGAGCCAAGCCCAATTGGGCATGTGTTGCAGCCAATTCACGTTCAGCACGTATCACATCAGGACGCTGGATAAGCATCCGACTTGGTAGCTGACTTGGTAATATTGGAACTTGAAAGTACTGTTTTTGTTTGGGCAATTGAAATTGAGCAACCGTTTTACCTTGTACCACAGCTAAAATATTTTCTTGTAAATCACGTTCTCGTTGGGTTTCTATCTGCTGGATTTGCACTTGCTTGAGTTGTGTTTCAGCCTGTATCACATCCGCTCGCGCGCTCATCCCGGCAACATATTGGTTATTTAAAATTTTGACGGAACGTTGATAGCTGTGTTGAGTTTGTTGTAAAACATCCAACTGCGCATCCAGTACTCGGATATTCCAATAGGTTTCTGTGCCCAATAATTGCTGATTAAGTTTAACTGCGGCTAAGTCAGCCTGTGAAGCATCTAAATTTGCTTGTTGCCCTTCAATCGCTTTGGCGACTCTGCCCCATAAATCAGGAATCCAACTGACTTGAACACCCGCCGTAAATCGGTTGTTTGGTGTACTACTTTTTTTTCCACTACGTTGCGCAGAATCATTTAACTTTAAACTTGGCAAACGGTTTGCGTGTTGCTGCTCAAGTAAGGCATTGGCTTGTTGATATCGTGCTTCTGCCTGTTTCAGACTCAAATTTTCTTGATTCAATTGTTGCATCAATTGACTGAGAATAGGATCTTGAAAGATTTCCCACCAAGTGTTGGCATTGACTTCTATGTTTGAGGTTTTTTTCCAATTTAAAACAGCATATTTATAATGATCATCCGTTTGAAGGATAGGCACTTTATATTCAGGCGGATGCAACACAACAGTAGAATTGCATGCAGTTAACATCAATAGAACACTAAGGCACATGACATTTTTAACGATTAAACTCTGCATTATATTTTCCTATTTACCTTAATAAAGTGCGTATTTACTTTTAAATTTCAAACAAGATTCAGCACATTTTTCCAACACCAAATACAAGACTGGCGTTGTATACAACGTCAATAATTGACCCAAAGCTAAACCACCCACAATGACAACACCTAGAGGCTGACGTAGCTCTGCCCCTTCTCCCCAGCTAAGTGCCAGTGGAATTGCACCCAGCAACGCTGCGGTATTAGTCATCAGAATTGGACGAAAACGAAGTGCTGCGGCAGACAAAATAGCCTGATATGCAGTCTTGCCTGCTCTTCTTTCCAATAAAGTAAAATCAATTAAAAGAATGGCATTTTTTACAACAATTCCAATCAATAAAAACATGCCCAAGAGTGCAATTAAGGTAAATTGGAAATTAAATAACCATAAGGTTAGCAAAGCCCCCAAAGCCACAGCGGGTACTGTCGATAAAATCGTCAATGGATGAACCAGACTTTCATAGGTAACCCCGAGAACAATATAAATAAGTAAGATCACCACACAGACAAGTAAAGGGGTCGATAAACCAGTCTGCAAACTTTCTGCCTCTACATCTTTATCTGTCATGATAAAAATTTCATTGGGTAACATGACTTCGGGTAAAACACTCCGAATAGCTACATCCGCTTGTTCATAGCTATAGCCTTGTTTAACCACATAACCAATCCCCATTGCGGCATATTGGTTGCGTCGATAAACCCGATCATTGGTGATGCCATAAGACCATGTGGCAAAATTACTCAGAGGCACTGCAATACCTTGTTGATTTGGAATACGTACATTTGCCAGCGCTTCTGGGTGTTCAGTAAAGTGTTTATCAACTTCCATCACCACATAAAACTGTTGGGTTTGATCATAAATAGTCGAAATTTGGCGCTGCGAAAATGAGTTATTGAGTACGCTTGAAATATTGTCTATATCCACCCCCAAACGACGTGCAGCTTCACGGTCAATGTCTAAAGTCACATGCTGAGCACCTTCATCGCCCATGGTTTCAACTTCTTCTAACTCTGGAAGTTTCTGCATTGCCTGAGCGACTTTAGGCACCCACTGACGTAATAACGCAACATTATCAGATTGCAGTAACAACAAATAATCTTGCCCACTTCCACTTGAAAATGGATCATCTAATTCTAGTTCCTGTTTGACTTGTGCAGAGAAAATCGCACCTGCCAACCATGGGGCATTTTTTTTAATTCTGTCTACAATTTCATGTGAAGATTTGCCATCTCGCTCTGCTTTAGATTTTAAACTCACCATTAAAAATGAATTGGTGATTCCGCCAGCACCACCAGACGTACCAATCACATCTTTGACTGCGGGATCCTTTAATACACTTTCACTAAAGGTGGCGATTTTGGGTTGCATAATTTGAAAGGAGAAGCCATCATCCCCTCGAATAAAAGCTTCAACCCGTCCGGTATCTTGCTCAGGTAATACACGTTTGGGTAATGTTTGATACACATATACAGAGGCAGCAATTGCACCGCCCCATAGCAAAATGACCAAATAACCGTGTTTAATCATCCATTTTAGTGAATACAAATAGAGCCGACTCAAACCTTGCATACAGCGATGGCTATAGCGATACAAAGCCTGATGTTGATAACGCTCCAATGGTTTTAAACAGCGTGAGGATAAACTTGGCGTAAGGACCAGAGAGACAAATACAGATAGAATAATGATAAAAATCAAGGTTAAAGAAAATTCTCTAAACAGTCTCTCGATTACACCACCCATAAATAGCACGGAAATAAAGATCACTACCAAAGCTAAATTCATTGCTAACAAGGTCAAACCGACTTCTTGAATACCCTTTAAGGCAGCTTGTACAGGTTGTTCACCCTGTTCTATATGGCGTTCAATATTTTCCAAAACCACAATTGCATCATCAACTACAAGTCCAATCGCAACAATGACTGCCATAATTGACAAGTTATTCAGTGAAAATCCCGCGAGATAAACCAAACTGCATGCGCCAATCAAAGTCACAACCAAGGCAATACTTGGAACAAGAGCACTTTGCAGACGACCTAACATCAGAGCGACCACAATAATCACCAAAAGCATGGAAAATAATAAAGTATCTCTTGCCTCATTTAAGCCTGCCCGAATAATTTCCGATCCATCCATCACTGTGGTCAGTTGTGAATCTGCTGGAATTAATGTGCTTAACTCAGGTAGTTTTTCTTTGATCTTTTCGATTGTGGCAACGGTGTTTGCATTGGGCTGACGGCTGATTTTAATAATCACCGCTGGTTTGCCATTGTGGAAACCACTTACATATCGGTTTTCGACAGAATCCTGTACCTCAGCCACATCTTTTAAACGAACAACTGTCTGACCATTTTGATGCACGATCAAATTGGCAAAATCATCCGCTTTTTTTAAATGATTTGGAAGCTCAACTTGCCAACGTAACTGTTCAGTCTCAATTACCCCTAAGGCTTGTACTGTATTACTTTTTACAATCGCTTCACGAACTTGCTCCAAAGACACCCCTTGTGAAATCAAGGCATTTGGATTGAGTTGAATTCACACAGCTGGCATAGATGCCCCGTCAATGACAACTTCACCAACCCCATTAATTTGCGCAAGATTTGGCTGGAGCTGATTGCTGGCAATTTCATAGAGTTTGCCCGCAGAAAGATGTTCCGAACTCAATGCCAAATAAAAAATTGGACTCTGGCTTGGATTGATCTTGAAATATTCAGGGGGGCTTGGCATTCCAGAAGGCAACTGTGACATCGCAACATTGATTGCAGCTTGGACCTCTCTGGCGGCTTCATTGATGTCAGTCTTTAAATCAAAATGCAAAACCACTTGGGTTGCGCTTTGATTACTTGAAGAATTAATCGCTTTTACCCCTGAAACGCCCATCATGGCACGCTCTAACGGCGTCGCCACAGTGGCAGACATGCTTTCAGGACTTGCACCCGGTAAACTTGCTCGCACCACAATCGTTGGAATATCTGCCTGTGGTAAAGCGGCTACAGGTAAGCGAAAATAGGCCAATATACCCAATAATACAATTGCGATCCCAAGTAAAATACTGGCAACAGGTCGATGAATAAAGGTCGAGAGAAAGGTCAAAACTCTCTCCTTGTCGTATCATGATCTGGGGGGAAATCATCTACAGTTAAATCTGAATTGGTGTGTTGTAATGAATATTGCAGACGATCAAAAAACAAATAAACTACTGGTGTGGTAAATAACGTGAGGACTTGACTTAAAATCAGACCACCCACCATGACGACCCCGAGAGGCTGACGTAATTCTGCGCCTGAACCTGACGCAAGCATCAATGGGATTGCCCCAACCAGCGCCGCGAGTGTGGTCATTAAAATTGGGCGAAAACGCATCAATGCGGCTTGATAAATCGCTTGCTGTGGTGACAATCCTTCATGACGTTGTGCAGCCAAAGCAAAATCCACCATCATGATGCCATTTTTCTTGACCAGACCAATCAATAAAATGATCCCAATCAAGGCAATCATGTCCAATGGCCGATTGACCAAAAACAATGCCAACAAAGCACCAATTGCAGCAGAAGGCAAAGTAGAAAGAATAGTTATCGGATGAATAAAACTTTCGTACAGAATGCCTAACACAATGTACATGGTCACTATTGCTGCAATCACCAACCAGAAAGTATGTTGTTGTGAGTTCTCATAAGCAGCGGCTGCACCTTGTAGTTTCACCTTTACTTCTGTTGGTAGATTTAGACGCTGTTGTACGCGATCAATCGCTTTGATCGCATCCCCGAGCGCGACCCCTGATGCAAGATTAAAAGATACCCCACTGGCTGGAAATTGTGATTGCTGTTGCAGAATAATAGGCACGCGTTTTTGCACAATATTGGCAACAGAACTGAGTAATATCGGCTCTCCACTTTTATTATGAATATAGGTTTGCCCTAGAGCATCTATACCTTGAGTGAATGTTGGGTCAAGTTCCAAAACAATACGATATTGATTGGATTGCGTGTATAAAGTCGCAATCTGGCGCTGCGCAAATAAATTTTGTAAAGCTAAACTGATATCTTCAATGTTTAAACCTAAACGTGCTGCGGCATCTCGATTGACATCAATAAATGCCTGTAAGCCTTGCCCACCGTCTTCACTGGTCACCTCTGCAAATTCAGGTTGTTGCCGTAAAGCATCAACAAATACAGGAGTCCATTGTGCTAAATCTGTCGTTTTAGCAGCGCTTATACTGAGTTGATATTGAGTTCGACTGATTTTATCTTCAATGCTCAGCTCTTGTACGGGTTGCATCCAACCTTGAATCCCTTTAACTTGAGCGAACTGTTCTCGTAGACGTGCCATGATCTGATCTACACGGTCTCTTTCAGCATGCGGCTTCAAATTAATTAAAATACGCCCATTACTTAGTTTTGGGTTATTGGTATCTATACCGATAAATGAAGACAAACTTTCCACAGCAGGATCTTTTAGGATCTGACCTGCAAGTGCTTGTTGACGCTCACTCATAGCGTGGAATGAAATATCATCGGGTGCTTGAGTGACCACTTGTATGACACCGCTGTCCTGTACAGGGAAAAAACCTTTTGGAATCATCCAATACAACAGCCCAGCTAAAATGACGGTACTCAACATCACCGAAAGTGTCAGCACTTGATGTCGAAAAACCCACTGTAAAGCTTTACCATAATACTGAATAACGCGATCTAGACTCCAGCGACTGTGTGAACTTGAATGTTTGGTACTTTTTAATAAATATGCACACATCATCGGGGTCAATGTGAGTGACACCACCAATGAAATTGCGATTGCAGCTGCTAAAGTGACAGCAAATTCGTGGAACAGTCTTCCAACAACATCGCCCATAAACAGTAATGGGATTAATACAGCAATTAGAGAAATCGTCAGGGAAATCAAAGTAAAAGCTATTTCCTTAGACCCTTTGAGTGCTGCTTGTAATAAACTTTCTCCTGCCTCACGATGTCGTGCAATATTTTCCAACATCACAATTGCGTCATCGACTACAAATCCTGTCGCAATGGTGAGCGCCATTAAGGTCAAATTGTTGACCGAGAAGCCTAAAAAATACATCACAACAAAGGTACCAACAATCGACAGTGGCACTGCAATACTTGGAATTACGGTTGCAGATAAATTTCTTAAAAAGAGAAAAGTGACCATCACCACCAAACATACGGCAAAAACCAATTCTTTTTGCACATCATCAATGGAACTACGAATACTCTCTGTTCGATCTGTTAACACCCGAATTTCGACATTTTCAGGCAGATTCTTTTGTAGTTCAGGCAATATCTGTTTAATCTGATCTGCAACTTGAATCACATTGGCATTTGGTTGACGCTGCACATTGACTAAGATTGCAGATTGACTATCTGCCCATGCAGCCATATAGCGGTCTTCACTACCTTCGATGACTTTTGCCACATCTTTCAGACGTATCGGAGCACCATTGTTCCAGCGTAAGATTAAATTTTCATAATCTGCAATCGAACGAATCTGATCATTGGCATCCAACATTGTGGTGCGATATGGACCATCAAAGCTTCCTTTGGGTTGATTCGCATTGGCAGAATTAATTGCGGAGCGTACATCCTCAGCACTCATTTTATAAGCAGCAAGTGCCATAGCATTCATTTGCACGCGTATTGCTGGACGTTGCCCCCCTGCAAGGCTCACCATCCCGACACCTGAAAGCTGAGAAAGCTTTTGTGCAACTCGGGTATCCACCATGTCGTAGACAGTGGTTAAAGGTAAAGTTTCTGAGCTGATGGCAAGGGTAATCACAGGAACATCAGCAGGATTTACTTTACGGTAAACCGGTGGTGCTGGTAGATCATTGGGTAATTTACTGCTGGCGGTACTGAGTGCTGACTGTACTTCTTGTTCAACGACACCAAGCTCTGCGCTCAGTTCAAACTGCAAGGTAATGACGGATGCCCCCACTGAACTACTGGAAGACATTTGTTTTAAACCCGCAATTTTGCCCATTTCTCGTTCGAGTGGTGCGGTGATTGTACGTTGTACTGTATCGGGATTGGCGCCAGGTTGAAAAGTATAGACTTGAATAATTGGATAATCGACCTGTGGCAAAGCAGAGACAGGTAACAATCGCCAAACCAAGAAGCCACTTAACAATAGTGCTAACATCAATAATGTGGTTGCGACTGGACGTAAAATAAAGAACCGTGAAATATTCATGATTTATCCAGCAGTTGGCTTGGCCGTAGAAATTGGCTGTTGATTCTCTACAACAATTTGAACTTCTTTGCCTTCCGAAAGACGATCAATTCCTTCAAGTACGACCTTTTCGCTACCCTTTAATCCGTCTAAAACTTCAATTTGACCATTCGAGGTCATGCCCAGTTTTAGCATCCGAATTTCGGCTTTGTTTTGCGGATTGATGATATAAACATAGCTGCCTTTTGCGCCATGTTGTACAGCATCATTAGGGATGCTGAGTGCATTTTGAATGGTTTGAGTATTTAAATGCACATTGACAAACTGATTTGGAAATAAAACATCATCATAATTATCAAAAATTGCTTTTATTTTTAAAGTCCCTGTACTGACATCAATCTGGTTATCTATTGCTTGTACATGGCCCAGCGCAAGTTGTTTTTGTTCTGTTTTATCCCAAGCACTTACCAGCACCTTGTCTCCCTTTTTTAAGGATTGACGCAGGTTTGCTAAGTAGTTTTCTGCCACGGCAAATTGCACAAAAATTGGATGAACTTGAGCAATACTAACTAAACCAGCACTTTCATTGGCTTGAATCAGGTTACCAGCATCTTTTTGTCTAAATCCAACCCGCCCATCAATAGGTGAATAAATTTTAGTATAAGACAACTGTAGTTTTGCGGCATCCACTTGCGCCTTGTTCGCTTGTATCTGTCCTTTGAGTTGATTGACCAGAGCGAGTTGTTGTTCTACTTGTTGTTTCGCAATTGAATCTTGTTTAAACAATAATTGATAACGTTTCAACTCTGTTTCAGCATTTTGCAATTGTGCTAAGTTCTGTTGTCGTGTTCCTTCTGCCTGTGCAAGCACGACTTGGAATGGTGCGGGATCAATTTGTGCAAGGAGCTGACCCTTTTTTACGGTTTGCCCTTCTTTAAAATAAATCTGCTGTAAAACCCCAGAAACCTGACTTTGTACATTCACAATATGTGTAGGAATGACTGTACCAATTGCTTTGATGTCAACCTGTAAATCTTGTCGTTGTACTGGCACAGTTCGCACGGGTACAGGTTTACTCCATTGGCTATATTCCTCTGCGGGTTTGGATGAGGTTTTTTTCCAATAGAAGCCTGCTAGTCCGAAAATAATCAGCAGCATAAATCCAATTAAATATTTAAATTTACGGCCAATAAAACTTTTTTTGAGGTTTACATTTACAGATGGCTTACTCATAAGAACTCTTATTCATACATTCGTAGAACGATCAAAATTTACAATTACGAACCAAATAAAGTGAAATCTCACATTTATTAATTATTCATCTCATTAATAATTAAGGTGAAAGAAGGTTCAAAACAACTCAATTATTCATGTTGCATTTTGTAAGTTTTATTATTGCATTTAATAATCATTATCACTATCATTATTTTCAACACTTTCCCCACCTTAGCATAACTGTGTGTTGTTCGCTTATTAAACAGGCAAATCTAATGAATTTGAACGTACAAAAGCAACAGTGGTTTGATCATATTTATCAAGACCATCAAAATACTTTACTTCTGTGGTTCAAACATAAACTTCACAACCATCACCACTCCGAAGATCTAAGTCAGGAAGTTTTTTATCGTGCATTAAAAAGTAACTACAGTTTTGAAAATATTAAAGAACCCAAAGCATGGTTATTGGGGATTGCCAAACACGTGATTATTGATCATTGGCGCCATCAGCAAATCGAGCGCTTATATTTAGATGCATTAATACATACACCTCAGGATAGTCACCTATCTGTAGAACATGAAATATGTATTCAGGAAAGTTTATACCAAGTTCATCAAACGCTAGAAAAGCTCCCCGACCGGGTTGCACAGGTTTTTTTATTATCAAAGATGGAAGATATGACTTACCGATCTATCGGCGAAAAACTTAATATTTCTGAAGCCACCGTTAAACGAGATATTAAACAAGCTTTTCACGCCTGCTCTAGTATCTATAACACAACATTTAATTAATCATCATTTTTACTTATAAAAAAATTTAGTAAATGAAAATTAAATCTATAAATTCAATAAAGTATATTGCAATACTTACCCCAAACTTTTGAAATCCCTCTATTGATAAAACAAATAGTTAAAAAATATTTGTTCTTTTAACACTCTCTATCTTATTCACTCCTGTTATCTACTGTTGTTGCAACTAAATACATATCCAGTATTTAAATAATAAAAAAATGAGCTTTTTTTAAGACAAAAACGACTAAGTACATGAATATTACTCATACGAGAATCTAATGAAGGAACATCAAACTAAAGATGCTTTAGCGATTGCAATTCGTACAGCACTCTGGGGCGGATCTATTTTTTTAGTAAATGGATCTGTATTCTCAGCAGCGAGTACATCTGATGGTCAAGAACAAAATTCTACTCAGCTCCCTACCATCACTGTATCGGTCAATAATACAAATAGCCTTACAACCGAAGACACAGGTTTATATACCGCAAAAGCCACCACAGCATCAACAGGCTTAGCACTCAGCCTAAAAGAAACACCTCAATTGGTCAGTGTAATCTCACGCCAGCAAATGGAGGATCAAAACTTAACACAATTAACAGATGTCGTAACGCAAGCTGCTGGATTAACAATCAATCAAGGTGGAAATATTGGCTCAGATAACTCACCAATTTATGCACGAGGTCAAACTGTAGACAACTATTTATTAGATGGTGTGAAATTACTGAATTCATATTCCAGCATTTTTCAAAGTCAAGATACTGCACTTTTTGACAGAATTGAGATTGTTCGGGGTGCTAATGGTTTGATGACTGGTGCTGGTTCAGCCAGTGCTAGTATTAATATGGTTCGAAAAAAACCATTACAAGACTTTAAAGCTTCTATAAGCTCTAGTGCTGGATCGTGGGATACCTATAGAACAGATATCGATGTTTCATCACCACTGAATCAGTCTGGGAATATCCGTGGTCGTGCCGTACTAGCTTATCAAGATGGCGACTCTTATATAGACCGTTATGCGGAAGAACGTAAAGTTGCATATGGCGTACTTGAAGCTGATTTAACAGATCGAACCAAAGCAAGTCTTGGAATTAGCTATCAAAAAATTGATATTTCAGGCATTGCTCGTGGAGGTTTACCTTCATATTATACGGATGGTTCACTGATTGAATGGGCACGCTCTGATTCAGCAGCTGCAGGTTGGACGTATTCAGACCGATCAACGACTGGTTATTTTGCAGATATTGAACATAAATTTAACGATAACTGGAAAATCAAAGGGACGTTATCTCGAACTGAGACGTCGTCTGACGAAGTGGTCGGTTATGCATATAATAGTTCAGGAATAGATAAACAAACTGGAAAAGGTGCTTTAATTTATGCGACACGCTGGGATTATGAACCAACACAAAACTTATTTAATTTAACGCTGAATGGTTCTTTTAATCTATTCAATCAAACCCATGAAGTTGTTTTAGGTACAACCTATACCAAAAGTGAAAATCAACGTCCTACCTACTCGGGTTGGAATAATGGAATGTCTTGGAATGGAAAATTAGACAATATTTTCACTTGGGATGGTCATACACCAAGTCGACCTGAAACGATAATTGACGGCTGGTATAGTGGAAATGATAGTAGTCGTTCTATATTTGGTGCAGTTCGTTTAAAGCCATCAGACAAGGCAGCGATTATTTTAGGTACGCGCGTTGAAGACTGGAAACGTGTTGCTGTAAATCATGATAATGCTAAAAATACAACAGATATCAAAACTCATAAAGAGACTGGTGAAGTCATCCCGTATGTAGGGCTTAGCTATGATTTAACTGACAATTGGACAACATATGCCAGTTATACCAATATTTTTTCTCCTCAGGATAAAAAGACAGTTAAGGGAGATTATTTAGACCCACTTGTCGGCAACAGTACAGAAGTAGGCATTAAAGGTGAATTTTTCGATAATCAATTGAATATAGGTGCTGCTGTTTATCAAACTAAAGAAGATAATTTTGCAGTCGCTGTCCCTGAACAAGCAGATAACTCTCACATAGCTCCTGATGGATCTCAAGCATATACAGCAGAATCGGGAACAAAGAGCCGCGGTCTTGAAGTAGAAGCCACAGGAAAACTCAATGAGTTATGGCAAGTTTCAGGAAGTTTTACTCGAAATTTGTCGAAAAACAGTCAAGGTAATAGTATAAACACCAACATTCCAAATAATACTGCTAAATTATTTACCACCTATACTCTGCCTTACTTTGATAAGGCTCTGACAATAGGTGGCGGTCTACGTTGGCAAAGTGATATTTATTCAGATATAACCCTCCCTGTAAAGACTCGTTTTACCCAGAACAGTTACACTTTAGTTGATTTAATGGCACGTTATAAAATCAATGAAAATTTATTGCTGAATCTGAATATCAACAACCTGTTTAATGAAAAATATCATTTAGCGACAACCAATAGCTATTATGGTGCACCGACTAATTTTAGAGTGGGCTTAAAATACGAGTGGTAATACTAAAACCTATTTATAATTGGCTAAATATTGATTTAAATTAAAATAAATTAATAGGTTTAATCAGAGAAAGTTATCGCTAAGGTGGCTTTCTCTACTGATAAAATTATTACTGCTTAAAATATACAAAATAAAATTCTCAATTAACTAGCAGTCAACATCATCTATTGCTCATCTATTGATTTTTAATCTACCTATATGGCAGTGAACACAAGAGTATCAGTTTAATGAGAATCGTAAATTTTCTAAGCTGCCTATATGGCAGTGAACCATCGGTTGGAGGTGTGACATTGTCAGGGTATTTTCTAAGCTGCCTATATGGCAGTGAACGTTCAAGTAATTCACCCTTTTCTCGCTTGTCATTTCTAAGCTGCCTATATGGCAGTGAACCAGTGCATGGGATTGAGATTTTAGAAGTTTAATTTCTAAGCAGCCTATATGGCAGTGAACGCTATGAAGTTACTGCAAAGCCTATTTTTTCATTTCTAAGCTGCCTATATGGCAGTGAACTGTTTATCAATTCCTGCGCCAATCTTACCTATTTCTAAGCTGCCTATATGGCAGTGAACGTTAAACGTTACTTAACAAAGGTGCTCAACATTTTCTAAGCTGCCTATATGGCAGTGAACTTGGCGCTGTTACTGGTCTATTGGGTTTGGCATTTCTAAGCTGCCTATATGGCAGTGAACTGTGAAGCACCGTTAAAAGCTGCGTTGCTATGTTTCTAAGCTGCCTATATGGCAGTGAACTACGTTGTGACTGGTGAGTATTACTACGGCATTTTCTAAGCTGCCTATATGGCAGTGAACCACATTTACGATACTCACCCTTTTTACCCAACTTTCTAAGCTGCCTATATGGCAGTGAACTATAACAATGTCTTTTATGAAGATGGCTGTAATTTCTAAGCTGCCTATATGGCAGTGAACATTGATGAGCCTGATAAGGGTAATGGATGTTCTTTCTAAGCTGCCTATATGGCAGTGAACATTACCCTTGGCTTATTCAAGTTTCGCCAAGTTTTCTAAGCTGCCTATATGGCAGTGAACCAGCACACACCATTAATACAAATGTGAGTGTATTTCTAAGCTGCCTATATGGCAGTGAACTATACTAAGCCACCGCAAATCCCTCCAGCAATTTTCTAAGCTGCCTATATGGCAGTGAACAATCGAGAGGATCAACAAGCTGTATTAGATATTTTCTAAGCTGCCTATATGGCAGTGAACTTGAGTATCTTGAAGTAGCGTTTGAGCCAATTTTTCTAAGCTGCCTATATGGCAGTGAACTGATATTTGCATTAGTGCCGCCATTGCTGGAGTTTCTAAGCTGCCTATATGGCAGTGAACAAGAAATACCTGTTATTGCTGAAACGTCTAACTTTCTAAGCTGCCTATATGGCAGTGAACCGCTGTTGTTGCAATGCATCACGTAATTCTGATTTCTAAGCTGCCTATATGGCAGTGAACAATAGCCTTGCTCAGAAGGATCTTCATTTTCATTTCTAAGCTGCCTATATGGCAGTGAACTTGAAATGTTCGGTTCTTGGAAGCGTCCTAATTTTCTAAGCTGCCTATATGGCAGTGAACGCCCCGTCATTAACTTTGCGGCAAGCTACTGTTTTCTAAGCTGCCTATATGGCAGTGAACGAAATTTATTTGCCAATCGAGCAATCGACTATTTTCTAAGCTGCCTATATGGCAGTGAACTCCAAGCGTTAGAGGAAGAATTTCATCAAAAATTTCTAAGCTGCCTATATGGCAGTGAACGTTCCACCTTTGACATTGGATGTTTTGTGTTTTTTCTAAGCTGCCTATATGGCAGTGAACTACCAGTATCAAGCCCAACTGATACTACACAATTTCTAAGCTGCCTATATGGCAGTGAACTTCATATATTTACCCTTCATTGTGTCTAAGATCTTTCTAAGCTGCCTATATGGCAGTGAACAAATAATTTAACGGTTAGCAATTCTTATTATATTTCTAAGCTGCCTATATGGCAGTGAACAAATACCGAATGTATGGATGCCTGCAGCAACATTTCTAAGCTGCCTATATGGCAGTGAACATCTTAGATATTGGACGTTCACTAACTTTACACTTTCTAAGCTGCCTATATGGCAGTGAACAATAATTTTAAATCAAAAAACACTCTGATAACAGCAAGTTAATTATAAAAATCATAAAATACCAAAGTTTTTTACAATATATATAACCACTTGATTTTATTAAACTATAAGAGTGTAAAAAAATATTAGGGTAAATTTTTGATATGAATAAAAAACATAGCAAAAAAACCATCCGCAGATGGTTTTTTAACACATGATCTATTATTGAAGTGAAGTCTGTCTTCACTTCAATATAATTGATTAAAATTTAAAGGTTGCACCTACAAATACTTTTTGACGTTCAACGAAGTATGCATCTCTACCATTTGACAACTTTTTATCAAGTAAATTAGTAAAACCGCCACGTACAATAAGCTTATCATTGACTTGATAATTACTTGCTAGATTTACGATCGTATGTGGTTTTTGCATCGTAGGGGTAGCGCCTTTATCGGTCAAATATTGTTTACCCAAATATTGTGCGGACAACTCTAAATTGAGTGGATCGGTTGGCTGCCAATTTAATGCGGAATTCACTGTTAATTTTGAAGTAGTCAGTAAAGTTGCACCAGTATCTTCATTTTTTGCTTTTAAGAAATAGGTAGCATTATTATTCCATTTTAGATTATCTAAAACTGGGAAATTTACAACCATTTCGATACCACGTGTTACCGCTTTTTGAATATTTTCATTACGGGTAAACCAAATACCACCTTCGTGACCTAATGGTGAATAAGCGATTTTATTTTTAAAATCTGTATGGAAAAGTGTCAAACCTAAGTCCGCACCAGAACCAGTATAATTCACACCAATTTCATAGTTTGTGCTTTCTTCAGGTTTTAAGTTGGGATTACCTGTCATATAGCAACCACCGCCTGTATAGGTATCTGGTTTTTGCTTACTGTCATACCAAGTTTTACCTTTTAAACCATTACAGCCATTCCCGCCAGACTGAGTAGCTCCACCAGGAGATGATTCTTTCACTGTTGGTGCTCTAAAGCCTTTTGCGACCCCACCTTTAATTACCAGATCATCTGTTAGACTATAAACTAAATAACCTCGTGGACTATGATGTGCACCGTATTTATCATCATGATCTAAACGATTCCCTACGGTTAATGTCAAATTATCCAACAATGAAATATTGTCTTCAAAAAATAATGCCCAATTCTTATTATTCACTGTAGGATCGGTATAACTTTTCCCATCCCAACTCCCTCCTGGTAGAGTGCCAATCGTGTCAGTATTGGTTAATTCTTGTTTTTTCCATTGACCGCCAACAGTTAAGACTTGCTTAAACATTGCCTCAAATGGCATGGTTAAACTACCTTCAACAATCATTTCATTTGATTTAGTTTTAGAACCAAGCACACTTGAATCATAGTCATTGTAATATGCACTTAATTTAGATTTACCAATTGCCCACTCGCCATCATGCGATATGCTATATGAGTTATGTTCTAATTTATTTGCGCCCCAACTGGTCTCCTGCTCAGCACCTGTTGTGGCGTTAATTTGAGAACCCTTTTCATTCTTTTGAATACTATGCCCCGCTTCAAAACTGAGTGAGTGTTTATCTGTTGGCTGATAATGCAACATCGCATTGTAGTTTTGATCTTGAGAACCTGTGGTCCCATTTCCTGCTTTATATTTTTTATCTGCCTCTCGCTCAGTCATCCCTACTGTCAAGCGCAGACCTAAGGTATCCGTTAATGGGCCAGCAGCCATGATGCCTGTTTGTAAAGATGTACCTAAATCAGAAGAGGTCGTTGGCTGAGTATAATTTAACGTAACATTACCACCCCAAACACTAGGAATTTTCTTGGTAATAATATTAATTACTCCCCCCATTGCATCTGAACCATACAAAGAAGACATTGGACCGCGGACAACTTCAATTCTTTCAATCATATCAGGAGTAATCCAATTTAAATCCTGTCGACCTAAATCTGGACGATAATTTGTATCTCTTGAAGACCCGATGCGTTTGCCATCAACTAAAATCAGCGTGTAATTATCTGGTAAACCACGTAATTTAATCTTAGAACCTTCGCCTGAGGGACTAATTCCACCCGTTACCCCCGGGACTTTACTTAATAATTCTCCAAGACTCCCCACTGGTTGTTTTTCGATATCTTCGCTTGTAATAACACTAATACTTGCTGGTGCTTCTTTAACATCTACAGCTTGACTACTCGCAGTCACCACAATTGTTTTTAATTTTGTCGCATCTTCAGAAGTATCTTTTGCATATGCGGAAATTGACATTGCGGTGAGTATTGAAATTGACAGTGTCTGGAATCTTAATTGTTTATTCATGTTAATACGCAACTTAAATACGGAGGAATTGTGAAAGAATTGTTGCGTATTGTATTTGAGCAAAACTTCAAATGCAATTACTAATAATAATAATTATCATTTATATATTTTTAACTTGAGGTAAATTTATGCAAATACTCTTAATCTAAAATACATGAAAAGTATTTTTTTAAAGACCAAATTCAAGAAGTAGTTTTGTAAAATTGAATTCAAAAATTTCTTTTTAAATGTCCTTTTTATAGCTTTCTTTTTCTACAAAAAAGAAAGCTTACAAGCCATAAAATGCTTGTAAGCTCTCTTTTACTTATTTGCTGAATATCATCAAGCTCAAATTGGTCAGATTTAAAGAATCAAATACATTAAAAATTTATAAATATCAGAATCTTCAATAATTAGTGCAACGTTTTTGATCAATTTTACTCAATTTCTTCTAATTCAATATTAATAAGACACACTTTTCCCCAAAAAAGCATAGTCCTATTTATTGATAAAATAGATAAACTAAAATTCTTACTTTTTGGGTAAATTAGGTTTCGTTGCGTAATCTACACCATGCTTTTCTAAATACTCACGAATTAGTTGGCGAACCACTTGTGAAGGCTTTAGATCTTGACGATTGCACAATTCTTCAAAAGCTTCCTTTTTGTTCGGGTCTATCAAAATAGTTAATCTTGCTGTTTTATTTTCCATATCCCCAATCTCTTAATTTATTTAGAAATAGAATTCTAATAACATTTATGAGATTTTCAATGATATTTTTTTATTTTATAGTATTCATATTTATAACTTTACATTCATAGACTTAAGTCGACTATTTCACTCAAGTTTCAACGTCTTTAGATAACCTATATTCGGGCTGTATTTATATGTTAAATATATTTTCTAATTTCTTAGTATTGATGACTTAAAATGGCTATTACATCGTATCAAATATAATAGCCAATCAATGTTTTAAGAAAAATCTAACTCTTTTTCAAAAATACGAAGCTCATGTCTTGCCATCGCTAAGTTCGATTTTTGGCGATCTAATACCAGATATAAAAATAAATCGCTATTCTTTTCAAGTGGTCGTAATAAATGGTATTGCTTCCCAAGTGTGATCAAAACATCATCAATCGTATCTTGCAAATTTAATGCTTTTGCTGTTTTAATTTTTGCTCTCAAAACTTCCGTATTTCCCGCAGCAGCAAGTTCTAAATCGATCCCCGTTCCTTGAGCGGCAAGTGATAATCCACTGGTATAGTCTACAAGTGCTGCTGCTGTGAATCCATCAATTTCCGCTAATGGATTTAAGTCAATTTTAGCCATTATTTTTAACCCCTTTATTTAATATAAGATGATTTATATAGATTTATAACGCTCTATAACAACATAAAAATATCATAAAATGATAATAAAATATTATATTATTATAATAATATGTATTTTTTTTACTGTTTTTCAGCACCTTGACATACAAAAACCCTCTTATGAGGGTTTTATCAAATTTTTAAATTTCGTTAGCTTAGCGCTTTATCAAAGCTTACACTCTATTTCAGATCACAATATTCCACTTGATCGAATCATATCTAAACCTTTAGCTAAGTTTATAATTTTATCTGTTCTCTTTTGATTGACAAATAGTAGAAGAGAAATCTGAAAAAGACTTCAATTCAAAAATTTACTTTGGATTTTTAACATTCACTCACCGCCCCCATACCATTGTGAAAATAAAATAGCCAGAAGCGCTATTGTTTAAACCACAAAATTAGTCGTCACTCTGCTTGAATGATATTTTCATTTGTTTAAAAACCAAGCCAGATGCTATAAAACCGAGGCATCCAATAACGATAAACTCAACAATAGCTTCGATTAAACCTAGAACAAAAAAAACTATGGATAAGACTACCGATACAGTAAAAACGATCTTCCCAAACATTAGAATTAAGCCACTTTAAAGATCAATGTAAATTTAACTATAAAATCATAGTATATAAGTTTTATGAAATTAAAAAAGTAACGATAAATTTCTGTGTAATCTTGACTGTACTTAGCTCAACGGCTGTCTATGTTCTCGAATTGTAGTCTTGCTTTAATCCCCGTAATTTTTAGATAAAAGGTCCTGTTTTTTAAAAGAAATCTGAACAAATTATCAACTAATTAAATTTAACTATCCATCAACTATTTTTAAATTAAGTTATGAATTTGGCAGATCTACTCTTTTGGAGATGGAATCCCTAAGTTTATATCGATCAACTGCGATACAAATATTATGCGCAAGCTGAAGATACGCCAAAGTTAGAATACGATATCGGCAATAACTGCAGAATCAAGATAAAAACTCTTTTGTATTTTTAAGAATTTAAATGCACTTTTCATGTAGTACCACATTAATGATCAGGAAATTATTGATCTTGTCATGATAAAATCATTTTTTAAAAAGTAATTCAAAAATCGTTTGGAAGAATTTTTCATGAAACTTATAGTAATTTTATCTACTTTTATGGTTTTACTTTCTGGTTGTGCTGCAATGAGTGTTGAACAATGTAAAACTGCGAATTGGTTTAACGTTGGTGAAAAAGATGGCGCTGCTGGAAATAAATCCCATATAGATAAATACTATTCTTCTTGTAAAAAAGCCAATATTATTCCTAGTCAAAATCTTTATGAAATGGGTTATCTAAAAGGTTTAGAGGCTTACTGCCAACCTGAAAATATCTTTTACGAAGCTTTAGAGGGGCGCGGTAATTTTCGAGTTTGCCCGGCAGAGAAACGCGAATCCTTACGTCATTATTTTCAAGTCGCCAGTAACTTTTACTATGCGAATACAGAATTTAATACTTCACAGAATAATATAGATTACTATCTTGGAAAATTAGACAGTAAAGATCTGTCTAACAAAGATCGTGATGACTATAAAAAGAAATTATCTGACCTCCGAAGCAATAGCAGTCAAGTACGCTCACGTTACCAAGATGCGCTTCGGAATCTAGAACGTTTTAAAGCAGAACATCATCTCTATTAGATTTAAACAAAATCACAGACATATACTCACTGATGATTGCAAACGCCGCTTGGAATAAATCATTCAAATAAAAAAGCCCCACATCACTGTGAGGCTTCCCCTTAATTTTTGCGCTGATTAAGGATTATTGTATGTTTATTCACTATAATGAATTAACAATCACAGTTTTACTAAATAACGTGAAATGTGTCAATTTAAAACATAAAATAAGCATGTTTTACAGCTATTCACCGTCATTCATTGATACAGACTTGTTTTCTTAATGGACTATCTTGAGGAAGATCGCCATTAGACGAACCAATACCATGCGTAATACCATTTTCATCATAAAATGACAAATATGTATAGGTTTTATTTTCATCACAGTCTAGATAAGTGATCATTTTCATATATTTAAAAGAATTACCCTGCCTATCCTTAGCAATTCTCAACATAACTGCTTTATATTTAAATTGGTCCAATTCTGGCTCTCTTTTTACAAGAAAAAGGGATTTTTTAATTTTAGATGTATGCTTATCATCTAGCTCTTTTTTAAACTTTTTAATATCTAATTTTTCTTCAAGAAAAGTTGGTTTTATTGGATCAGCAAAGCTAAACTTCGAATTCAATATAAGAAACGCCAAGACAAATTTTTTCATCATTGATTTAAATGTCATATGCAAAGAAGTTTAATCTCATAAATTAAAGCCTTAATTTTAGATGGGTGCACTCGCTCAGTAATTTTAAAGACTTATATCAATATCGATGTTATTGGCAATGTCAGAAACAATATCTTTACCCGTATTCACAATCAACCGACCTGCTTCCACAATCAGATCAACAGCATCCAATGGATTGATCGAATTCACGATATCATTCATTACGCTAGAATCTTTTTGCTCTTGTTGGGATTGCTGTTCTAAATTTTCATTTTCTAGATTACTCACTTTCTTCTCTCATAAAAATCATAAATCCTATCGGGTTATCTCATAGATTTCCAGCACGTGATTCAATACAGGTGAAATATGCCCAACTCACTCATAACACCAATCGCTAGCATTTATTAACTGTCTTTATCAAAGATATGTTAAGTTGAAGTTTGATCTTGTATATTTACTTTTGACTAGTATTTAAGCAATATAATAAAACTAAGCTAACTATTTAAATAATTTTCTAATTAAGCCTATCCTGTTTAAAAATCAAATCCTATCAAAAAATAAAATATAAATCGTCAAAATGTCGAAATAAAATTATTCTTATTTTTGGAAGTATAAAAACTCGCAGTTATTTAATTCCAAAAAACAGAAAATATTTTTTCTTCGCCTGTATTTCTAATCTTAACTTTATACCCTGCTTTCTTAAATTCCTCACCCAAATTAATTATTTCATGATGAGTGAAATCTTTAGTGATATATTCACTTATAAACAGCTCTCCTTGATCCGCTTTTAACCGAATTTGGGTCTTCAAAAAACTTTTAAGCTGATCAATTGAAAAATACAGCATGTGATTTGAATCTATTTTATTGTCACTCATTTTTGGTTTTGGCATTAAAAAAACTCATATTAAAGAATGTCAAAAATATTATGATCAACTTAACTTTGAATTGAGTATAAATATTGAAATATCATGTATTCAGTTGAAATCAATCTATACGATTATTTTTTAACAACTTTTAAGCAATGATGACAAACTTCCAACTCACCATCTTTACAATAATGTGTTTCAATTACGCGATGAAAGCCAAAAATACATTTTATGAATTGAATCAAAATCAACTCCTCCATAGGGTAAAAGCTCACCTCAAGATGAGCTTTCCCAGCCAGCAATTTTATTATGGAAGCCATATTCCAGTTGGAACATTTCCCAATAAGTGTACGAGTAATGTTAAAGCTACAAACATGAAAAAGAAAAATGCAATGCTTATTGATTTGTGTATCATGATTTCACCTCCACTTTATTGTTGTTTCTTTTTTATACAACAAATTATTTAAAATATCAAATAATTTAAATAACTTATAATTTATTTTTTACCATTTGTTAAAATTAACCTTTCGATTGCAAAAATATTGCAAAGCTAAAACTGGCCTAATCAACTCAAATTTAAGATACAACTGGGGTATAAGGTCTACCTATTTCAGTGAATTTATTCGAAACTGCAATTCTCGTATGCACTTCATTGACCTGACTTAAAAAGTACTTTGCTGATAATTTATCTCCTAATAAATTAATTCAGTGCATCTTGGTTTCAACCAAACTTCGAAGATGATAGCCTGACCAATTTTTTCACATTGTCCTCCCCAAATACTTAATCGTTCTTAGTTGTTGTTTTCTCTTTAATGTATGAGCTTTTGTATCTTTCCAAGGCTTTGCATTTTTTCTCGACAGAACGATAGAACGTGTATGTCTATCTGAAATCACCTATCAACAGTATTTTTTGTCATAAGCTCCATCCGTATAGTTGGAATCTATATGTTTATTTTTGGAATTTAATCAAGTAAATCCCTGAATACTTTTGAATCTCCCACGATATTTGTAGTGAGCTGAACAGCACGTATTTACAATGTTTTAGCATCAATACCAATGTGGAGTTTACACCATTGTCGACAATATTCAGGCTAAGGTTTCTTACGCTTCAATTCTCTTTCAACTAAAAATTTCATACCTGTAGAGTCAACTCATAGGTGAAGTCCATCTCTGCTTTGTTCTAAGCTAATTGCAATATCAGTATACTTTTTTTCTTCCAAAAAGGGTTGAATAATCTGGTACAGTCCAGTCTAATCTGCAAAGACGAACGAGACTTTGAACAAATCCTGTGGTTATTCGTAAAGTTAAACGAAAGAGAGATTTAATTATTAAACAGTACTGAATCGCTTTATCTGAGTAGGTTTGATTTCGTCCTTGTTTGTATATTGATTGTGCATAGCGCTGAGTAATTGGAATCAAACCAAATAGTGATATTGCCACAATTAATTTAAATCTTCGCAGTATACTGCTCATGTAAGGAGACCAATTCGTTATACGATATATTTTGGATGCAGACTCATTCATCTAAGAGTTATATTGCTGAATGAGCCTTTAGAGATAGCTTTGTGCAACTAAGCCAAAATTAACTACCAAATAATAAAAATAAGAGAATTCATAGATTATCCTAAATTATAGATATCTGACTTTAAACCAAATATTCCAAGGTAAAGTTGACTGATATAAAAAAGGCACATTTGCGCCTTTTTTATATCTAAAGTATATTTAGTTTTTTAGTAAATAAGTTTTAATAATTTCATTCTCATCTAATATCATCAACTCATCAGCTACCCAAAAAATATAAAACTCGTTTTTAAACTTAATCTTTCTTTTCGAATAGTTTGTTACTGAGTCTGACTGGTTAGCTTTTACTTTAAAAGACTTTTTATTATCATGTCCTAGCAGCTTACTTCCGTGCCAAGGTCCACCTATACAAATATTCATAATGTTTGAATTAAAAAATGTGGTCTTGAATGTACATTTAAATCGTGGAATAAACAATCTATACCTTGGTATAAATTTTAATCAAAAACTTACTCTCATAATTCGTCCCTATGGTGCATTATTTAATACTTTATCAGCTAAAGCTAAAAAACCAGCTCAACAATTTACGATAGCAATTCCTAATATTGACTCCCTCCAAAAATAACGTGATAAAAATCACATTAAACACACAATATTTTTGAAATAAATAGAACAATTCATCTTATTTCCTATTTTTAAGTAGAAGTCAGAAACCGATTGTTTATTGTCTAACATAAAATTAATCAACCCACCTAAAAAAGGTGGGTTGATTAAAGACTTAGATAGCAAGTCAAAGTGAAAAGCACAACCTTCTTCACTGATTAAATTTTACACAATTCATATTAACATTCAAATAAAATATTTTACCTTTTGGTAAATCTTCATATATGTATCGTCAACTTTATGTAACAGCCTCATTATTTAGACTAGAAAAATCAAAGATTTTGTGCGAAAAAAGCTAAATCATCAATCTTTATAGATTCACAACCCTCACATTTTCTATTCTAAATTTATCTCATATTATGCATATAAAAACTAAATAAAATACTGATATATATACTATTTTATTTAAAATAATAGAACTTGATTTTTTTTGGTTATTTTAAACACTATTAAAAAAAAGCGATTTTGAAATATTTAATACTCACTGATGACCATAATGCTCATTGGCATTTATTTTAAAGATAACACAAATAAATATTCATAAAGAGAGGGTCATGTGGGTTTGTAAATCATACAAAATGATAGAAAAATAGAATAGGTTCACTACAATAATAATAGGAAATCTTGCATGTAGCCAGTCAGACACTAAACAATGAACTTAAATTCAAATTTCCCTTTATAATCAATTTCATCCAAATAATCTTTAATGTCATGCGCTATATTTTTAAAAGTATTTAAAACATCACTTGGTGGATCAATCATAACTTCAATTTTATAATTTTCATCTTCTCTATTTATAGTATGTGTATATGCACCATCACAACTCATTCTTAATTCTAGATCATGCTCAATCTTTTTAGTTAAGTTATTTGTTATCAACACAATTTTTGAAAATCTATGCATATTCCTTCTTTCCATAATCAGATAAAGAATCTCGCAATTCCAACCAAAAATCCTTTTTAATTAAAAGTTTGATCAGTCAGAGAAGCAATGGCGCTTGAGCTACGATTCACTATATCGTATTTTATAGATATAATAATTCAGGTTTAGTAAAATAATCAACTGTTAAAATTTAAAAGATTCTACTATTATGAGATTTCTTTCTCAAAAAATTAAATTTTTTAGAACTTTTATAGATAAATTATTATCATTAATAATAGCACATTTAAATAAAAAATTTAATAATATCAAAAATATACATAGGATAATTTTATCAAAAATCATTGTAACATTTCAAATCATGTTCTTAAACTTCAATTCCCAATAAGACTCTATCGATCTGAGCTTGATTAATAAGATTGTGGCTTAGTAGGTTTCTTAAACAAGTTAAATGGATTAGATTGAATCAGGCGCACTGTCGCAAAGGGTCTAGCTTTATTGGTAATAAAGAAGCTCAAGCAACACTTGATGCTGAAAAATCCAGTACAGATAATACTAAATAACAAACAATCCAAATGCTTCAAAAAACGGCTTTAGCTGGAGTGAATGCAATTGTTGGAATGGCGAATGTTGTAGCTGGTGATGTTAATGCGAGAACTCAGTCGAATAACGAATATTCGGATAAAGCAGCGATTAAAGAAGAGGCTAAAGGTAAAAAGCAAATAGATTTTTTAAAAACTTACTGGGGCATGGTAGTTAGAATCGGAAAACATTTGATGTTAAACCAGAGTATATATTAGCTCAATTTTCAGGTGAAACTGGGTGGGGAGAACATATAAATCCACGGGCAAAATTTAATCTGGGAAATATTATGGCAGGTTCTTCTTGGAAAGTAAAAACGGTGAGAGTATGGGATAAAATAGAAAAGTCCTACGACCCTTACAGAGTTTATGACAGCCCTGAACAATTTGCAGATGACTATATAAAAACAATAGCAAAAGCAGGACGATATAAAACAGCTAAAGGTGCAAAAACTCCTGAAATGTTTTTTCAGTTCTTAAAAATTCAGTTTATGCTTCCTATAAAACTATGTATCTAAAAATTTTACCATGGTCAAAGATGTTAGTCAGCGCCTTAGTCTTAACAATTTATCTCAATCAGATAACCCATCAAAGCCTAAAACTCCGATTAACAAGGAGATACTTTCTAAATTTGCTCAAAATGCAGAAATTCCAGACAATATTAAACCTGTCTTTCCTAATTTCTATAATACTCAGTCATCTAATCGTAATGTGAATATCAATTAGAAAACAGATATTCACGTTAGCGGTAATTCTGATCCGATGTTGGCAACTCGAAATGTTCGTAATGAACAAGACGCTGTTAATCTGCAAATGACTAGAAATTCTAAGGGAGTGAAGGTTTAGTTAATTAATACTCACTGGTGTATCTGATCTTTTGAACTCTTTGCCATATTCAGAGTATTCATTATCTTGAATTGAATAACATGTTTTTACATTATCATAATCATCTCGATAAGCAAAAATACTTCCTTGAGTGCATAAGAGTGAATTATTAACTGAGTATTGGATTACGGGAGGTTTTCCTGTTAAATCTCCTTTTTTATCTTTAAAACCTAGAATTCCATCTCTTAAAGGTAAAGCTAAGCCATTTTTTGTATCTAAAGCAATAAATCTAAATATTTGAGGTGATGAGCTTAGGTTGAGAAGAATGTACTTTTGGTTAAAATTAGGTTTTTGTGTTTTTAGAGCATTTTTGTATTTAGCCACGTTTACTTTTGAGCAAAAGTTGAAATCATCATAATCAAATTGGCATTCGGTTGTAGCTTTGTATGGAGCATTAGCCCAAGCCCCACCACTAATTAAAAGAGTTGAAAGGAATAGTTTTTTCATTTGTTTGCTTCTCTAAAATTGTGTTTACTTGATTAATTGATAGGACTAAGGCGACCAAATAATTTAAAATCTTTAGCTTTAACCCAACCTGAAGTATCATTGCCGTTTTTATCTATATACATTACATAAAGCCAAGTTTGATTTTCGTTCTTAAATTCCTGATAAGCTATAACTGAATCATTCTGAATAATAAATACACCTTTCAACTTACATTCGCTTGATGGTGCTGAATGAAAATATGATCTAAATCCCTTTGTACCTTGAACTGTATAGGAATACTTTGTTCCGTAATGCATGCCATTATCATCTGCTATCTTCGATAGGTAATCACATGTCTTAGCCCAAGCCCCGCCGCTTAATAAAAGGGTAAGAATTATTAGTTTTTTCATTTATTTTCATCTCTAAAAGTGTGCTTACTTGATTAATTAATAGGACTGATACGATCAGATATTTTTAAGTCATTTTCTTTAATCCATCCTGAAGTATAAACTCTATCTTTAGAGCCATACATCACATAGATCCAATTGTGGTTATCATTAGTAAACTTTTGATAACCAACTACTGAATCATTAGGAATTAAGTAAGTCTTAGCATATTTACATTTATTCGCCGGTGCAGAATGAAAGTATGCTCTATGTCCCTTTGGTCCTTTAACAACAAAGCTGTATTCAGTTCCATAATGTATGCCTTTTTTATCAGCTATTCTGTTCAAATCTTCACAACTTGCCCATGCCCCAACACTAAACATACAACAAGCAATTAAAATTAGTTTTTTCATTTATGGATCCCTTTTTTATTCACTCTATGATAGATTTTTTACTGAAAAGAACAAGATGCAGTTAATTTATAGATGACTAGAAACTCGGGGGAATATTTTTCATGAAACATATTATCTTTTTTAGCTTAATAAGCCTTATAAGCTGTTCAGTAATTGCTAAAGATTGCCTTGAATTGGTATCCTCTACAAATATTAGAGATATGCTATTCTAAGAAATTAAACTCGGCAGCAAAGAAACTGCTTTTAATATATCAGAGTAAATAAAAACTCTTGAACCTGACTATAAGCAGCAACTAATAAAAGCTCAAAGGCTTTGGGTGCAATTTAAAGAAGCAGACTGTATCATGAGTTAAGTTATTCAACCATGATACACATACACACGATGATACAAGGATCGATCTGCTGTATGTGTTTATGTTAGTTTATATAAAGCAATAAAAATCCCTAAATCATTATAATTTAGGGATTTTTTAAATCATACAAAGCTATTTGAGTTTATATGACTTTAATATCTTGGTAGGTATATCCAGACTCGAACTGGAGACCTCTACGATGTCAACGTAGCGCTCTAACCAACTGAGCTATACACCTGAAGTGCTGAGAATATTATTCATTTTTTAATAAGATGACAAGCCTTATTTCTTCACTTTTAATGCATTCGCACACTCTTTAAGCAATTTCTTGATATTTTTAATATCCTGTTGATTTTCATTACCTAAATAGACAATTTTTTGAAAAATCTGATTCACTTGCTCAAACAGATGTTTTTGTTCAGCCCGCAAGGTTAAACGCTGCATCCATTGTTGAAACGTTTCTGCTTCTGCTTTTTGATCAACCACAGATAATTGATGATTAAATTGAGCAATGATTCGCTCAAGTCCTGACATTTGACGATTGCGCCAAAATTGCGTCACACCCCAATAGATCAACAGTAATCCGAGAATTCCAAAAATTAAAACTAAACCATAACTATAGGCCGATGTTAAGCCAAGTTTCTTCATCCAGCCGCTTTGCTTCTCTGCATCGTAACCGACAACCTTACTCTGCCATTGAAAACCAGCATAGTCACTCCAAACACGCAATGTTCTAAGCAGCGATGAATGCTGAAAACGCAAATTTGAATAACCCGCATCACCAAAAATCGAACGATCATCATTCATCACATTTTGCATACCACGATCAATACGTGTTGGTGCAATGATAGCTGTTGGATCAATGCGTTGCCATTGCCCATGTTGATAAACCTCAGCCCAAGCATGTGCATCTAACTGGCGTACTTCCCAACTCTGACCATCAGGAGACAACTCCCCCCCTTGGTAGCCTGTGACCACACGCGCTGGAATCCCAACATAACGCATCAGCAAGACAAAGCTTGAGGCATAATGTTCACAAAACCCCTGCCGTGATTGAAACAAGAACTCATCAACACGGTGATTCCCTAACTTTCCAGGGGCAAGTGTATAAACAAAATTTTCTTTCTTGTACCAGTTCAATACATTCTGAATATAAGCTTCAGGATTAGACTGACTCTGCTGATACAGATTTAAAGCAAACTTCTGAGCTTGTAGATCACTCTTTTTCGGATAACTGAGGTTATTTTTCAGCATCATCTGTTCAAAATGTGCATCTTGAATATCTCTAACCTGACTCCCCACCCACTGCAATTCAATTGGCTGGGTACGCTGTACCAGTCGTTTAGGTGTAATCGACCAATCTTGGTGTAACTCAAAACGTTGTTCTATTGGAATGGACTTTTCTAAACCGGTAATCCATTGCTGACTTGGATCACTGGCAAGATATTGATAATGAAATCCATCAAGATGCCCTGCGATCTTGGAATACGCTTTTACCTGTTTATTGGCAAACTCACTTGTCCACGTTGTACCATCATAACGATCAAGCACCATCGCTCGCCAATACAGCTCATTACGATTTGGCAATTGCTTCATATTGCCAATAATTCGAAATGCCAATGCACTAGACTGTGAAAGCTCAGCGATATCACCTGGTGACATGCGATCACTCAATCCCGTTACCGCTTTATTATTGGGAATGGGGATTTGCCAAAGTGGTGGCAAACGCGGGAAAAACATAAACAGTAAAACAAAGAATGGCAAAGCTAATGCAATAAATTTAAGAATATGTATTGAATCAGTTTTAAATGACTGAAAAATCGGTTGATCTATTTCAAAATTAACGATTTGTACACGATATAGCCCAACCAAGCAACTGATTAAACAGCACAAAACTAACAGTGCCATCCAAAAGGCTTGGCTGTGTAAAAACAAACTGGCACTGACGAATAAAGCGAAGTTAAACAGAATAATGAAGTCTCGTTTTGATTTGGTTTCAAGCGCTTTAGCAAATAAAAAAGTGGAGAGAACGGCTGTCCCTGCTTCTACGCCTAAAAATGTGCGTGAATCAAAATAAATGATGAGCAAAGCTAAAAGTGCAAAAACTAATTTTGGGATTTGTGTAAATAATCGAGGCAGATTATAGACTTGATGTTTATTAGTTTTGTCATAATACAGCGCCAAAGTCATTATATTAATGAGGAATAAAATAGACAATGCAATAGGCATATAAGCCAGTTGTGCCAACCAAATTAAACTCAGCACAACTAAAATTGAAATTTGTATCGATTTATTCATTGTTCATCCTCACGCTTGCGCCAATAAGGTTTTGATATGAATATAGTGCTGTTCTCCAATCCCATTTTCAGTTTGTGCATGCGGTAAAATGATGCTGTACGGCGTTTCAGTCTGATGACATCGATCGACCAACTCCATCATAAAACTCAGCTTCTCTTCATGGTCTGCACTTGGCATTTTGCTATATTCAATTTGCATCGCATGGGTATCGACCAAATCATCGAATTGTTTGACAAATAATCCTTGTCCACGCGCAGCCTGTTTCCAAGAAATGCTTTGCAATGAATCACCTGATTTAAAAGTCCTTAACTCTTTAAATTCATCTAAATCAGGTTCGCCCGTATTAGAATAATTCTGTGATTGATGCGTTAAAGGCTTCGCTTCAGGAGCAATCCAATAACTTTCAGTTAAATAAATATAGGTCCATGCCCGCACCAAACCGAGTGGATATGTGGAGTAAATTTGAATTGGGGGGACTGAAAATTCGCCACGTTGTTGTGGGATAAAATTCAATTCAAAACTTTGTTGTTTTTCTTCAAATAGAAAAGATTGTAATTGTTCATCAAATTTAAAGTTTAAAAATTTAGGCGTAGCACGGTCCTGTTGTAGGTTTACTTTCACTTTAAAAACTTCATTAACCTTACCCACCTCATTGACAATTACGTCTAATGTAATCGCATGTAATTGTTTAAAACTGAGATAGAAACTAATACATAAAATCGCATTCATTAAAAAACAAAAGCCAAGAATTAAATTATTGGCATAATTAATACCAGCAATAAAAGTAATCAGAATGAGGACTAGATATAAAAAACCCTGCTGGTATATAAAAACCAACACTTGGTTTTGTTTCAGTGTACGAGTTCCTGTATAGCGAAACCGAAGATGCAGCCATTTAACAAATCGTTGACCTAACATAAGCGTTTCCAATTAGCCCTTTACAGGAACTTTTTGCATAAGCGCTCGTGTCTCAGACTCACCTAATCCTATACGATGAGACACCACAGCAACAAATACGGCTTGTACATCATCTGCAATTACAAATTGTCTTTTTTCAATCAAAGCATAGGCTTGTGCTGATTTTTTTAACGCCAATAATCCACGTGGAGATAAGCCATGACGACCTTTACGTGTTTCTTCTGCTAAATCAAGCATATATTCAAAAACCACATCGCTCAATGCAATTTGATTTACCATACATTGTAATTGCAAAATTTCCTGATGTTGAAAAATTACTTGCAACTTTTCAATCAAATCATGTCGTGAGTTTTGTTGTAGTAATAGTTTTTCTGCTGCGCGTGATGGATACCCCAAAGACAGTCGCATTAAGAAACGATCAAGTTGTGACTCTGGTAAACTATAGGTTCCACTTTGAAAAAGTGGGTTCTGCGTTGCAATCACCCAAAATGGATGAGGTAAAGAGTAACGTGTACCATCTATAGTGACATTGCCCTCTTCCATTGCTTCAAGCAAAGCACTTTGGGTTTTAGGGCTACAGCGGTTAATTTCATCTGCAAGCAGAATTTGGGTAAAGATTGGACCGTGTTTAAACTCAAATCGATGCTCTTTTTGATTAAACATATTGATCCCAATCACATCACTTGCCAGCATATCATTGGTAAACTGAATCCGTTGAAAATCGAGACCTGCTAGACGTGACAAACTGCTGGCTAAGGTGGTTTTTCCAAGTCCGGGTAGATCTTCAAAAAGTAAATGTCCACCAGCTAATAGACTACATAACGCCAGTTTAGTCTGATGACTTTTATCTAAAATAATTTGGTTAATTTGACTTAAAAAGTCATCAATTTTGGGGTAAAAGTGAACGAGGTCTAAATTTGTTACAGGACTATGTTGTTCTGATGCCTTTACTTGTGTTGTTCCCCAAATCACCTTATATTTCCCCAATAAAATTATTGTAACTTCCTTAACATACACGGTTTTAAGGAATACTCAATCTTGACTGCTATAATTCCTTATTTTCATTTGCTGAATATTAGATATACTTCAAAATTTATAGCCCCCATCAACTAAAATTTTAACTTTGCAGCATGTTTTAACTTTATTTTTAAATCATCTGCACCAATTGAAAATTCACTTCCTGAAATTTCAGCCTGTTTAATCAATTCGATTAAGGTTTTATTGATAGGCGCTTGTTTACCTAACTGCTGGGCGAGCTGAACGACTTCGCCATTAATCCAGTCCACTTCTGTGGTTCGCCCTGCCATCAGATCATCTTGCATAGATGATCGCGCCAAGGGATCAATTGCCAACATTTTACGGCTTAATATTTTAAAAATGAAATCGGGCAAACTGATTATTTTAGGCAATAGATGTGCCGAAATTGCTGTGAGTTTGGCTGGCTTAATTTGTGCTAAATCTAAGAGATATAACGTTTCTTGTTGCGCCATAGCAAGGCATTGTCGATATTGATGATTAGACAATTGTTGTTTTAACGGTAACTTTGATAAAGCATTGATTGAATTATTTAAATTCAGCAAAATTTTTGCCCATTGCACTGCAAGCATATCCTGATCAAAAACAATTTCTAATTCAGCTTGTTTAAAAAGCTTGGCTAAATCCTGTTGCTGTGCATACGCTTTCACATGCAACGCACCAGATGTCCCTTGATGAAAATGCCCAACTGCTTGAACTGCAACATTAAAAGGCACCATACCTTCTAAAATCGAATGATGTTTTAAAATCCACTTTAAAATCGGAACATTACTCAACCCGTTTTGAAAACTCACAATATAGGGTCTGTGTGCGCCCAAGTTGTCATAAAGTTCCTTGGCAACTTGCTCAGTCGCAGCCGACTTTACACATACAAAAATAATATCAGCATCTGTGACTATTTTAGGATCAACACTGAGCTGTAAATCATTTGCCGCGATTTTTATCGTTTTACCAGTGTAATCTGTCAGTTTTAAACCAGACGTGCTTAATTCTTCATATACACGAGAACGTGTAATAAAGCTCACATCAGCACCTACCGTTGCTAATCGACCGCCAATATAACATCCAATACTACCAGCACCATAAATATAGATTTTCATAGCAGTCTCCTTTTCATTTATATGTATTACATGATTTTAGCGGAGTTAGAATTTGCCAACTGTCAGTTATACGACAAGTCTAATCATGAAGTGTGCTGTTATTGCGTTAAACCGATAAATCACTTCGCTCATCTTCAATAAAAAACGGCACCCAAGTGCCGTTTCTATTTAAGCTTTAAATCAACTTATACATTCCATCAACATGGGCATTTCTTCATTGTTCCACCAGCTGTTGGATAGCGGGCATCTACACAATAGCGATGAAAAGTCTTTTCATCCATTGCATCCATATCGGGATGATGCTTTTTCATATGTTCCAGATAATTTTGATAATCTGGAACACCCACCATCAAACGGAAACTTTGTTGTAAGCGTGTCCATAATGTTGCAATTCTAGACCAATTTTTAGGATTAAAAATTAGTTCCTTTTGCGACATGATGGTCATCTTGATGATTTTATAAATCACCGTTTTACCACCTTGAGCAAATTTAAGCTTCATCACTCACCTTTCACTCTATCTGCAATATCAACTTAGTGTGATTTAGAAACAGACACTTCTTCAGGATCTGCATATACCGCTGGAGCTTCATTTACTGTTGGTGTAGGACTCGCCAATGCACGACGAATTGCGCCAATAGCGGCAAACAGCATCACAATCGCAACAATCATAAAGAATGCACATAGTGCAGCATTGATTTGATTGGACAATACAATGGTTTGCATTTCTTCAAGTGTTTTGGCTGGTTTTAAAATTTCACCATTGGCAATTGCTGTTGAGAATTTATCCGCCTGAGCCAAGAATCCAATCTTAGGATTAGTATGGAAGATTTTTTGCCAACCCGCAGTCATACAGGTAATGAATAAGAAAATTGTTGGGATAATGGTAACCCATACATATTTCTCTTTCTTCATTTTAAATAAAATCACTGTACCTAAGATCAAAGCCATTGCCGCAAGCATTTGGTTACCAATACCAAACAAAGGCCATAAGCTGTTAATACCACCAAGTGGGTCGACTACACCTTGATAAACAAAGAAGCCCCATCCCGCAACAGCAACCGCTGTACCGATCATATTCCCCACGAAGTTGTGTGAGTTTTTAAGTGCTGGAACAACGATACCCACCGTATCCTGTACCATAAAACGACATGCGCGAGTTCCAGCATCGACTGCAGTTAAGATAAACAGCGCTTCAAATAAGATCGCAAAATGATACCAGAACGCCATCATTGAACGATTATTGAAAATATCCGTGATGATATGAGCCATACCAATTGCAAATGTTGGTGCACCACCAGTACGCGAAAGAATCGTACTTTCACCGACTTCTTTTGCCAGCAAGCTCAATGTTTCAGGTGTAACCACAAAACCAAGTGTACGTACTGCTTCTGCCGCGCTTTCTACTGTAGTACCCAATACTGCCGCTGGCGCATTAATCGCAAAATAAACACCCGGTTCAAGCACTGTTGCACAAATCATTGCCATGATTGCAACAAATGATTCCATTAACATACCGCCATAACCAATGACACGAATATTGACTTCGTTATCAATCAGTTTAGGTGTAGTTCCAGACGAAACTAAGGCATGGAAACCAGAAATCGCACCGCAAGCAATGGTAATAAATAAGAATGGGAACATGGATCCAGCAAAGACAGGACCTGTACCATCGATAAAATGCGTAACAGCCGGCATTTTTAACATTGGCATTGCAACCATAATACCCACTGCTAAACCTGCAATTACACCAATTTTTAAGAAAGTTGATAAATAATCACGCGGTGCTAATAACAGCCAAACAGGTAATACTGAAGCGACGAATCCATAAATGATCAAAGCCCAAGTGAGTTGTGTTCCTGTTAATGTGAAGAATGGTCCCCAATAAGGATCAGCGGCAACATTTCCACCATAAACAATTGCAGCCATCATCAGAACAAAACCAATGATAGATACTTCAGCAATCTTACCTGGGCGGATATAACGCATGTAAATGCCCATAAATAAGGCAATTGGTATCGTCGCTGCAATACTAAACACACCCCATGGGCTATGTGCAAGTGCTTTTACCACTACCAATGCCAATACAGCAAGGATGATAATCATCACGCCTAATGCACCAAGCATGACCACAACACCAGCAAATGAACCAAGCTCTTGCTTTGCCATTTCCCCAAGTGAGCGGCCATCTCGACGTGTAGAGATAAATAAAACCAAAAAATCCTGAACCGCACCTGCAAGAACAACCCCGACTAAAAGCCAAATTGTTCCGGGTAAATAACCCATTTGGGCAGCAAGAATAGGTCCAACCAATGGCCCCGCTCCTGCAATAGCAGCAAAGTGGTGGCCAAAAAGTACATATTTATTGGTCGGAACATAATCCAAGCCATCTGCTAAACGATGTGCTGGAGTTAATCGCCGAGAATTTAGTTCAAAAACTTTATTGGCAATAAATAAACTATAAAAACGATATGCAATGCTATAGACACATACCGCTGCAAGTACTAGCCAAACCGCATTGACATGCTCACCCTTGCTCACCGCAAGTATTCCAAAAGATACTGCACCAATTATGGCGACAATCACCCAGATCAATTTTGATAAGGGTGATGATTTTGTTTGAATATTTTCCATTAAAACCTCACATCTTGATTACAAAAAGCAGTTCCATTGTTTTTATAAAGCGTAATGCATTTCCGTGACTCATTCCTTGGTGACTCTACTCCTCATTTTTTTGTTTTCATCTAAGACTTTGGCATTAAAACTGATCTGAATATGTACTATTAGCATGACATCACAATGACTTAAATCGTGACTTTGTTATTTTTATCATTCATATAATAATTCGACTATCTGACTCTACTATTAATTATGGGCTATCATTCTACGACTTTAGTCGAAAATTTAGCCGTTATTCTCTATTTTATAAAAGCTTTTACCCTTAGAAAGGCTTATACAAACTCTAATCTAAATACAATAAAAAAGGGATGATTTTCATCATCCCTCAGCTTCTTCATTTTTCAAAAAATGCTTAAGCACGCTCTAAGTAATCACCAGTACGAGTGTCTACACGAACGCTTTCTTCTTGCTGTACAAATAATGGAACACGTACAACTGCACCTGTTTCAAGTTTAGCTGGTTTACCACCACCACCTGAAGTATCACCACGTACACCAGGATCAGTTTCAACGATTTTCAATACAACGAAATTTGGCGCACTTACGTTTAATGGAATACCATTAAATAGCATAATTGTGCATTTTTCGTTTGAATCGTCTTTCAACCATTTCGCAGCATCACCCATTGCAACTTTATCAGCAGCAATTTGTTCAAAAGATACGGGATCCATGAAGTTCCACAATTCGCCATCGTTGTAGAGATAATCCATTTCTACTTCTACAATATCAGCTGCTTCTAGAGATTCACCTGATTTAAAAGTTTTTTCTAATACTTTGCCAGATCTTAGGTTACGTAGTTTTACACGGTTAAACGCTTGACCTTTACCTGGTTTTACATATTCGTTTTCCATGATTGAACATGGGTTACCATCAAGCATAACCTTTAGGCCAGCTTTGAAATCATTTGTAGAATAATAGGCCATGAAAGGCACACTCCGAACTTACTAATTTAAATCTCTACTGCGATGCTATCAGCAAATCACCCGATTTGTGATAGTGATCATTCCAAACAGCAAAGAATGTATTTTACATTTTTCGTATTCTAAATGAGCAATACATCGTGAAGCAATGAAAAATTACCCATGTTCGGTCAGATTGAGGGTAAAATCTTCGATTCATTGGTGATTCACTGCTGTTCAATACAAATCAACTGTACTGAAAGCATTTTTCCATTGAAATATTTCAAATTGGACCTGACAAATTCAATCTGAACAAGCAATACAATCCGCTTTCCCTATCTCCAACTATTTATCGCACGTGGCATGTTAAATTACTTATATCAAGAGCAAAATTGGCAATCTCAACTCAGTGATTTAATTACTGACCCAATAGAGCTGTTAGAAACACTTGAACTTTCTAAAGCCCAGTTACTGTCTGGCGCTATCCTCGCGTCTGGACAATTTAAACTACGTATACCGCGCGCATTTGTAAAAAAGATGGAGGTTGGAAACCCCCTAGATCCGCTTTTACTACAAGTTTTACCACATCATCTTGAAATGGAAGAACATGAAGGCTTTATCATAGATCCTCTTGATGAAGAACAAGCCAATCAGATTCCTGGATTATTACACAAATATAAGTCACGTTTTTTACTTACCCTTACCGGTGCTTGTGCCGTACATTGCAGATATTGCTTTCGTCGTCATTTTCCTTATCAAGACAATTTACCTAAAAATGAAGATTGGTTGAACATTAAAGGCTATTTAGAAGATCATCCGGAAATTAATGAAGTGATTTTGAGTGGTGGCGATCCGTTGACGCTATCTAATCGAAAATTAGCCATCTGGATAGAACGTCTAGAATCTCTCAGTCAGATTAAAATCTTGCGAATTCATTCACGAGTTCCAATTGTAATTCCAGAAAGAATCGATGAAGAGCTAGTTTCTTTATTGAAAAACAGTAGGCTACGTGTAATTCTAGTGGTACACTCAAATCATCCAGCAGAATTAGATAATTTGACCTGTTCAAAGTTATCTCATTTAGCAAAACAAAATATTCTTGTGTTGAATCAAGCAGTCTTACTTAAAGGTGTGAATGATTCTGCACAAACTCTTGTTAATTTGAGTCAACGACTTTTTGAAGCACAAGTTTTACCCTACTATCTTCATGTTTTAGATAAGGTAAAAGGTGCACATCATTTCGATTTAGGGGCGGAAAAAATTGATCAGATCTATAAGGATGTATTGGCCAGTTTACCGGGTTATCTAGTTCCTAAACTGGTTCGAGAAGTCGCGGGAGAGAATAATAAAACACCGCTTTTTGGAGTCACAACCTTTTAAGAGTTGAAATACTCATGATAAATAAAGAAATTTCAGAAATTTTTCAAAATATCACGGTTCTACAACGAGAAAGTCTAAGTTTTGCAGAAAACTCTGTGGCGTCTGTCAATGCATGGGTGGCCACACTTTCTATTATGCAACTTGGTGACACCTCAGAGTCTGTCTTAAAAGCCATAAGTGAAATCAGTGAATTAGATTGTAGCGAAATGCTACGCTTTGACTTAATTCAAGTTTTACATCCAATTACAGAAAGTATTTTATCTAGCCTTGAAAAAAATATCTTAAATCAAGGTCTTTCTCAAAATGCGCGTATTGAACATATTATTGATCTTTCTTCTAGAATTCGCACCTATTTTGCCAACGTGTACATCAATATTGTGCGAAGAAGTCATCAAACACTAGTTTCAAATAAATTCTCATTTTTTAATTTCAAAGAAAAACGAAATTTACAGACAGCACGTACACTTGCAACCTTTTATGCTTTAGAACAGCTTGGTTTATTATTAGTTCAGCAACAAATGCTCTACAGTGGTCCATTGACCCATCAATGGTTAACCACCCACCTTCTTTATGAGCTCGCTGTTAAGAATCAAGAATTTAATATTAATATCAATCAATTACAAGGCACACATTTTACCATTCAAAATATCCAGCAAGCCTATGCACAAGTACTGCTTTTGGATATTTTTAATACGCATCAGATTCGTCCAACAGAAACACAAGCGCTTTATCAATGTACATTTGATTGGGTTAAACTTATTCAAATATTACCAAGAGAAACCAGTTTATCGCGTTATGTGATTGATGGCTCAAAAGACGTTCCGCCCATTTACAATCGCAAACAACATGCTAACTTTCGGACTTCTTTATATATTTCTACACAGAATCTGCTGGAACATATTAATTCAACGATTCATAAAGATGAATATCTGTCTAAAAATGAACAGATCTATTTATCCGCTGCATTAAAGTTTCATGTGCAAAATGTCTTGGGTACGACAACTGAACGTCAACATGAGCGCTATGAATACTCTGCACAACTTCAAATTTGCTTTAGCTTACAAACAGCGCATTTCTATTTATCCAAAGCTAAGAATTTCTATGAAACACTCAATTTAAATAACAATTATGCATTTCAGTCTGAATCCAATATCCATTCATCTATTTCAACAGGCTCAAGCACCGCATCAAACTTAGGACAAATTAAAAGTTTAGACCGTGAAGCAAAACAAATCTATCAAACTCAAGTACTAGACATTAGCGTCAGTGGTTATCGTATTCGATGGTCAGATGAAACCCCACGAAACTTAAGAACAGGGGAATTTATCTTGGTCAATGAAAGCCTCAATGACAAATGGAAAGGTGCAATCATTCGTTGGATCAAACAGTCTGTTAAAAAAACCTATGAAGTTGGTCTAGAGGTTTTAGCCCAAGATATTTACCCATGTGCAGTAAAAGTTCCAGCAGATCGCTCAACCATTAACTACCACCCTTGTCTTATGGTTCAAGTACAAAATTTGAATGAATCAAATATTTCTATTATTTTGCCAAATTTACCGTTCTTCAAAGAACAGCAAGCCATTTATTTACGTTTAGACACTGAAGAAATTAAAGTGTATTTAACAAAAACACTGTTAATTACCCAGAGCTTTATTCAGTTCGAATTTGAATTGATCAATGATGAAGAAAATAATCGTATAGATCAGTTCATTCAACACCAATCAGCCAATTTGAATAATCAAGATGTATGGGAAGCTTTAAAGTGAGAAATCTATTATTATCGAAAAAATTAAAACTGTCTGAAACTAGATTACTCATTATTGATGATAACCAAATTCGTTATAATCAAATTATTGATCTTTTTCAAAGTAAGAATCATCAAGTACAAGCGATATTACTTGATGATTTAAAAAGTTTTGAAAAGCAGCTCAATACTTCATGGGACTTGATTATTTTTGGTCGTGCTTATGACATCAAAATTGAGCAAGCTATTACATTGATTCAAGCCTCTGCTGATATTGATCTACCTGTTTTGTTCTTAAAACCTGAAGATTATCAAACCAACCAATATCAATCCTATATTCAAAAAGGCATCTATGATGTAGTTGACTTAAAATATACCGATCGTTTTTATATTAGCTTAATTCGTGCACTGTCTTACAGTCGCACCTTACAAGCGAAAAAACACCTTTTAAATGATCTTGAAAATGCCAAGAACCAAGCTCAAGCCTTGGTTGAAGAACAGCACAAAGCAATTGCCTTAATTCAGGAAGGTATTCATACCCAAGCCAATACTGAATATCTGAAATTGTTTGGTCTAAAAGATGAAGCAGAAATTATTGGATTGCCTTTATTAGATATTTTAAAGCCTAAGAATATCCATGATTTTAAACAACGTTTTAAAAAGATTTCTCAAGGTAATTTTGATTTAGCACGTTTTGAAATAGATACCCTGAATAGCGATGCTAAATCAGAAAATCCTTTGAAAATTGAGTTTCTTCCTTCAGATGAAGAAGACTGTATTCAAATCACCATTGAGAACAATTCTACAAGTCAAGCCTCTCAAGCTCACTCATTCGACTCTGCTAAAAAAGGAATGAGTAGTGTCGCTAGTAGTTACCAAAAAATTCAGTATGCTTTAATTAATCAACCCGCTAAATCTAATGCTTTAGTCCTTTTTAGCTTCGCCGCTTGTCCTGAGAATATTTTAACTTCGCCTTGGAAAACAGCTATTCAGTACTTAGAAGGCTTTAAAAATTTTATTCAAGAACAAACCAATAGCACAGTATATCAAATTGATATGTTATTGTATGCTGTTATTTTACAAGCAGAATCAGAGACGATTTTAGAGTCACGCATCCATGGACTTCATGCTTTAGAAAAGCCACAATTACTTGAGATTGATAGTCATACTTATCCACTGAATATTAAGATTGGATATTCAAATATACAGCAAAACAACTTTACAGAAGCAAATTTTGAGGATGTTTTAGAACAAGCCTATGATCATCGTTTAGCAAAAAAAGAGTCTGTATCAGACCAACAATTAACCGCAACTTTACAAGACACTAAAATTGAATTGTCATTGGTTGAACAAAAGTTAGATGCTGAACCATTGCAGCTTCAAAGTGACCCGATTGAACCTACAGCAAAATCTCAGCTTGAAAATACATTGGTAGAGAAACAAGAACAAATTAAAGAAACTCCAGCGGCTCATATCTTTAAAACCTCCGCTATTCTTGGTCAAATTGCACAATCTCTTGAAAAAAGTGAGATTCAGCTAAAATACCAACAACTTTATGACAAACAAGATAGTAATTTAAATACTTATGAGGTTAGTAGCGGTTTTATTTTTGAAAATCAGTGGAAAAAAGTAAGTAATTTAATTGATTTAGATGATGATATTGAACTTTCAATTAAATTAGATCGCTGGATATTAGTTGAAGCATGTAAGCAATTACATAACTTTATCACCCAGTATCCAGAAGCAAAATTAATCGTTAATTTAAATCGCCATGTCCTATTTCACGACAAGCAGTTCCCTGAGCTTATTTCTAAACTCTTAACGATTGTTGGAAGCCGTCAATCCCATCCTCTGATTTTACAATTTGATGAAGAGGATATAGCAAAAAATATCATTGAATCTCACAAGCAAATTGGTGTTTTACGTGATCATGGTGCCGAAATTTCAATTCGACGTTTTGGTTCTAGTATTTCAAGTGAAGCTATCTTAAAACAATTGGATGTAAGTTTGTTAACACTGGATGAGAAGTTTACGCAGCAGATGAATTGTGAGGCCAGCATGACTCAATTCCAACATACCCTGGAAAAATATCACACTATTAAACCAATTGAATTTTTGCTGAAAAATTTAAATGATATGAACTCTTTTGCAAATGCATGGAATGTAGATGTAAGATACTTACAGGGTGAATATTTCCAGAAAAAATTGGATCATTTAACTGACGTCCAAGATCAATAAAGTATAATATTAAAAAAGGTTGAGCGCCTAAAAAACTCAACCTTTTAAATTAATAGCATAAATAGATTAAAACTGGATAAAATTCAGCAACAAAAAAACGGGCTTTAGCCCGTTTTTTATGTTTTGTCGTATTAACGTTTAACAGAACGTGACATACCAGCAAAACGTTGTTTGAATTTATCGATACGGCCACCAGTATCAACATTCTTCTGTTTACCAGTATAGAATGGGTGGCAAGCTGAACATACGTCTAAATAAAGTGTCTCTTTACCTAAAGCTGAACGAGTTTCGATAACGTTACCACATGAACAAGTAGCAACTAATTTTTCATATTTTGGGTGAATATCGGCACGCATGGTCGATTCTCCTAAGTTAAGAAAGGTTTAGCTGTCATCGCAATTAACCACTCTCAAAATCTAATAAAACTTTGAGGAAAGCAGATTTAAATTCTAAATCAGCAGATTAACACCATAACAGACCATTTCTTTTGGCCCACCGAGACTATAAGCGTCAGAGCTAAGCACAACAAGTGGGCAAGATTATACTTGAAAAATTTATAAATTGCGAGCCACTTGATTAAAAATCAATATAATTTACTCGTCAGTATGTTTTTGCTTAGACCAATAGTTAGCAATCACTCCACAAACCATTAACTGGATTTGATGGAAAATCATTATCGGTAAAACTATCATGCCTAAGGGCTGTCCAATAAATAGAATCTGCGCCATAGGTACACCACTGGCAAGAGTTTTCTTCGAACCACAGAAGAATATCGAAATCTGATCTGCTTTACTAAAACCAAGCCATTTTGGAACATACAAAGCCAACAACATAATCACTGTGAGTAGAATTGAACATGCTAAGGTTAGATAGATCAATGTAGATAAGCTGACCTGATGCCATAAACCAGCAACTACTGCCCCACTAAATGCACCATAGACCACCATCAAAATAGAGCCTTGATCGAAAACCTTGACGATCTTTGGCATTTTTTGCATGAGTGGGAATACATAAGGGCGTAATACTTGTCCTAATACAAATGGAACCAACAGCAATAAGGTAATTTCTATAATAGAAGATGTTGGGTCATAATTATGTTTAGATTGACCAAAAATGAATAAGCTCACTAAAATCGGAGTAATAAACATACCAATCAGGTTGGAGAAGGAGGCACTACACACTGCCGCTGCCACATTGCCTTTTGCAACAGAGGTAAAGGCAATGGATGATTGTACTGTCGATGGCAAAAAGCACATGAACAGAAAACCCCAATACAATTGTTGTCCAAGCAAAGGTTCAAGCACAGGTTTTGCCATTAGGCCCAATAGTGGGAAAACTAAGAAGGTAAAAGCAAAAACCAGTGCGTGCAATTTCCAATGCAAAACCCCCTCAATCACGGCTTCACGTGATAATTTTGCGCCATGTAGGAAAAATAAAATCGCAATTGCAATTGTAGTGATTTTTCCAAAGATAAGCGCTGCCTGTCCTGAAATCGGAAAAATAGAAGCTAAAACCACCATTGCGATTAAAAGTATCGTAAAGCGATCTAATGCTAATAATTTCAACATTTTCATAAGCAACGTCCTGTATTCTAAACATGAAAAAGCCCAGTAGTTAAATTTTACTACCAGGTAAAATTCAATCTTACTGAGCGAAATAAATAAAGCTATTCATTTGGCTAAATATTCACTATTTATTTACGACACATCTCAAGTTAATTTAAGGCCTATTGATATTTCTTTGCTAAATAAGCAATAGACCCTCATCATTTTTTTAATGATGGGGGCTGTAGACATTTCATAAATGGCTTGCGTTGTAGGTTAAAATTGAGCATGAGACGTATACGTCGTAAAGCATGAATGAGAATAGCGAGACTATTTTCGAGTTCCATAACATAGGCTGAGATAATTTTAGCCACAACCCTGAGCAAGAACAAAGCACGGCTTTGTTTGCAACGCAAGGCACAGCGGGGACTAGCATGTTTTTACCGGTACATTGTTACCTTGCGAAACGATGTTTTTCATCATTTAGAATGGCTAAATTTCGTATCTCGCGCCTATTATCGCCTAAAAAACACACCTAGTCGCAAACGTAGACAAATTGTCAACGGCCCCTAATTATTTCGAGCATCTTGATCTTGTTGGATCAATTCAATTTTATAGCCATCTGGATCCTCAACAAAAGCAATGACTGTGACACCACCCTTCATAGGACCCGCTTCACGTACCACATTACCACCACGTGCTTTGATCTCTTCACAGGCTTTATAGGCATCATCGACACCAATAGCAATATGTCCATAGGCATTGCCTAATTGATAACTTGCAGTATCCCAGTTATGGGTAAGTTCTAATACAGTATGATGCTCTTCATCACCATAACCCACAAATGCTAAAGTAAACTGCCCTTCTTCATAATCACGTTTACGAAGTAATGTCATACCGAGAACTTCAGTATAGAACGCTAAAGATTGTTCTAAATTGCCTACTCGTAACATGGTATGCAACATGCGCATGATTTATTTTCCTGTTTAGTCAGATATTATCTGCCAATATAGGCAATACAATTCAATATTTCAAATTATCTATATTTTGTCAGATCAATGAGACAATCTTCTGGATTATTTTTAAGCAATAACAGCTTATTTTAGAAGAACACTACAACTTTATCTTTAGAATAAACTATTTGAATGTGTTAGCAATCCAATGGTTCAAACTCTCATCCTGTTAAAGAAGCCTATTTTATCTATAAGATAAAATAGGCTTCTTGTTATCCTCATAAATCTATCTTGAGTAATTCAGTCGCTTACTCGATGGATTGATTCATCTTTTGCGCTTGATGTTGTCGCAACAATTTTCCAACCCATAACACAAGCAATAGGATTGGAATACCAATTAAGGTGGTCATTAAAAAGAATTTAGGATAACCAATGTGGGTAACAATTGTTCCAGAATAGCCACCTAAAATCTTAGGTGTAAGCGTCATCAATGAACTAAAGATCGCATATTGAACTGCTGTAAATGACACACTGGTCAAACTAGACAAGAACGCTATAAATGCTGCACCCGCTAAACCCGAAGCTAAATTATCAACAACGATAGCAAAATACAGCCAACCAGAACTATATTTTTCAATCACTTTACCCTTAATCTCAACGGCTGCAGATGAATCTGCTTTGATCACTGGAAGTGGTTGAATATCCACATCGATATCACTTTTTATCGCTGTTAATTGATAGCTTTGTTGAGTACTCAATGCTGCTTTTGTTTGTTGATAGTTTACCACAGCTATCACGTTTTTTGTGCCAGAAGCATATAAAGCTTTACCATCAATCGCACCGCTAAATAAACCATATCTATCTAATTTTGCTGGGTATGTTTTGTCATCGAGTTTAAGTGTAATCGGCTGATCTGGATTAAGCTCAGATACAGGTATTCCCGCAATCTGCCCCTTAACCACAATACTTTGCTTCGCTTCTGTTGCAGATAATTGATTATCACTAGTGATAGGCAATAATTGAATTTGAGCCTTGGCTTCTTCTTTTAGATAGGGCACCGTATATTCATTTGCAACAGCCTGATTAACTAATGCTGCTTTAATATGAATGGTATTTTCCCCTATCAAGTCCTGACCAGGCACAGAAACCTTCCAATAACCTACTTCATCAGGTTGAGCTTGAAATTTCTTATCGCCAATCTGTACAAATACTGCTTGCATCGGTGCACCAGATTTCACCAATCCAATAAATATTAAATTAGTTGAGCTTGCTAAAACTGCACCCACAAACATCAATTTCATAATGTTCATACGTTGTGCAAGTAACCCCCCTAAAAAACCACCCAATAGACTAAAAATCACCCCGTAAATTTTAACAGCTTCTGCAATTTGTTCTTTGGTAAAGTTTAAATCTTGATAGAAAACATTCGAAATAACACCAGCAATAATGTCTGAAATTCGATAAAAACCAATCAATAACAGTAAAACCAATGCCAGTTTTACCCCATAACGCTTAAAAAAATCAGCAATCGGGTTAACCCAAGTCTCATAGGCCATCTTTTTATTAACGACACCAAAACGTATCAACGATGTAGCAACAAGAATTGCACCGAGACCTGAGCCTAAAAAGCGCACAGCTTCCATTAAAAACTTAAGCAAGTTGTCTTCGACTTTCCAAGTCGCTTGTAAATATTGAACCATGTCATCAGAGTAAATATATAAACAAACAAAACTCGCCACAGCCAAGATAAAGACCAAAACCAAACGATAGTAATCAATATTTTTATAGTGTTTATCAACTCGATTAACCAAGGGTTCTCGAATCACTAAGGTTGTGATAATGCCCACCAGCATCACCAGTGCCATCGTTAAATAAGTATATTTCCATGCTTCATAAATATAGTTCCCTTTTGCAGTTCCCAAAGAAGCAGCAAGGAATAAAGCGCCTGCACCAGCAAGAATCATCCCTAAACGGTAGCCTGCGTTATAGGTCGATGCCAACACCGTTTGCATCTCAGTTTCAGCCAGCTCAATTCGATAGGCATCAATCACAATATCCTGTGTTGCTGCGGAAAACCCCAGTAATACAGCCCCCACAGCCATTTGGTAAATATAACTTTGGCCCAAAGCGGGATCAGAAAACGCCATAATACAAATCGCACAGATAATTAGTACTTGTGCAATCAACAACCATGCGCGTCGCCGCCCCAGTCTTTTGGTGAGTATCGGGACGGGTAATTCATCAATCAGCGGCGCCCATACAAATTTAAAAGAATAGCCTAGCGCAGCCCAACTAAAAAAAGTTACTGCACTTTTTTCAATTCCGGCCTCACCTAGCCATAAAGATAAACTTGAGAAAATTAGCAGAATGGGAATACCTGCCGAAAACCCAAGAAAGAGCATAATTGCAGCACGCCGATCGATAAAAGCGGCAAAAGCAGATTTCCATCCTTTTTTTGCTGTGGAATTCTGCTCAGCTGATTGCTGAGATAATTGCGTTGTCATTGCGTTGTTATTTTCTGAAAAATGAAATAGTGCTATTCAACCGCTTAATGCTTAGAGTTTCAATCACTTTTATGCAACTGATGAGCGCTTTTACAGATATTTCCGCTTTTGGCGCTTGATCTTTACCCCCAATCCTGTATACCTTTAACTTTTCAACCCATATAAGTTTTGGATTTCACCTGTGACCCAAAGACACGATCAATTAAGCTCTACTACTGTTTCAATTACGACGACTGCAACCCCAATACAAAAAACTGAAACGATTTTTCCATCTGCTTTTGATCAAACGGAAATTCAAAACACGTTGACACAAACCGCACTAAAATCAGAACAACTGACGCATATCCCCAATCTGAGCAAGATTCCTACGTCAACCAAGAGAATCAAGCCTTTAAATAATTTCTTAGGGCAAGATCGTGCCAGAGCCTCTGTAGAAGCAGGGATTGCTTTACCTTATTCAGGTTACAACATTTTTGCTGTGGGCACGGCAGGTCTTGGAAAAAGGACCATGATCAAGCGCTTGTTGCAACAACATGCCAAAACTATGCAAACGCCTGATGATTGGGTCTATGTTTATAATTTTAAAAATGCGCGACAACCGATTGCCCTGCGTTTTCAAGCAGGTCAAGGCAGTAAGTTTCAAGCTTTAATCCACCAAGCTTGGCAAACCATTCTTAAACAACTTGAACGTCGCTTTAGTGCAGAAACGTATCACAATCGTATTGAACGCATTCGTCAGATTACGGGAAATGAGCAACAACTCGCTTTAGTTGAACTGACCAAAGAAGGCGAAGACCTAGACCTAAAACTAATTAATCGTAACGATGAACATATTTTTGTGCCGATCCATGTCAAAGATGACAAAATATTGGAAATGTCACAGGAAGATTTAAATGCGCTTGACAGTAAACAGCGTGCAGAAATTAATTCCAATATGCGTTATATGGATAAGAAACTTGAACGGCTTGGTCTTCAGTTAGGTGATTTAGAAGATGATGCACGTGATCAAGTTTCTGAACTGAATCGTGATATTGCCAAACAAGTGGTAATTCCTCGTATTGATTTAATTTTAAGTAAATTTAAAACCGTAAATGGACTAGATCAATATTTAAAACATTTTGCTGCTGATATCATTGAAAATGTTGAAACGATTCTAGATCAAGAAGGTGAAGAGTTCTCTCCTGCTTTATTTAATCGTGTTCCTTCACGTTACCAAGCCAATGTCGTAGTGAGCAATAAACCGAATTCTGGTGCACCGGTTATTTTTGAAGACTTCCCAACACATTACAATTTACTTGGACATGTTGAACAGTTGACACAAAATGGTACGATTACCACTGACTTTACTCTGATTCGTCCAGGCTCATTGCATCAAGCCAATGGTGGTTTTTTAATTTTAGAAGCGGAACAACTGTTAGAACAGCCTTATGCATGGCAAGGTCTAAAACGCGCATTAAAATCAGGACAATTAAAGTTATCTTCTCTTGAGCACATGCTGACTTTAACAGGCAGTATTTCAATTGAACCGGCATCTGTGCCACTTAACTTAAAAGTGGTTTTATTGGCAGAACCTGAAATTTATTATGAAATTTTAGAATTAGAGCCAGAATTAGGCAGTGTTTTTAAAATTCGTGCTGATTTTACCGACACTCTGCAACGTAATGATGATAATGAGCAAGCCTATATGCAACTGATTGCAGACTATGTTCAACAAGATAAATTACTGCCATTTGATCGCTCTGCATTGGCAGCGTTATTAACAGATTCAAGTCGCCAAGCTGAAGACCAAAGCTCATTGTCTTTACATGCTTTAACGCTTGGTGATTTAATTCGTGAGTCACATCATCATGCAGCGCAGTCGGACGAAAAGTTAGTTACGTCTCATCATATCAATACAGCCCTGAAACATCGTCAATACCGCTTAGGCTATTTAAGAGAGCTCTATTGGCAAGACTTGTCACGTGGCACTCAGTTAATCGAAACTCGTGGCCATCGCTTAGGTCAAATTAATGCTTTATCTGTGATCCAATATGCCGACGTTGAGTTTGGTTTACCTTCACGCTTAACCGCTTCTGTATACCAAGGTGGTGGTGACATTCTAGATATTGAACGTAGTGTGGAACTGGGTGGTTCATTACACGCCAAAGGTGTCTTGCTCATGTCAAGCTTCTTAAAAGCACATTTTGGTCGTGAACAGATTTTGCATTTTTCTGCTGCCCTCGCCTTTGAACAAAGTTATGGTCAAGTAGATGGTGACAGTGCCACAGTTGCAGAACTCTCTGCGTTAATTTCTGCGATCTGCCAATTGCCTATCGATCAATCTTGGGCAATCACAGGCTCAATGAACCAATTGGGTCAAGTTCAGCCTATTGGTGGAGTTAATGCAAAAATTGAAGGATTCTTCGACGCATGTAAGCTACAAGGATTAACCAGCAAACAAGGTGTGATTATTCCTCGTCAGAATATGCAGCATTTGATGCTTCGTCATGATGTAATTGAGGCTGTCAATGAAGGTCAATTTCACATCCACGCAATTGACACTATTGACCAAGCTTTAGAAATCCTAATGGCGCGCCCTGTTGGTACCTTAGACAAGAAAGACCGCTATACCAAGGGTTCAATCTATGCAGCAGTGATGGCACAGCTTGAATATTGGCAGGCATTGGAAGATGGTGTTGAAATAGAACAGAAACCAAAGAAAAAGAAAAAAAAGAAGAAGGAAAAAAAACTGAAAAAGGCTGAAGCTGAAGCACCAACTGTCTTCACTGAAGAAAACCAGCTTGAAGTTGTGGCAAAGCAGAATAAACGAAATTCATCTTAAGTTGATTGTTAATTTACAGCCTCACATAGACAAAGCTTTGAATATTCAAGGCTTTGTCTTATTTTTCATGATCATTAATGAGTTAAACTTCCTGTTTTTTTAAAATATCTAAACACTTAAACTCTTTACCAGTTATCGCAAAGTCTTGTCTAGGCTGTTGATCAATTTTCCCATCCTAGAACAAAATAAATCTTAGCCAAATAAAAAAGCACCTTCCGGTGCTTTTTCTACATCATCTACTCATTAAGCATCTGGCGCTGGGCTATACTGCTCAATCAATGGTTTTAATTCACCATTTTGGAACATTTCTAGAATAATGTCGCTACCGCCGATCAATTCACCATTAATCCACAATTGAGGGAATGTAGGCCAATTTGCAATTTGTGGCAAAGTTGCACGAATATCAGGATTTTCTAAGATATTTACATAAGCAAATGGACGACCAATTTGGCTAAGTGCTTCAACTGCACGCGCAGAGAAACCACATTGTGGAAATTGCGGAGTACCTTTCATATAAAGAAGTACTGCATGTTTAGCTATTTGATCGCGAATTAACGCTTCTGTATCACGCGCTTGTTCAGTCATTGATTAAATCCTCAACTCATCTGCCTGCATTATACCTAAATCCACAATAAAGAATATGTCTAGACGATTATTTCCAATTTTATTTATATTAAAGCTTTAAATCTTCCGCATATTTTGGTTAGATAATCTTTCACCTTTTCCACTCCTAACAGATAAGAGTTAGTTATGAATAACATCACCCTCGCTCCGGTACAAACTGATCAACCTTCACATTTGATGCCTGTATTCAGCCGTCAACCGATCAGCTTTATACGAGGACGAGGTTCTTATCTTTATACAGAAAATGGCACTGAGTATTTAGATGCATTGACGGGTATAGCCGTTTGTGGCTTAGGGCATGCTCATCCTGTGTTGGCTGAAGCCATTGCAGAACAAGCAGCTACGTTAATTCATACGAGTAATATTTACGAAGTCGCTTGGCAAACTGCAGCAGCACAAAAGCTGGCTGAAGTTTCAGGAATGGAAGAAATCTTTTTCTCAAACAGTGGTGCAGAATCGAATGAAGGTGCAATTAAAATTGCACGTAAATTTGGTCATTTACAAGGTGTTTCCACCCCTAAAATCATTGTTGCAGACCAATCATTCCATGGTCGTACCCTTGCAACACTTTCTGCTACTGGCAATAAAAAAGTTCAGGAAGGCTTTGCACCTTTGGTTGATGGCTTTATTCGTGTACCTTTTGGCGATATAGAAGCCATTGAAGAAGCCGCTATTCAGCATCCTGACATTGTGGCAATTTTGGTTGAACCAATCCAAGGTGAAGGTGGTGTCAATACGGCTCCTCAAGGCTTTAGCTATCTTGAAGATATTCGTCGCATTTGTAATCAACATAATTGGTTGATGATGCTGGATGAGGTCCAAACAGGTAATGGCCGTACTGGTAAATACTTTGCCTATCAACATACCAATATTATTCCAGATGTTTTAACCACAGCAAAAGGTTTGGGAAATGGTTTTCCAATTGGTGCTGTGATGACACAGGGTCGTGGTGTTGGTGTTCTTGCTGCTGGGAATCATGGGTCTACTTATAGCGGCACACATTTAGGCTCACGTGTCGTCTACACTGTGATTGATTTGATCCAAAAAGAAAATATTGTCGCAAATGCTGCAGAAATTGGAACCTATTTAGTCGATCAGTTCCGTGCTCAACTTGCAGATCATGATGTGGTTGTGCGTGGTTTCGGTATGATGATTGGTATCGAACTATCAAAAGACTGTGCTGAATTGGTGAACATAGCACGTGATAAGTATCATTTAATCATTAATGTTACTTCAGGTAATGTGATCCGCTTACTTCCTGCGTTAAATATGAATCATGAGCAGGCAGATGACTTATTGAAACGTTTAGTGCCTGCAATTAAAGCATTTCTTGCTTAAACATTAACCAATACTTTAAGAGCTCAACCTGTTAATCTCTTTTAGTTTTATCGTCATTGCTTATAAAGTTAAAAATATAGAAAAGCCGCTTTAAAGCGGCTTTTTTATTAGAACTTATTAGAGTTAGAACTTTGGCTTTATGAGGCTTCTTGGAAAATTCTACCACCAGGTAACTGGCTAAAATATTGTTTCAAAGCGTCTAGACAACGATGAATTTTCATCGGTTGCTGTTCACGCTTTAAGGTCACAGCACTTAAAGTGAAAGTTGGTAACTTCCACTCTGGTAATACTTCAACCAACGTTCCATTCATCAATTCTTTTTGCACATCTAAATAAAGAATCCGAGCAATACCATGTCCATGTTGGCACAATGATTTTGCAACAAATACATTATTTGTCTGAAGACGATGCTTCATTTCTAAATTAACGACTTCACCTGTTGCACCATGCTGAAATGAAAAATGTTGAGAATTTTTCATGATATTTATCGGAATCAAATCATGATTCTGTAAATCTTCAGGTCGTGAAATAGGCGCTGTTTGATTTAAATAACTTGGCGATGCAACTAAGATTTGATCTACTCTTGCAAGAGGCGTACAACTCAAGTTATTCACATCTTCGATTTTTGAAGACATACGAATAGCAATATCTATACGTTCTTGGATCAAGTCGATATATTGGTTATCTGCTTCAAAATGAACCATCAAACCTCGATGTGCAGACATCCAATGCGATAAAGCAGGCACAACATGTGTTGCTCCTATTTCTGGGGTTGTCGCAATACGCAAATCCCCAACTAAATCATCGCGCAACTCATTAATGCGGATTTTTCCACGCTCTGCGGCAGCGAGCATTTCTTGACAACTGTGGAAAAAAGCTTGACCAGCCTCAGTTAAACTCAGCTTTCGTGTAGAACGATGTAGAAGCGTAACTTCCATTTCATGTTCTAAAGATCTAATTTGCTGACTAACCGCACTAGTCGTAATGCCAAGGTCACGCGCGGCACCACTAAAAGAACTTTTTTCAACAACACAAGCAAATACACCCATTGCCCGAAGTTGATCTAACATAAATTTCCCTCTGAAATTATGAGCTGTTTCACACTTTTTTGTTCAAAACAACTCATTGTATTATACGAAGAAAATTACACTTTGCATTAAAATATTTAATTTATTGGTAAAATATTTGCTGGGTTAATTGGTTTTCCATCTAAACGTACCTGAAACTCCAGCATAGTACTGGTGGCGCCTGAAGATCCCATCTCTGCAATCTTCTGTCCTGCTGTCACCGTTTGACCACTTTTCACCAACATTTTGCTGTTATGAGCATATGCAGTAATGTAACCATCAATATGTTTTACTAAGACAAGATTACCATATTCTTTTAATCCATCTGCAGCATAAACCACTTGACCATCCGCTGCGGCAAAAATTGGATCACCTTGATTCCCTCCGAAACGTATTCCTTTTATATTATTCGCAACATTATAATTTGCAATAACAGGCCCATTTGATGGTTTTACCCATCTCAATTGTGTTGATTGTACTGTCGTCGTCGTTTGCACAGGCGGCGTTGCTGGCTGAGCAGTTATTGTCCCAGTTGGTGGTGTTGGCTGCTGTGTTGGTAACTTAATCGTTTGACGTTGAATTTGCGGTTCATTGTTAGTTAACGCTTTCGTCGTAGATCGAGTGACATTGCCACTACCCTTTTTCAAACGTAATGACTGCCCCACATAAATTCGATAAGGCGCAGCGATATCATTCATTTCAGCAACACTGAGATAACTCAAACCATAACGCATTGAGATTGCACTTAAGGTATCACCAGAACGAACTGTGTAATAGTCAGGTGCAACAGCATAGCGTGTAGGATTATTTATTTGAGGCTTCGATGCACACCCAGTCACCAATATTGTAGAGGTGATTGCTATTGTGGACAAAATGATTTTTATCCATCGTTTAGGCATTTGAATTGGAAGTGTTGATCGAGCCAAAAGCATTGATTTCCCTCTCTACAATCTTAAAATTTAAAAATATTTGCTTAAGATTAGCAAAAAACACACGCATTTCACTGTTTAACAGTGCTTTTTCACAAAGTTATAACACTCAAACATCAAAATGACTATGTGAGAGTTGTGATTGTAGTGTTTCAAGAATCGTATAATTAGTCGCGTCCATTTGAATTGGTGTAATACTGACATACCCATTGGCAATTGCAAAAAAGTCAGATTGCAGGTTTTTTGAATTCTTTTTGGGGTCTGTCACTGCTTCACCCGCCAAACCAATCCAATAGACTTGACGACCACGAGGATCGACCTGACTGGTAATCGGTTTTGATTGTATTCGACGACCCTGATAAGTAATTTGAGCACCTAAAATATCTTCTACATCAGGAATATTGATATTTAAAATATGTCGTGGAGGCAGTTCAGGTAAGCCTTTGGCAATAAACGTATAAACCCAATTTGCGGCTTGCGCATAATCTTCAGGATTGTCATATGAACGCACATTACTGCCCGCTAATGAAACTGCGATGGCAGGTTGTTTCATCAAACGCCCTTCAAATGCCGCCCCTACTGTTCCAGAATAAAGTACATCGTCTCCTAAATTTGCCCCACTATTGATTCCGCTCACAACTAAATCAAATTCGAAATCGAACAAACCATTCATGGACAAATAGACACAATCTGCAGGTGTACCGTTTACTGCCCACATATCTGTTGCAATTTGAATTGGTCGAAGTGGTCGATCTAGAGTTAATGCACTTGAAAAACCACTGCGCTCACTTTCTGGCGCAACAATAACAACTCGACCTAATGGTCGCAACGCTTTTGCTAAAGCTTGAATACCTGGTGCAAAAACACCATCATCATTTGCAATTAAAATATTCACTAACGGGTTCTCTGATTAAAATTTATTAAATGACTACTGAGTTATTTAATTCAAATTTATTTAACAATTATATATAGTTACTTACTCAATTTTAAATCTAATTTGTGACTATAAAGATGATTACACGTTCTCTTACTCATACTATTTCTATTGCTCTCATCACACTTTGTGCACAATCTGCATTTTCAGAAACATTAACTTCACAAGAGTCTGATCGAATTGCGAAAGAAGATATTGCAGCAACCCAAGTGCTTGCCGAAGTTTGTCCAGTATTAATCGGTAACAATCCTGCATTTCAAACTAAAATTGAGAATTTAACCCAAATCTTATTAAAGGATCTCTCGAAAACTACAACATTAGTGCAGCTTCAACAAGATCCAGAATACCAAACTGTACTGAAAGAAGCACAAATAAGTGCCAAAGAAGTGGATCAAGCTGAACACAAAGCAGTATGTGCAGATGTACTTGAACTTTCACACTAGAACAGCATAAGAACCTCACGACCAATGCGATGTTAAAAAATACTTTTTTGACATCTTTTGCATTGTTAAGTTTGCGAAAATTTCAAATAAATCTACAACATCGATACACTTTCTCTATATTTTTCACAGTTTTTACGTTTAATCTATGCAAATTCTCAAATTAAAAATTGATTAGGTTATTTATGCGTATGACGTTAAAAATGCTGACATTAAGCCTTGTATCAGCAAGTAGTTTATTTATGACACATGCTTTTGCCGCATCTGACAAAATCGAAGTTACTCAGCAACAAGTATCTAAAGAAGAATTGGCTGCAATTTATGTATTGTCGGATATCTGCCCGAGTCTAATTAAAACAGATGCTGCGTTTAACAAAGGTTTTGATCATCTGCTTAAAGACTATATGCCAAATGACAAAGATCCTAAAGCAACCTTAAAATCACTTACCAAGCAAAAGGATTTCCAAAGAGCGTTAAAAGAAGCAAAAAGTGATGCAAAAAAAGCAGGTGATGCTGAAAATACAGCGATTTGTAATGACATTAGTCACTATCAGTCATAACGATTTGTACGATATATTCAACAAATATTGAATTAGTTACAATAAGTAAGAAATAAGCCGACTTTCCTTGTAGAAGTCGGCTTTGCTTTGCCCTAAAATGCTAGCCTGTTTGTGCTCATATAACGATTGGAACGACCTAGAATGACTCGAAAAAGCGCCATTGCTGCATTATTACTTTTACCTTCATTTTCTTATGCAGCAACCGTCTTAACAACTCCGCCAGAATTAAATAATAAATCGTATGTCTTAATGGACTATGAGACAGGTCAAATTCTTGCATCGAAGAATGAAAATGAAAAATTAGCACCTGCTTCGATGACTAAAATGATGACGAGTTACATCATTGAGCAAAAACTTCTTAAAGGTGAACTGACCGAAAGTGAAAAAGTTCGCATGAATGAGTCTGCATGGTGCCGTGGTAGCAGTACTGAATCTTGTATGTACGTACCTTTAAATGGTACTGCAACAGTTTTAGAAATGTTACGAGGCATTATTATCCAGTCAGGTAATGATGCATCTAAAGCTATGGCTGAACATATTTCCGGTAATGAGGGTTCATTTGCTTATGCGATGAACCAAGAAGCCAAACGTGTGGGCATGGTCAATACGCATTTTATCAATGCAACAGGTATGCCTGCTGAAGGTCATTACTCAACCGCAAAAGATATGGCGGTACTTGCTAAACATATCATTCATGACAGTTCAAAATATTATCCTATTTATTCGGAAAAAGAATTTACTTTTAACGGCATCAAACAAGGTAATCGTAATGCCTTACTTTATACTGACCCAAGTGTTGATGGCTTAAAAACAGGTCATACAGATGAAGCGGGTTATTGCTTAACTACCTCCTCAAAACGTGGTCCAATGCGTTTGATTTCTGTGATTTTTGGTGCGCCGTCTATGAATGAACGTGCGAGTCAAACACGTTCATTATTAGCATGGGGTTACTCAAACTTTGAAACTGTCAGTGTGCAACCTGCAAATCAAGTTCTTGCTAAAGCAAAGGTTTATTTTGGTAAAGAAAGTGACGTACAAATTGGTTTAGCTGAAAACTTCAATGTGACGATGCCTAAAGGTCAGGCTAATGCCATTAAAACTCAAGTTACTGTTCAACCCAACTTAAATGCACCATTAAAACAAGGTCAGGTTGTAGGTAAACTTACTGCAACTTTAGACGGTAAAGTCATTGCTGAAAAACCATTAGTGGCGTTAAAAGCTGTAGAAGAAGCAGGCTTCTTCTCTCGCTTGATCGATCATATCAAAATGTTCTTTAGCAACTTGTTCTAAATTATTCGCTTAAACCTAATATTGAGTTTATTAGACTAAAGCACAGGCATCCTGATCACAGATTTGGATGCCTTTTTAATTTATACTCGGTAAAAACACATTGGTTAAATTTTGCTTTTGACATGGAAGCCAACATGAAAAAAAATATTCGTTCGTATTTAGACCATCATCCTAAAATTGATTCAAGCTGTTATATCGATGATCTCTCGGTTGTAATCGGTGAAGTAACTTTGGCGGAAAATGTATCTGTTTGGCCTTTTGCGGTGATTCGTGCTGATGTCAATCACATTAAAATTGGGCGTTATTCTAATGTACAAGACCATTGCATGTTACATGTTAGTCATAAAAATGATGCTAAACCCAATGGTTCACCTTTAGTAATTGGGGAAGATGTGACGATCGGGCACCATGTCACTTTACATGGTTGTACCATTGGCAACCGTGTTTTAATTGGAATTAATACCATTGTTCTTGATGATGTGGTAATTGAAGATGATGTCATGATTGGTGCAGGCTCTCTAGTTCCACCAAGAAAGCGCTTGGAAAGTGGTTACCTCTATGTAGGAAGCCCTGTACAAAAAGTTCGCCCTTTAACCGATAAAGAAAAAGAATTTCTACCTTATTCAGCAAGACATTATGTCAAAGTGGCGAATCATCATTTAGAGACACACGATTAATCATAGGATTAAAGCAAATATCTAAGCATGCTTAAAAGCGTATTTTTTATTTGAATACATGTTGCTCAAGTAAATCTAATTCCACTAAACTACAGTGGAATTAGGCATTACATTTTGGATCAAACCGCTATTCAGAGACTTTGTAGTATTTGGTTAATTCTTCAAATACGGGTGCTTTGACATTGTCTTTTAAGATATAGCGGGTAATCACACCTTGATCTGTATGTATTTCCATAAAGATATTTTGCGAGCCTTTGAAGTCCCCCATTAGGTTGACTGGAATAAGCACACTGTTACGAGAACGATTTGCTTTAAATGCAAAATCAATTTCAGTTGGCCCAATCACATTAAATGAGTGACTTTTTGCACCATCACTAAATACAACTTTTTCAATATTATATTTGGTATAGGCGCTATTTAAGCTGAGTTTCACCTTTAAAAAGTCTTTATGTGTCTCATTCCACACCACAGTGACGATTTGACAAAGTTCACTTGGCTGGCAAATTAATAATCCCTGTGTACCTACATTTGAAGTGGCATCATTAGGATTTGAAGCACACCCAGTGATCAGTAATACACCTAAAGGTATACATAATAATTTCTTTATCATACTTTTTAAATCCTATTGTATGCCCAAGAATTGGAATGGCTAAGCGATCTTAAAACAAGAACTGGCTTTACCTGTATAAAACGTTGCTTGATCAAGCCCCAATTCAAGCTTTTTTGATTTGACTATCTCTTATAGTCAATGTCTTATAATTCTATCCAAAAAACATTCGACGATACAGTAGATTCAAACAAATAAAGTCTTTTATGTTTTAGTGGGGTACACCCGTAAATAGCGAATGTATCTAATTCTGTGTTCGGTATTAAGTCGAATAATCATACAGACATATTGCGTATTACACTTAACACATCTACACATGAATATTCCAGCGGTCTATTGAGTTAGATCGATAGAGCCAAATACATCAGTTTATATAGTAATTTTTATGTGAAACATTCTGACCTACAACAAGTTGGTATAAAATAATGGATTAATCAGTTAAAGCGCTGAGATTTCAGCTCCAAATGCAAGATAAGCAAACTTGCCCAGAAGTATTTTAAGCATATTATGGATACATGTCCGCTTAGGATGATCAAAGAAAATCCGCATGAACATAGCCACCACGTGCTAAATTTTGTAGAATAATGCTTTATCTCCCTTGGTGCTGGTCATGACCGCTTGGACACCCCACGTTACTGTTGCGACAGTTGTAGAAAAAGATGGAAAATTTCTTTTTGTAGAAGAATATACCGAAGGTGTAAGCCATACTGTGTTCAATCAACCCGCTGGGCATGTTGAATATGGTGAAACTATTATTCAAGCAGCGTTACGTGAAACCATGGAAGAGACAGGATATGCAGTAGAAATCAATTCATTACTGGGGATCTATACCTATACCCCACCCATGTTTCCAGACCGCACTTATTTTAGATTTTGCTTTTTAGCGCATGTGACTGAATACTTTCCAGACGCACAGCTGGATACAGATATCATTGGACCACAATGGATGACGCTTGAAGAACTGCTTGAATCTGCTCGCGCAAGAAGTCCTTTGGTCATTAAAGCTGTACAAGATGCACTTTCTGGGCAAAAATACCCACTTTCGCTCATCTATGAGCACCAAAACTCTCCTTTAATTTCAAATTTGGATGCCTAATCCTATGCAACAACGTGTCATCGTCGGTATGTCGGGTGGTGTAGATTCATCTGTTTCTGCTGCACTTTTACTTCAACAAGGATATCAAGTTGAAGGGCTTTTCATGAAAAACTGGGAAGAAGATGATGGCACGGAATATTGTACCGCAATGGATGACCTTGCTGACGCACAAGCGGTGTGTGACAAAATTGGGATCAAACTCCATACTGCAAATTTTGCAATGGAATATTGGGATCGCGTATTTGAACATTTCTTAGCAGAATATGCCGCTGGGCGTACACCAAACCCAGATATTCTGTGTAATAAAGAAATTAAATTCCGTGCATTCTTAGATCATGCTGTCAATTTAGGCGCTGATTTTATTGCAACTGGACATTATTGTCGTCGTGGTGAAACAACCACAAACTCAAAAGGTGATCAATATGCGCCTTTATTGCGTGGTGTAGACAATAACAAAGACCAAACCTATTTTCTTCACGCAGTCCATGGTCGTGAAATCAATAAGACCTTGTTCCCTGTTGGTGAAATCGAAAAACCACAAGTACGTAAAATTGCGGAAGAATTGGGTTTAGCCACTGCCAAGAAAAAAGATTCAACAGGAATCTGCTTTATTGGTGAGCGCCGTTTTAATGACTTCTTAAAACAATATTTACCGGCACAACCTGGAAAAATTGTCTTAGATACTGGAAAAGAGGTTGGTGATCATCACGGCTTAATGTACTATACGCTCGGTCAGCGTGGTGGTATTGGTTTAGGCGGTCTCAAAGGTGCTGAAGAAGGTGCTTGGTTTGTTCTACATAAAGACATTGAATCTAATCGTCTTGTAGTTGGGCAAGGTCATGAACATCCACTGATGCAGAGTACCATTTTATGGTCTGAAACTATTGACTGGGTTGCGGGTGAACAAGCAATTCCAGACACTGGTTTCCGATGCACGGCAAAAACTCGTTACCGTCAGCCTGATCAAGCATGTACAATTTATAAAGATACAAACACTCCGAATGGTGTTCGTGTCGAATTTGATGAAGCACAGCGTGCCGTTACTCCGGGACAAAGTGTTGTTTTCTATGTCGATGAAGTATGTTTAGGTGGTGGTGTGATTCATCATACCAACGCACCAAAACCAGATTTTATTGAGTAATGATTAAAAATTATTTAAAGGAATTTAGGCATGGTTGAGTTGCCCTTTCAACAGCCTCAGACTTTGAATCAACGCCAAAATCGAGCTTTGGCGTTAGCAGCTGTGTTTCAAGCAACACAGCTGACGCATATGACTGCAATGTCAGGACGTCAAAGTATTGGTGAAAGTGGTAATTTCTATTTTGAACAGCTCATCAAAGCTAGCCTCAATATTCGTCCTTCTGCCAATCTATCCGGTCAAACTTTAGATTTTTTCAATCAATTGGCAGACATTTCTTTAGGTTTAAAAGCTTTAGAAAGTAGTATTACACAACCTTTCTCGACATCACCGAAATCTAGAATTCCTAAAATTGCCAATGCAAAACTACCAATGACTTATGCAATGTCGTTATTGGCCTTGGAAAAAAAAGTCTATAGCAATTCAAAATTTGTTGAAATTATTGAACAATCTCAACAAAAAATATTAAAACAGCTGTCTTTTTTTGATAATAACTATTTACATCCAAGTATCATTGCCAATTTAGCACAAACCTATGTCGACACTGCTGGTCAAATTAATCCTCGAATTCTAGTTCGCGGCAATGCAGAGGCCTTTAAAGACTCTGCCCATACCAATCGTATCCGCGCCAGTTTATTCACAGGCTTACAAATGGCACACCTATGGCGTCAATTAGGTGGTAGTTCATGGAATATGATCTTTAGCAAACGCAAACTTCTTCAAGATATTCAAGATCTGGCTCGATTACAATATCAGGTTGTTTAATTTGATACTGTTCGGGTTACGCCATTCGCTCTAATTCCAAAATTTAAGGAATCTTTATGAACGCTTTAACCGCCCTTTCTCCACTAGACGGACGCTATGCAAGCAAATGCGATGCATTACGCCCTTACCTCTCTGAGTTTGGTCTCATCCATGCTCGTGTGACTGTTGAAGTGCGTTGGTTACAAGCGCTTGCAAATCGTCCTGAAATTACAGAAGTGCCCGCTTTTTCTGTTGCAACCAATACTGCTTTAGATGCGATTGTTACTCAATTTTCTGAAGATGATGCTAACCGTATTAAAGAGATTGAGCGTACCACTAACCATGATGTAAAAGCGGTTGAATATTTCTTAAAAGAAAAAATTGCACATATTGATGAGCTTAAAAATGCAGGTGAATTTATTCACTTCGCATGCACTTCAGAAGACATCAACAACCTTTCTCACGCTTTAATGTTGAAAAGTGGTCGTGAAGTATTAGTTGTTGCTATGCAACAAATTGTTGATTCTATTGTGGCTTTATCTGAAACACATGCTGAACAACCGATGCTATCACGTACCCATGGCCAAACTGCTAGCCCAACGACTTTGGGTAAAGAAATGGCCAATGTTGCATATCGTTTAGCACGTCAAATCAAACAGTTTAAACAAGTTGAATTATTGGGCAAAATTAATGGTGCAGTGGGTAACTACAACGCACACTACTCTGCTTATCCTGAAATCAACTGGCCTGCTCACTCGCAAGCATTTGTTGAATCACTCGGTTTAACCTTCAACCCTTATACAACTCAGATCGAACCACACGATTACATCGCTGAATTGTTCGATGCTCTACGTCGTTTTAATACAATTTTAATCGACTTTAACCGTGATGTTTGGGGCTATATCTCTTTAGGCTTCTTTAAACAACGTCTAAAAGAAGGTGAAGTCGGTTCTTCGACAATGCCACACAAAGTCAATCCGATTGATTTTGAAAACTCAGAAGGTAACTTGGGCATTGCAAATGCAGTATTAGCGCACTTAGGTGAAAAATTGCCAATTTCCCGTTGGCAACGTGACCTCACGGACTCTACCGTATTACGTAACATGGGTGTTGGCTTGGCACAAAGTTTAATTGCTTTTGAAGCATGTTCAAAAGGTATTGGAAAACTTGAACTTAATGCGACACGTATTCTTGAAGACCTTGATCATGCACAAGAAGTATTGGCTGAACCAATTCAAACTGTAATGCGTCGTTATGCAGTTGAAAAACCATATGAAAAATTAAAAGCATTGACTCGTGGTCAAGCGATGACACGTGACATGATGGTTGATTTTGTCAATGGTACTGAGCTTGAAGCTGTACCTGCTGCTGATCGTGCACGTTTGGCTGAAATGACTCCTGCTACTTACACAGGTAATGCTGCGGATCAAGCCAAAAAAATTAAAGATTTGATTGCTAAAATCTAAGCTTTTAATCATCTAAAAGACCTAAAAAATGCGAAGCCGATGCTTCGCATTTTTTTGCATTTTGATTACAATGCGCAGTAATAATTTTTAGAAAATACCATAATGATTTATCATGCCTTAACAAAAAAACATTGGCTTGTTCTTGCTTTGCTTGCAATCGCAATCATTCTTGCCAGTATCAATCCCTTAGAATACCCATCTTACATGCTGCATCAGATTGGCACCTTACTCATGCTGATTGTTCTATTTTTCTGTCTAAAGAAAATAGGACTGACATTTTCATCATTTTTATTGTACATCCTCTTCTTGGTGATTCATGTCATTGCTGCACATTATCTTTATTCTTATGTGCCTTATAATGATTGGTCAATCAAATACTTAAACTTTGATCTCAATCAAGCAATGGGGTGGACACGTAACATGTTTGACCGCTTTGTACACTTATTCTATGGCTTATTTCTTTACCCATTTTTCTACCGAATTTTCCAAGTGTGGTTACCAAACTTAAAGCCTAAAACCTTATTTTTATTAGTCATTCAATTTGTTATGGCAACCAGTTTATTTTATGAATGGATTGAATGGTGGATTGCCATTGGCCTATCTCCAGAAGAAGCTGAAAACTATAATGGACAACAAGGTGATATATGGGATGCGCATAAGGATATGTTCTTAGCCACCATTGGTGCAATCATGACAGGACTAGTCTCTTTAAAAGCTGCGGCAAAAGGGAATCATCCTCAATAATACGGACTTTCCTCTCAATATACTCACTCAGCGATCAAGTTGTTGGTGAGTATAGAATCCACTGAGTTTTACTTTTGCAATCTTTGTTTATTCTCTAAGATATCGGGCAAACTGCGCTCGATCCAACCAATCAAATAGTTTAATTTTTCAGCCGCTTGTGCACCTAAAATCGTCAATTGGTACTCTACTTTCGGTGGTACTTCAGGGTAAACCGTTCTCAATATAAAGCCATCTTGCTCAAGCACTTTTAATGTCTGTGCCAGCATTTTTTCGCTGATCCCCTCAATTCGATTGCGCAGTTCACTAAAACGTTGCACACCATCATTTAAACAACGTAAAACCAATACAGACCATTTGCTGGTTAAATGCTCCAATATTTCTCTAGATGGGCACTGACTGGATAAAACTTGACCAATTAAATCACTTGAAGCATAGATGCTCATAAATTCTCTCTACACAGTAATTAGCTTACTTTTAGGTACGTACTTACATATAGTAAGTTTAATGATTATGATAATAACATCAAGTTTAAAAAACATCCAATTTAAATCATATTTAAAGGTGAATTTATGAAAATCGCAATTACAGGCGCAACGGGTCAACTTGGACAATTGGTGATCCAAGCCTTACTTCAACATACTGCTGCTGAAAATATTGTGGCGCTGGTTCGAAATCTAGATAAAGCACAGTCGCTCAAACAACAAGGGATCGAAGTTCGTCTATTTAACTATGATCAACCTGAAACATTAATACCTGCTTTACACAATGTAGATAAATTACTTTTAATTTCAGCCAATGAAATTGGTCGTCGTACCCCACAACATAAAGCAGTTATAGATGCCGCAGTCGCAGCCAAAGTTGAACACATTGCCTATACCAGCTTACTCAATGCAACAGATAACCTACTCGGTTTAGCGCAAGAACATCGTGAAACAGAAGAACTTATTCTGCAAAGTGGTTTGAAATATACGTTTTTACGCAACAATTGGTATAGCGAAAATTATCTTGGTAACGTTAAGCATACTGCGGAAACAGGAACGCTTTACGGCAGTGCTCAAAATGGAAAAATCAGTTCAGCTTCTCGTTTAGATTATGCCGAAGCTGCTGCTAAAGTCCTTACTTCCTCAGATCATGAAAATAAAACTTATGAGCTTGCAGGTTCAAATCATTTTACCCTTGCAGATTTAGCCTCTTATATCACTTTGGCATCAGGTCAAACTGTACAGTATCAAGATATCAGCTCGGAAGATTATACTCAGTCACTTCTTACGGCAGGGTTACCCCATGCACTAGTAGCGGTTATTGTTGACGCAGATGTACAGACTGTAAATGGTGCAATGTATAGTGAAAGTAAAGACTTGGAACATTTAATTGGTCGTAAAACAACGCATATTCAGGATCAGGTTAGAGCTTTATTTTAGGCATTTTTAAAGATAAGCATGGGCTTAATACAAAATTTAAGCCCATGCTATACTGAGCAATTAAGGATGAATATTTTTGATAGGAAAATCGATATTCATCTCCAGATCTGCTAGGGACTGTCTTTCTGTGTTGTACATGGTTGCACGGAACACCGCAATTTTTCTCATCGTCATTGGATCATTAATATTCAGTATTGGCTTAAGTTTATGCTTCACATACAAATGAATCACTTCATCAAAATCTAAATAAACAGGTCCATCAAACATAATTTTGATTGGAACTTGATAACGTCGTTTTAACTTAAATGGCACCGAAAGTTTAATCGGAATATCCACTTTTAAAGGAAATTGAGGCAGTAGTTTATTTTGATAAACCAAATCCGTGGTTGTTTCTAATGGCATTAGCGTTTCAATCTGAATATCAGTCTCATAATCAAGCTCAACCTCAATCGGCGTTGTTACAACAAAACTTAAATTAGCCAAATATTTGCCTTTTAAAGGTAAAGCCAACTCACGGTCAATCGTCAACTCAGTATCTAAAGCACCTTGTGCATGTGTTTGTAAATAATTCCCCACATGGATTTTTGTCGGTAAAGATTCCGACAATTGAATTTGTGCCCTTTGCGCAGAAACCTGCATTGAGGCATGAATATTCAAATACAACCAAACGCACAGCGCAATGAGCAATACGACGCTCATAAAAGTGAACAACAAATTTCGTATAGATTTAAAGATCCACATTTCCATACCACCCTATTTTAAAGCTTCGGACTGTGGTTGTTGTGGTTTTACTGGCGGATGATCGCGGCGTGATAGCCTTAAACTATTGAGCGGAATTTTAAGTTGCCCTTTTTCAATTTTTACCGGTAATGTATTTTGAACATCTACTGTTGCTTGAAGTGCTGATTTAATTGGAACATTGAGGTGGCCCTGAATTGGAATATTGGTTTTTAATGTCGCATCAAGTGGCACATGTAAATTTTCTTTAAGTAACACCTTTACTGGGGCATCAAACTTTAAATGAATATTTTGGTTGAGTGGCACTTGTAAATTAATCGGCACATCCATATGAATCGGGATGTTCCCTTTTAATGGTAAAGTAATATCTTTACCTAACACAGTGACTTTAACCTTGGTATCAATCGGCATATCCTGATTGATTTTGATCACTTCATTCACAGGAATTGTGGTTTGAATAGGGACTTCATTATCAAAATACACATGTGGGGTTAAGGTTTGTGTAATCGGTAAGTTTAGCTTTTCATGAATAGGAATTTCAGCTTTCACTTTTCCTTTGACATCCACATCTAATGCGTCATGAATTTGTACTTTGGCTTGTAAAGGTTCTTTTAAATCGATACGCACAGCTTGATTTTCAAGTGGAATATAAATATTAAAATGTTTAAATACCCAGATTGCAATCAATACACCACACACCGTAGCAATAAGAATAAAGGCAACTCCCGCCATAACTTGCTTCAACTGCAAAATCCTGTCCTTAATTTTTATCCTTAATTATTTTTTATTTTAAATACTTATGTGAATTAATATGCGTTTTTATGTATAAAAGTCGAAGAATTTTGTTTAATTATTAAACAATTGATATCTAATCTACGGATTATTTCGAAAAATCAGCTAACCAATAGCACTGCACAATTGCTGTATTATTTTTATACTCAACACTCACATCGCCTTTTTCATGATTTTGATTGAATTTTAGAGTTTTAAATCGCTGCTTTGCTGTTGTAGCACTCAGATCAAAATATAAATATTGATTGTATTGTTGCGCGGGACGACCAAAACTAAATTCTATTTTGCGAATAGGAATGCCAGCATAAATGACATTTTTTAATTTATACGTGGTTGAGTCATAAACCTGTTTATCCACATATTTTACATCAATCGTATAGTGTTCAAGTGGTGCAATCAGTTCTGAATTTTCATTATGAAAATCGTATTGCTGCCGAATTGCACAGTTTTGTTCGAAGCGATCTTTTAATAAAGGACGTAGTTCTAAGGATTTGGCATGTGTAGCTCCCGTTAGCAGTAACATCATGCTCAGTAATATCTTTTTCTTCATGTGATTTTCCTTTGTTGCAAATTACTTTATATAAAATAGCTTTTATTAGACTTCTTGCGTTAGTCAAAAATGAGCATTTAATACTTGTATCGTTTTAAATAATGATGAAACCATAGATGGTCTTTCTATCGTAAGGCATCACCTAAGCAAAGCAATTTAAACTTTAAATGTGGCATTGCAAACTTGCTTTTCATACACCTATTTCTATGTGATAGTAAAAAGTTTCATCACTTTTAGAAATCATCCCAAAACTTAATTCACAATAACACTATTGAAGTCCATTTTTATCAGACCATAAACAGATAGCAATTGCATCACTCTTGCCCTTTCCAGCCATCACAAAATTTGCAGCTTTAGTTGGTTGCTGTATATTGCTTTTAATCTTATTAAATTGCTGTTTGGCTGAAGCCATTGGAAGATCAAAGTACAACGTCTCACTCAAAGTCAAACCGCCCCCATCAAAATTCAATTTTATTTACGACTAATCCCCTGTAAGTCGTATTTTTAAACTAAAATTTTTGCTGACGTAAGCCGCTTGCTCTTCTACTTCATCCTTAACTACCTGATTCATTAAAATTACCTGCATCTCATCATGAATATAAAAATCGAATTGTTGACCAATCGCACAATTTTGTTCAAAACGATCCTGCAATATAGGAGTTAAATCAAGACTTGTATGCGGAGTTGCGTGAATCATTGTTGATAAATTCAGCAAACTTAAAGCAAAAATTGATAATTTTTTCTTTATTTTTAATATTCTCTAAGTTTTAATTAGAATCATAAATTAAAACTTAAATAGAACCATAACTTTATAATATAAAAAAAGGAGCTCCATTTGAAGCTCCTTTTCGACGACTCTTAGAAATTATGCATTTGTTTCAGCTGGTACTTTTGGATAGCTTACACCACATACTTGTTCAGCAATACGCAATACTTGGCAGCTATAACCAACTTCGTTATCGTACCAAACGTAAGCTGTTAAACGGTTACCAGAAGTAATTGTTGCTTGTGCGTCAAATACACCCGCTGTACGCGAACCAATAAAGTCAGACGATACAACTTCTGTAGAGTTAGTATAGCCAATTTGACCTTGAAGGTTAGAGTTGATCGAGATTTGACGAATATATTCGTTCACTTCTTCACGATCTACTTCTTTCTCAAGTGTTAAGTTAAGAATAGCAAGTGAAACGTTTGGTGTTGGAACACGTACTGAATTACCTGTTAATTTACCTTGTAACTGAGGTAATGCTTTCGCAACAGCTTTTGCAGCACCTGTTTCTGTAATAACCATATTCAGTGTTGCAGCACGGCCACGGCGATCTGCTTTGTGATAGTTGTCAATCAAGTTCTGGTCATTAGTAAATGAGTGAACAGTTTCCACATGACCATTGATCACTTTGTATTTGTCTTCTAACACTTTTAAAACTGGTGTGATTGCATTAGTAGTACAGCTTGCAGCAGAAATGATTTTGTCTGAATCAATGATGTCCGCTTGGTTAACACCAAACACCACATTCTTCATATCACCTTTACCAGGTGCTGTAAGTACAACACGACTTACGCCAGGGCATTTAAGATGCTGAGATAAACCATCGATATCACGCCATTTACCAGTATTATCAATCACTAATGCATTGTCGATACCATAAGCTGTGTAATCAACTTCAGCAGGACTAGATGCATAGATCACTTTGATAAAGTTACCATTTGCAATGATTGCTTCATTTTCTTCATCCACAGAAATCGTTCCTGCAAATGGACCATGAATTGAATCACGACGTAACAATGAAGCACGTTTTTCTAAATCACCATCAGATGATTTACGTACAACGATCGCTTTAAGGCTTAAACCACGACCAAGACCTGATTGGCTAATGATCAGACGCGCTAAAATACGACCAATACGACCAAAACCATAAAGAACAACATCTTTAGGCTCAACTTGTGCGGGACGACCTTCTAAAGATTGAACAGCTTGAGCAACAAATGCATCAATATCGCCGCCCTTTTCTTTATATTCAACTGCAAGTTTACCTAAATCAACTTCAGCAGAACCGATATTATCTAATTTCGCTAAAGCTTCTAAAATAGGGAAAGTATGTACAACAGAAAGCTCAACATCCATCATACGTGTACGACGGTGTGCTTTAAGGATTTGAATTACTGAACGGTTCACTAAAGAACGACCGTACACAGAAGTCACAATGTTTTTTTCACGGTATAATTGACCGATTAATGCAATCATACGTTCCGCAATTTCTTCACGGTTTTTCCAGCGACCTTGGTGCTCTGCATGTAGGGCGATGATAGTGTCTTTGCTCACAGATACGTCCTCTATTTATGTATATCTAGACATGGATTTTTAAACCCCACAATTGTAATGTAATTCTCATTTAGTTGAAATCAAATCGTGATACATTTTTATAGAATTTTGTCATACTGGGTATTTTATTTTAAATTATGCCTTGATCTTTAAATAATATTTCAGTTCTATGTGGATTTTAGTCGTGATATTGACTTTATTAGAGTAAGAAGAAAAATAAAGATCATGTTAGATCTTTAAATTCCAAATTGCTACACTTAACCTGCTGTTAATAGTAAAGCTATCACACATCTAATGAGTTAGATCTTGTTAAAGTCACGATTCTAAATGACAATCCAACTATTATCGATCTTTGTTTTAACTAACGGATTCTTTCGTCCAATTTTTCAATATTCAATACTAAATTTTTCCGTTTATTGTTTTGTTGATAGATATGCCAAATCCCCTCTAATACCAAAATACTCACAGCACACCAAATTGGAATATAGGTAAACCATTCATCTGCAGAAATAGACTCTCCCAACGCCAACGAGGCTAGCGCCAACAAAACAGGTTCTAAATAACTTAATAACCCAAACAAAACCATCGGCAAATAACGACTGGCTAAAATATAGCTACCTAGACCAATTGCACTCAAAACTCCAAGCCCTGCAACCACAAGAATTAAAACGGGTGAGTTAGCAAATTGACTATATGCTTCTAATCCAGTTTGGGTGAAATAAATTGCAATAGGAATACAAATTAAAATATCCCACCAAAAGCCACCTAAATTATCGGTTTTGATGGTTTTTCGAATCAAGAAATAAAGAGAGTAACCTAATGCAACACTTAGTGTTTCCCATGCAATACTACCCAAACGCCATAATTCATGCCCCACACCAAGCACAGCAAAAGCAACGGCAACCATTTGGAATCTTGATAATTTCTCTTTATAAAATAAACTACCTGCGAGTACAAGGACCAAGGGTAATAGAAAATACCCAAGTGAAACTTGTAATCCCCGCCCATTCATTGGGCCCCACAAGAAAAGCCATAATTGGAAACAGGTCAAAATAGATGTAATGATTAATAAAAGTAATAAAGCAGGTTGTTTGAGGATTCGATAATAAATCGCTTTAACATGAACAAAATCACCACTCCATAGCATGAATAAAGTAAGGAACGGCAAAGTCGCAATAATCCGCCAACCAAAGGTTTGCTGACTATCTAGATCGCCCAACAATTTGGTATAAAAATATAAGACTCCAAACGTTACAGATGCCAATACAGACAATACGACGCCCTTAAACATCTGTGGCCTCACCATGATTTTCAAATAAACTCTTAGGCATTATAAACACCTTCACCCAAAATTAATTTGAATTCTCAATTATTTTCAAAATTAAGGATTTACAACTACTTTAATATTTAAAATATATCAACTTAAATTTTCTATCTTATTCTTGCGTATTCTGTTTGGTTCGAATCAGATCTTTTAAGTTAAAACCTACCGTCTGCGCATAGCGGAGAAATTCAATCACCTTTGCTTCATCTGGATGAGGATCTCTAGACAGTAACCACAAATATTTTCGTTTAGGTTCTCCGACCAAAGCCATTTGATAGTGTGAATCAATTTTTAAAATCCAATAATCACCACGGCCCACAGGCATCCAACGAACCGCTTCAGGAATAAAACTCACTTTAAATTTTGAATTAAAAGGCTCATTACTGATAAATGCTTCACCCAGTGAACGCAATTCTTGTCCATTTTGATCGACGCATCGATTATCTACTGCAACATTACCATATTCATTTACGGTATAACGTGCAGTGACATCTGACTTACAGTCTTTTTGAAAATACATTGGTTTACGGGCAATTTCATACCATAATCCTAAATATTGACCCAATTCCAATTTTGGAATCGCTGCTAAAGTCGAATTTTCAGCATAGGCTTTTGGATATAAAAAGCTCGAAAAAACCACCCCCAACACGATTATTAATTTTTTGAAGTCATATAATTTGGGTAATATTTTAAATGATTGCACTTTATACCCTCAGCATTACTTTTTACTATTTATTATAAAATAATCATAAATTTAAACTTAGACTGTAGCTTTATGTATCCTTGTTTGGCCTAAAGCTACAGCAAGTGCAAAAGTGAAATCACGTCAATAAAGCAATTATTTTAACATTCTATTTTTTAAACGCACAATTTCGTCTCGTAAACGCGCAGCTTGTTCAAATTGTAATTCTTTAGATGCTTTCAGCATTTCTTTTTCGAGTCTCGTAATATGCTTAGTAAACAGTTTTGGATCAGACAAAATGTGACGTTCATCAGCAGTTAAAGCTTGATGCTGATCATTTATGTTTACTTCAATTTGATCATCACTAATAACCTCACCCGTATCAATTTCTTTAATTGCTTGGCGTACAGCACTACGTGGAATAATACCATGCTCTTCATTAAATTGGATTTGTTTAGCACGACGACGATCGGTTTCATCTATAGCTTTCTGCATCGAATCGGTTATACGGTCAGCATATAAAATCGCTTTACCTTTTAAATGTCGTGCAGCACGACCAATAGTTTGGATTAACGATCGTTCAGAACGAAGAAAACCTTCTTTATCTGCGTCAAGAATGGCAACTAAAGAAACTTCCGGCATATCCAAACCTTCACGCAATAAGTTAATCCCGACCAGAACATCATGTACGCCTGTACGAAGATCATGAATAATTTTGACTCGCTCAACTGTGTCAATATCTGAGTGCAGATAAGCCACCTTCACCCCATATTCTTTTAAATATGAGGTTAAGTCTTCTGCCATACGCTTGGTTAAAGTAGTGACTAAAACACGCTCATCAAGTTCTTTACGGATATTAATTTCTGAAAGAACATCATCCACTTGCGTTAAAACAGGACGTATTTCGATTTCTGGATCGACCAATCCTGTTGGTCGCACCACTTGTTCGGCAACTTGTTCAGATTTTTCAAGTTCATATTTAGCCGGTGTTGCACTAACATAAATGGTGGTTGGGACGATACGTTCCCATTCTTCAAACTTCATTGGACGATTATCCAATGCACTTGGTAAACGGAAACCATAATTGACCAAGTTTTCTTTACGTGAACGATCGCCTTTATACATTGCACCAATTTGGGGTACAGTCACATGCGACTCATCAATAATTAATAAAGCATCATCTGGGATATAATCAAATAATGTAGGTGGCGCCTCACCCGCTGGACGACCAGATAAATGACGTGAATAGTTTTCAATACCGTTGGTATAGCCTAACTGTTGCATCATTTCTAAATCATAACGTGTGCGCTGTTCGATCCGCTGTGCTTCGAGTAATTTTTCATGGTCTTTAAAAAAAACTAATCGATCAGCCAGTTCATCCCGAATCGTTCCAATTGCACGTTGTAGATTATCTTTTGGAGTGACATAGTGACTTTTCGGATAGATTGTCACACGTGGTGCTTTACGTACCATTTTCCCTGTAATTGGATCAAACCATCGAATTGAATCGACTTCATCATCAAACAACTCAACACGAACTGCGTGTTGGTCTGATTCAGCAGGGAAAATATCGATAATTTCGCCACGAATACGATAAGTACCACGTAAAAATTCCAACTCATTTCGCGTATATTGCATTTCAACAAGTCTGCGAATAATATCATCACGACTAATTCTGTCCCCTTGTACAATATGCAATAACATACTCATATAAGCATTCGGATCACCCAAACCATAGATTGCGGATACTGATGCGACAATAATAGCATCACGGCGTTCTAATAAAGCACGCGTAGCAGAGAGACGCATCTGGTCAATGTGATCATTGATCGCTGAATCTTTTTCAATAAAGGTATCCGAAGATGGAACATAAGCTTCGGGTTGATAGTAGTCATAATAACTAACGAAGTATTCAACTGCATTGTTTGGGAAAAAGGATTTAAATTCACCATATAATTGTGCAGCAAGAGTTTTGTTATGTGCCATGACAATAGTTGGACGTTGCGTTTGCGCAATCACATTTGCCATGGTGTAGGTTTTCCCTGAACCCGTTACACCGAGTAGAAGTTGATCGTGAAAACCTTTATTTATGCCTTCGACTAATTTTGCTATTGCCTGTGGTTGATCTCCAGCAGGTTGATAATTTGTAACAAGTTCAAAAGGTTGATGTTCACTCACAATAATTCACTCTTTAACCAATCGGGAAGAAGCCATAATAGTTTAACAGAAACCAATTAAACCCATACATTGACACCTATTCTAGATGGGGCTTTTTACACAATATTCAACAAATACCTTGACCCTTTTTTATTTCAATAGCAACATGGAAACAAGCCAATTAAAAGATTGAAAAACATGACATATCACTATCATGATGAAAGCATAATCAAAACTTTGCCAGAAGATACTGTGTTTGTTTTTGGTAGTAATATGGCGGGTACTCATCAAGGCGGTGCTGCAAAAACAGCACATTTACATTTTGGCGCAACTAAAGGTGTTGGACGTGGCTGGGCGGGACAAAGTTTTGCTATACCCACCATGAATGAACATTTACAGCAAATGCCACTTTCGCAAATTCAACACTATATTGATGATTTTAAAATTTATACAAAAAATCACCCGAAGATAAAATATTTTATTACTTCTGTGGGTTGTGGTGTTGCTGGCTATAAAGTTGAAGAAATTGCCCCCATGTTTAAAGGTATTTCACGCAATGTGATCTTCCCTGCTTCATTCCGCCCATTTGTAGAAAAAACTTTGCCTAAGCTCACACAAAAATTGCTGCATAGCTTTATATCAGATGAGGTCATTTTTAGTTCAGATATAGAACAAAAAATTCAAAGCTTAGATTTAACTGAAGCTGAAAAAAGTCTCGCTACAATTATTCTCAATACACCCATGTATCCAAATGATAGTAATGGTCGAGATCGTATTTTTGAAATACAAGATATTCTTCACAATCTAAATGGAAAAGTATTTGAATTTCAGTCTGATTCAGAGGGTTCAATGATTTTTGGGGGAGCTATTTTAGCGCTTCTAGAACTCTATAATTTAAATGAAACAGACTTTATTTCAGTATGGACTGGCCAGCGTACCATTGCTGCACCAAAAGCAGAACATCGGGCTAAAAAGTAATATACTTCAGTGTGTGGTTATTTTTGATTGAACCAATCTATGTTTAATTTTTACTTAAGTCATATCGCTCGGAACAAGGTCTGATGACAGCCCGATTCTGTTTGAGCCTATAAGTCATTTTTAGACGATACAAGGCAAGTCATTTATAAAATGTCAACACCCCTAAACTAATAAGAGTGATATTGGAAAGCGTATGGAGCAAATGGATTTAACAATATTTGATTTGTCTCCAATTGCCATGTGGTTACAAGATTTTAGTGGTATAAAAAAAATATTTGATCAGTGGACGGCGCAAGGTATTCCCGATATTAAACAACATCTATTGGAGGATACTAGCCGTTTAAAACCCTGTTTGGCAGCGATCCGTACCATTCATATCAATCAAAGCACTCTGATTTTATATGAAGCTGATGATTTAGCGGAGATTTTAGAAAAATTTCCGGAAATGCATACAGAAAATACTGAACTATTACATATCCAATTTTTTTCAGCACTTTGGAATAAAGAAAAAGATTGCTCGATTCAAGTGGTCAACCTTAGCTGCAAAGGTAAAAAAATTGATATCCAACTTAGAGCCAATATTTTAACGGATGCGAAAGAAAGTTGGGATCGAGTTTTATTAACCACGGAAGATATCTCTCAGTGTCAAAATGCACGTCGGATTGCAGAATCCCTATTTTTGCATTCACCCACTGCCCTCTGGGTCAAAGACTATAGCCAAATAAAATCATTATTTAATCAATTGCTAGCGAATAATGTCACTGACTTAGATCAATATATTCAGCAAAACCCTGATTTTCTATTTCTTTGTTTTGAAAATATTCGATCAGTTGGTGTAAATCAAGCTTTACTGGATTTATTTAATGCCAACAATGAACAACATTTTTATCAGCATTTAAATCATATTTTCAGAGAGAATTATCAACAAAATTTTTATAAACAATTATTACATTTATGGGATGGCCATCATCAGCTTAAGCGAGAATGTGAGTATCGGTCAATCAACGGAGATTTGCTACATGTCCTCGAACAGTTTGTTATTTTTCCAGATTCAAAACATAACTGGGATACCGTGCAAATTGCCTTTACCGATTTAACAGAGCGTAAGAAATTAGAAGATCATCTGCTATATGCAAGCAAGCATGATCAATTAACTCAATTATATAATCGAACTTTTTTTGTAGGTGAAATTCAACGCTTACAAACTACCCCATTCAGTTCACTTTCATGTATATACTTAGATATCAATGGTTTAAAAAGGATTAATGATTTACAGGGCCATCATATTGGTGATTTGCTGATTCAACGTTTTGCAAATCTTTTAAAAAAATCCACCATAACCACCCCATATTCTGTTTCCCGTATTGGTGGTGATGAGTTTGTGATTCTTATGCCTGAATCAAATTATCAGCATATAGAGCTACTGCTTAAAATAATTAAGCAAGAAATAGAACTTGATCAAATTAACAATCCGCAACATCCACTTCATGTGGCGATTGGTTATGCAACAACTCACCATTATAAAAATATCGATGAGTTATTAAAAAAAGCAGATAAAATTATGTATCAAGATAAGCAAGCATATTATTTATTGAAGACCGATTAATAGTTTGACGGATTAAAAATATAATTTGAATTAAGTAACAGTTGTGCAAATCCAATTAAACGATAACCAGTTATCATAAAATACGATTAGTAATAAATATCATGAATTTTATTATTTTATATCCTCCTTTTTTAGGATATATTTCAAATATTCTAAAGCACCTCACATCGAACGAGAATCTTATAATGGAATTTTCTGATTCTTCTATTTTTGATATATCCCCTACCCCAATGTGGTTAGAAGACTATAGCGAAGTAAAAGAACAATTTAACCAATGGAAAAGTCAAGGAATCACAGATCTACAAAGCTTTTTAGAAGAAAATCCAGACCAGATCACAGCTTGTGCGCATAAAATTAAGATTCTTCAGGTCAATAAAAAAACCTTAAATTTATTTGAAGCAAGAACTCAACAACACCTCTATCAGAGCTTAGATATTATTTTTCAGAAAGAAATGCTGCATTCACATATTAAAGAGTTGGTTGCACTTTGGAATGGAGAAGCTGAATTTTCAAATACTACTGTCAATTACACGATTTCAGGTAAAAAGTTAGATATCAAATTACGCGGTATCATTTTGCCGGGTTCAGAAGTCAGTTTAGACCGAGTTTTAGTCACCACTGAAGATATTACTGACTATCAAAATGCGCGCCGTTTAGAAGAAAAAAATCGCCAACTGGCAGAATCTCGCTTTATTTATTCGCCAACTTCATTGTGGGTGGAAGATTTTAGTCGTGTAAGACTACGTATAGATCAACTCCGTGAAATTGGTATCGAAGATTTTCGTACCTTCTTAGATGTTCATACTGACTTTGTAAACCAGTGTATAGAAGATATCATCTTATTAGACGTCAACCAAGCAACACTGGATTTATTTAAAGCCAAAGATAAAGAGACCTTATTTAAAAACTTAAATAAAGTATTTGCAAAAGAGATGTACCAGACTTTCCGTGAGCAACTGATTGAGCTATGGAATGGTAAAATTCATCATCAACGTGAAGCTGTAAATTATGCATTAGATGGTTCAGTACGAAATGTATTACTCCAATTCACTGTTTTCCCAGGTTATGAACATGATTGGAGTCTTGTTCAAGTCGCATTGACTGATATTACTGCACGAAAAAAAGCAGAAACGTATTTGGAATATCTTGGAAAACATGATGTTCTCACAAAATTATTTAATCGTTCATTTTATACAGAAGAAATCAATCGTTTAGAGCGTGGCGTACTACGCCCGACTTCAGCAATTTTTATTGATATGAATGGTTTAAAAGCCATCAACGATCAGTTAGGTCATGATGTTGGGGATGAATTACTTCGACGTATGGGCAATATTCTGACTCGTACCATTACCAATACAAGTTATACTGCTTCTCGTATTGGTGGAGATGAGTTTGTAATTCTCATGCCTGCGGCAAATGAGCAAACCGTCGAATCAATGATCATGACTATTGAAGAATTACTCAATATAGATAACCAGTACTACTCGTCACAACCTATCAGCGTTGCAATTGGTTACGCAACAACAGGTGCAAATGAAAGTATAGATAATATGCTAAAACGAGCAGATTTACTGATGTATCAAAAGAAAAAAAAATATTATGAATATGTCACGGAAATGCTAAATGACGGTGCTTAACCATCAACAAAGATAAACAATAAGCTTGAAAAAATATTCTTTTGAACACTTAATATAAAAATAGGTGCATCAAGCACCTATTTTTATATTTTACACACTTAACGTTTTCCCATCGAACGACGTGTACCACGAGGTGGCATCCAAGTACGGTCTGCGTATTGCTCAGGTTTAGGGCGAACGTTGTTATGGGCAACATCATCATCATTTTCTAAAGATGATGGCATTGGAAATGGTAAATTCACCAATGGCTTCTTTTTGGGAGTATTTTGGGTGCTCATGTGATTCACTCAATTTTAACTGACTATATTGTACGTAAATTTCGGCTTTGATGCGAGTGCTCTTAAACTTTCACTTTTATTTGTATTCTCTTGATACATTAATTTTTGCTTTTCGTGAATATTTATTGAATTTGAATAGATATTAGACGACCAAACATGAAAAATTAGGCTATGATAATGTGCTTTTTATTTTTTTAATCCCTATAAGAAGGAATAATGCCGTGGACGTACGTCTCTCTGATCGTGTAAATGCCATCAAACCGTCTCCAACGCTTGCTGTTACCAACAAAGCTGCTGAATTAAAAGCTGCGGGTAAAAATGTAATCGGATTGGGCGCTGGCGAACCAGATTTTGACACCCCACAACACATCAAAGATGCTGCGATTACAGCGATTAACAACGGTTTTACCAAATATACCGCTGTTGATGGTACACCAGGCCTTAAAAAAGCAATTATTGCGAAGCTAAAACGTGATAACAATCTTGACTATGCTGCAAATCAGATTTTAGTCTCTTGCGGTGGTAAACAGTCTTTCTTTAACTTAGCACTTGCTTTGTTAAACAAAGGTGATGAAGTCATTATTCCAGCGCCATATTGGGTAAGCTATCCAGATATGGTGATCATTGCTGAAGGTGTTCCTGTCATCGTGAAATGTGGTGAAGAACAACGTTTCAAGATTACACCTGCTCAACTAGAAGCTGCGATTACAGACAAAACACGTTTGGTGGTTTTAAATAGTCCTTCTAACCCAACAGGCATGATCTACAGCAAAGCTGAACTTGAAGCTTTAGCAGAAGTGCTCCGTAAATATCCTCAAGTTTATGTTGCTTCTGATGATATGTATGAGCCGATCCGTTGGGATGATGAGTTCTACAACATTGCGACTGTAGCTCCTGACCTTTATGAGCGCGTTATCGTACTTAACGGTGTATCTAAAGCATATGCAATGACTGGATGGCGTATCGGTTATGCAGCAGGACCTGCAAAATTGATTGGTGCAATGAAAAAAATCCAATCACAATCAACTTCAAACCCAACTTCGATTTCACAAGTTGCTGCTGAAGCAGCGTTAAATGGTCCTCAAGATGTACTTCAACCGATGATTGAAGCATTCAAACGCCGTCATGATTTAGTTGTGAATGGTTTGAATGAAATTCAAGGGATTAGCTGCTTACCTGCTGATGGCGCATTCTATGCTTATGCCAATATTCGTCCTTTAATTCGTGCAAAAGGTTTAAAATCTTGCACAGAATTCTCAGAATGGTTGTTGGAAGAAACTGGTGTTGCTGTAGTTCCTGGTGATGCTTTTGGTTTAGGCGGCTATATGCGTATTTCTTATGCGACTGCTGATGAAGTACTTGTTGATGCACTTGCTCGTATTAAAAAAGCTGCAGATTCTATTGACGGTGTTGATGCAGCAATTGCTTCAATCGCAGCTGAAAAAGCAGCGCAATAACACGAGATTGGTTTAAATGAAAAATGGGTGTATTGATTACACCCATTTTTTTATCTTTATTTATATTACTTATCAACATGTCACTATTTTTATCAACAAGCTTCTATATTTTTTGTAAATTAATCTTTGAGGAGCAAGCCCGTGGTATTGTCTCCATCATTTCCAGTACCGTAATGATCTATACGTCCAGTATCAACTTGCACAGTAGATGTGTTTGCCGCATAGTACTTTTCATGATCGACTAATAATAACCCTGTGGTAGTGTCTCCATCATTGCCTGTGCCATAATGTTCAATTCTCGGCTCCTTATTTTGATCAAGCTTTAAATAAGGCACAAGTTTTATTGGCTCTTTCAATAAAAGACCTGACGTATTATCTCCATCGCTACCTGTACCAAAGTGATCAATGCGTATTTCTTGCGTATTTTGATGTGATGCAAAACTTAAACTTGAAACACTACAAAGACCAATAACAGCTAATCTGATTAAAGTTTTCATGTCATTCTTCCCATTGATGTATCACTTCATTCTAGAGGTCGAAACTATACAATTCACGGTCTTGGGAATTACATTTATGACATTAACCAATTTTTGTTCATCTTCAATAAAACCTGAAATCTAACCTAAATCTTTAAGTTTTATTGCTGTTCTGGATCAGTTTGGCTAAGTACGATTCAGTGTTAAAAAGCATTTAAAGCATAAAAAGCTACAGTTGATTATCTGTATTTATTGATGACTCTGCATCAATGATGCTCTAAATACTTTTGGTGCGCACCCATATGTTTGTGTAAAGGCACGAGTGAATGCTGCTTGTGAGCTATATCCTACTAATTCAGCAATTTGAAAAATATTTTTGTCTGTCTCTTTTAAAAACTGACTTGCCAGTCTCATCCGCCAATTTTTTAAATATTGAATTGGAGAAACACCGACCTGTTCAACAAATTTTTTAGCAAAACTTGAACGTGATTGATGGGTGGATTGAGCCAAATTTTCTACATCCCATGGATAAGCAGGACGATCATGCAGCAAAAATAATGCTTTACTAATCGTGGGGTCACGTAAAGCAACAATCCAGCTTTTATGTTCAATGGTTGCCTTTGCCAACCAAAACCGTATTGACCACACCAATAAAAGATCGATAATCCTTGAAAGCATCACTTGACTACCAAGGCTAGGATGTTCAAGTTCAAGCTTTATCGCAGCAACAGTCATTGGCACCCATTCTGCAATTTTATCCGTATCATTGTGCGATGGGACATGGATATAGCGAGGCAACCCTTCGATTATGGCTTCGCCATAAATCCCACAAAGTTTAAAAATACAGCTAATCACAGCGGCTGCTTGGTTTTCGGCATCCAACAATTCAATCGTGTGTTCTCCTACTGAAGGTAGAACAATAATATCCCCTGCTTTTAAAACGAGATCTAGGTTAGTGCATGCAACTTTAAGTCTGCATGTCGCCTGCTGAACGATATGGATATATGCATAATCCTGTTTAAAGCTTAACTGTTGTTGATCTGTAAATCGCGCGAAGTCATAGATCTCACCTGATATTTTTGCAAATTGATAAATATCAAAGAATATATCCGTTAAAGCACTTTTTTCTGCATATTCATCTCTCATTTTTTGTCACAATTCCTAAAAAGTGTTTCTGCAAAAACATTGGTGTTTCTGTTATTGTTAAATTGAATTTAAACATGAATAATCGTTTATAGAAGCTTTTTTGAGTATAAAAATTACATTCTGTATATATCCAATCTTTACACAAAAATTCTTCAACCATTTAGCTCAACAAATACAATAGCATTTAGCTAGGAGAGATACATGAGTAATAAACCGACAATTATATTCGTACACGGATTTTGGGGAGGCGCTGCTCATTGGAGTAAAGTCGTAACTGAGCTGTCTCACCGAGGTTATGGATCATTACGTGCAGTAGAACTCCCGCTTAGCTCACTGGCTGAAGATGTTGAACGAACAAGAAAAATGATTGCGCAAGTTAAAGGAGATGTCCTTCTGGTTGGTCACTCATATGGTGGCGCTGTAATTACTGAAGTTGGCAATCAAGCGAATGTCGTAGGCCTGGTTTATATTGCTGCTTTTGCACCTGACTCAAACGAAAGCCCTGGTGGCATTACTCAACAACATTTACCTGAGGCTGCACCAAACTTAGAACCAGACAGTGATGGTTATCTCTGGCTTAAAGCAGATAAATTCCATGAAAGTTTCTGTCAGGATTTAAGTAAAGATGAAGGGTTTGCAATGGGTGTCACCCAAAAAGCGCCAGTAGCAAGCACTTTTGGCGATACGATTTCCACACCAGCCTGGAAAACGAAACCATCTTGGTATCAAATCTCGACTCAAGACCGAATGATTCATCCTGAAAATCAAAAAGTCATGTCTGCACGCCTAAATGCAAAAAAAGTGATTGCGTTAGATGCAAGCCATGCTTCTTTGGCATCACATCCAAAAGAAATTTCAGACTTGATTGAAGAAGCTCTCAGCTTTCTTGCTCAATAAATGATGAATGAACAGAGAGAATCAAGGGATTTCCTCTATATCTTAGACCCATTTAAAACTTAGATTTATTGAAATTCAATTTGGCTATAGTCAAACCACCTAATCATACATACAAGTGATTTGCATCAAGTCATTGATCATAAATGAAGCTTATGTTTTTGTATGAACTTATGGAAGCTATTGGTTATCAATTCGTTTTTCGTATTTTTGAATAATAGATGGTTGTCCTACCGTGGGGCGACATGGATGTCGCCGTTGGGCGGGGGTATATGAGCAAAAATAAAGCACTGCTTTGTTTGCAGCGCAAGAGCCCTGTTAAACGAAAGATTTTTGTCATCTTTTCATCTCTGAAAAGTGAGGCATCGCCTAGGCAAAGCTATTTAAACTTTGAACATAAAGTGTGGCATTGCAAGCATTTTTATAATCAAACAATTTTATTTTTCCATGAAATTGATTTAATTATAAATATTAATTTCTTGTGTATGAATTTTTTGACAAGTTAACTATATATATGTCTAAATTAGAATTCAGTAAGAAGACCTCTTTGATATGCTTTCAATTCCTCAAATAGAAATAAAACCTCTACAATATTTTAAAACCGATGCTCCAGCTTTAAACTAACATTATGTTTATCATAAGAATATAGCCACTCTACATTGCTGTTATTTTGATTATATTGATAAGTGAGATTAGGTGTTAAACCATAAAAAACCCAGCGTGGTGCACTTAGAATTAAAGTATAATTTTGTTCAAAATCATGTCGTCTAGCCTCCAACACTGGAGTAAATTTATCAAATTGACGCCAACGAAAAGAACTAAATAAATTTGCGTTAAAACCTGACTCAAAGTTCTTGGAAAGCCCTAAACGTACACCTTGTTGTTGATAAGCCGTAAAATATTGTTCTTGGGTATTATGGTCAACAAAATCCAGTCCGCCAAATAGCGTCCAGTTTTTTGGTAAAATTTTCCAAAAGGTTGAATAGACTGAATATTCCACGCCATCTTGGCCTTTATACTGGGAATAATTTATATCTTTCATTTCGGCTTCTAACTTGACAGCTTTGTCGTTAGAGATAAAACGCATCCACTCACCCCTTAGCCCATAGGCACTATAGAGCGGATCATGGGCATAGTATTTATGTTCAAATACGGGTGCAACCAAAACTTGATTACGTTCATTGTAATAACTATAACCCGCATTTAAGTTAAAAGTTAATTCATTGTAATCAGTCTGCTCTGGATAAACTTGACCATAGAATAATCCACGCAATGCCATGCCATGTTGTCCAAAAAGCGACCACCGTTTAGTTAAGGTGGCTTCATAATCCAAACCTTGCGCACTGATCGCGTCAGGTGTGCCACGCTTTACTTGTTCAATAGGAACGACCTTCTTAGTCTCAGGGTCAATGCCATAATATGTAATGATGTCGTATTTATCGGAAGCATTATTAACATTACTGGCATAACGTGAACCAAAAGCCAATGAACCATGCCATTCATCTCGTTGTTTAAGCCCTTTGATATACATCTCTACGGTTTGACGAACACCTTGGGCAGCGGGATCTGTAGACAGATCCAATTGAGATTGAATCTGCTGAAATAACTGTTGACCTTGCTGATTTTTTTGTTGTTCCGTGTAAACACGAGCCAGTTCAAGTTGAGTCATTAAATTATTCGATTGAATCTCTAAACTGTGTTTTAGTTTGCTCTCAGCTAAACTTAAATTCCCCTGCGTGCGTGCCATGACACCCTCAGCAAATTCCGTCAATGCCTGATCATAATTTGGAAAATTTTTATATTTTTCAAGATAACGTAAAGCGACTTGCCATTGTTTTTGCATCACTGCCAAGTAAAGCGCATAAGCAACTTCCGCGGGTTCATCCTTCACCATATATTCCTGACCTTGTATGATCAGATTCGGCAATGCTTGGTCTTTTTGAGGATCATCTGATTTGAGTAGTTTCTTATCATTTTGATATTGCTGTTGGCTAATTTCCTGATTTAACCTGATACTGGTATCATCCGCTGCATAAACGCATTGTCCACACTGCAATACGGCACCAAGCAATACTATTTTTTTCATCTATAAACTCACCAAATAGAATAAAAAAGAAAGACTTACCGAAGTAAGCCTTTCTCATTCAAATCATTATTTCTTACCACCAAAAGCTACATCATATGTTCTATTACCAGCAAATGTTGCAATACCTGCTAAGCTGGTTTGACTATTATAGAACTGACCTGAAACATCACCACCAGAAGGACCACCTGTCCAAGATGCATTTGAACCACTAATCGTTGCATCATTATTAATGGTTGCAGTACCTAAATTAAAGGTACGTGAACTATCGCTCAATGAACCCGTTAACTGTTTAGTTGCAAAGTTAGCAGTAAACGTACCTGACAATAAATTAGAGCCATTATAATTATTGACACCTTGAACGCTATAATTTGCAGTACCTGTAGATGGTACGCTGGTATCCGCATCTTTACCGTTGTAATAAACAGTATGTGTCGCTGGATCAGCTGTACCTAGACGCTTACCGCTGGCATCTTTGGCTTCTGCATTCCACTCACCAAACCAAACGTCTTGTGTAGGCACTTGTTTATAGTTGGCATAACCAATTCCAGCATGAGACGCTGGAAGCCCTGGTAAGTACGGACTTAGACGTACCACACCATTGCCATCTGCATAGCCGTTAAACCCTGAAAATGCAACTATTGCACCGTTATAAAGGGTTTTAACACCAAAACCAACACCTGAGTTTGGATGATTTGGCCCAAGTGAACCAGTCGAACCAACCAAAACTTTAGTGCCATCACTCGTCTCACCGACTACGGCCGCTTGTGCAACACCGACTAAACCAACAGATAGTAAAACAGCCAATGAGATAGATTGAAGTTTCATTTTAAGTTCCTCGATATGAGTTTAAGGTTTATCATTAAGAATAAAAATAAAAAACTTAATGATTATCATTTAAAATAAAACATGTGCTGCACTGATTTTAATTTTTCAATTCAAGTGTAAAATCAAGGAGTACAAGTCTTATTCTTACCACACATTTATTGCCCACTAAGTGACAATAAATTCAGTTCATTACCTATAAATTCCTTTAAAACTTATGGCTAATGCTTAGCTTAAATGTTCGACCTGGTGCTGCAATTGCCGAACGAGTTAATGGATCAATATAGAATTCATCAGTGAGATTAGTCCCCACCAATTCAAATAAGGTGTCTTGTTTCAACCGATAATTAATATAAGCATCTAAAATGGTCATTGAATTCCATGCCAAAGGCGTATTCGCGTAATAACTCATCTCTAAATCGTTATAGTTTTTCGTTTCAGGATTTTCATACTTATGGTGATAACTTGCACGCGTTCCGACTTCGAGTTTTTGATCAAAGAATCGCCCACCGAGTGTCAAATTTACTGAATATTTTGGGGTTGCCATACTGACCAAATATCCCCCTACAAATCCATCATCTACACAACGATTTAATGAAAACTGGTGATTCGCTCCTAAAAGCATTGCTGAATTTTCATCACACACTTTATTCTTAAAACGATAATTGGCACTTAAGTCAGTAAAGAAACGCCCATTGTCAAAACGACTTTGCAGTTCCAAGCCTTCTGTAGTAAGACTATCGATATTACTAAATGCTAAAGTTGGACTACGCTCAATCGCATTCTTGGTTTTGTTATAGTAATAAGCCAATTTAATATCTGCATAGCTGCTGTTTTTAAATAACTCTGATAAATTATGAACGTAGGCAAGTTCATAATTCGATGCATGCTCTGGTTCTAACTTATAACCACTTAAGGTTCCAGAAAACCCGAGCGTACTTTCAAACATACTTGGCATTCTATACGCTTCGCTATAGCGCAAATACATTCTACTATTGGGGCTAAAGTTTACCGTTGCTGAAGCTGTCGGTGTCCAACCATGATCTTTGCTTTTTTGCACACCTGTTTTGGTTAAATCAATATCTTCATAACCACTTGGAGTGCCATCCGTATAATATCCATAATCCCTACCCTCCACCAAAGTACCATTTAAAAATGGATTATTGGCAATGGTTAATTTTCCACGACTATCCTTTTTATATTCGATCGTATTCTGTTTAGCGTATAGACTTCTTTTTAATTCCTGTTGCTTATATTCTTCCGTCCACCCCTGAGCCAAAGCTTCTGCATCAAACATTTCTCTTAATTGTTGTTCTCGTGCAGGGGTCATATTTGCTCTTTTTGTATAATAAGTCATGTTTAATGCTGTGGCTTTTTTAATCAGGCTGAATTGAGGATCACCCGCATTGACTCGTTCATTGAGAAAATCATCAAATGCCCAATAATTTTGATATCTTGCACCTGCACTTAAATTCAGCCATGAGATAGGTTGGTAGTCAAAGTTAAAATTAAACTCTTTCTCTTCTCGTTCGCCTGCTCGCGGTAGCATCCTATAGCCCAAATTTGTTCCGTTAATATTCGGATCTTTATAAATATCATCTGAACTGAGTTTTTCTTTTTGAAAACTTCCCCCTACTGTTAAGCCCAGATTAGACAGCAATTTAAACTTATTACTCAAGGTCATTCCTTGGCGGGTGTTGTCTGAGTTTGCAGTAGCACTGTTCACAAAAACACCTAAGTTTGTATTGGTATCATTGGGAAATCCACCTGAACTATAGGTATGACTCTTGGTATCTGTCCGCCAAATATTGCCGTAAAAATCGACTAAATTATTGTTTTTAGGTTGATATTTGTATTCCATATTATAGGCTTTAGAGTCGATATGACTTAAAGGCCATTGCGGTACCCCTGCTTTATTTTTTACCAGCTCACCCCAAGCAATTCGCGAAGGCAGAATTTCTCCATTGGTAATTGAACTGTCCCGATAACCAAACTCTAAACGCTGTTCATCTGTTGGTTTCCATGTCGCTTTCAACAAATAAGATTCAGTTTCAAGGGATGTATTGGGAACTTCTGTACCTCCTGGGTAAACTTTGGCAAGGTATGGAACGTAATTAAATCGTCCTGTGGCAGGTTTATCATAAAAATCACTGCCATTTTTCCCTGCAAAATGATTGCCTTTATTACGATAAGCATAAGCAGCCAAAACTTCAAAATTATCACTACGTCCTGCCAAAGCAATACGTGTTGCAACATCATCGCCTGAATAAATATTATTTTCTTTATTTTGTCGTGCTAATTTAAATAAGGATGGATCATAATAAGGCTCGAAAACTGGATTGCCTTGCCAGTCCGTTCCTGTAGCTGGATAATTTGGATTATCGTAAATGCTTTGACCGGTGAGTAATTGCGGTTCTCGAGGTTTCACCGCATTGCTGCTGGTCTCTATTTTTATTTCCCCACCAAAATTTTTGCCCTCTTTTAAAACATCATCTACAGCTAGAGTATGAATAACGACAGCGCCACCGACACCTGTATTTACATTGCGTGTGATGGAAGGCCCTTTAATCACTTGTAGCCCACCAATTAAATTAGGGTCAATATAGCTACGATTGTTTGCACCGTTATAGCCACGCCATACAGTGAGTGCCTGTTCTGTGCCATCAATAAGGACAGGAACGCGGCCCGGTCCTTGAACACCACGGATACTTGGATCTAAAGCACCACTATTTCGGGCATCACCACTGTATACTCCGACCATTCCCTTAAATAAGTCTGCTGGCTGAGCACCTTTATATCGTTCTATTTGCTCTTTGCTGGCATAGACGCTAGAAATATCTTGATCATAAACATCATTCTGCCCTTTTGTATCGCGACTGACTGTGCCAAAAACAGTCATTGGGCTAAGCTGTACGACATTTTCTTGATCTGATGTCATAGGCTGAGATTGTACTGGTATGGGTCTAATTTCAGCTTTATCCACATGCTTCAATATATAGCCATTTCCAACTTTCACCACAGTAAACTCGGTTGCTGCTAAAATATGTTGAAAGCCGTTTTCTAAATTATACTGCCCGCTTAAACCTAGACTACGTTTACCTTTGAGCTGATTTGCATCAATTGCAATCGAGGTACCCGCTTGCTCAGCAAAGGTATTTAAAACACTGGCAAGTGAACCCGCTGGAATATGATATGACTGCGTTTCTGTACTGAGCGCATAAGTGCTTTGTGTCGCGAATGTTGTTGCCACACCAACACAAACGAGATGAATCGCCAATGCCAATGATGTCACTTTGAAAGAATATTTTGGATGCTTTTGACCGCAAACAGCTTCACTCATTTTACGCCCCAGTAAATGTAAATAAGAATCATTCAATATATTAAATTAAATGTATTCCTAATATTTGCTTCTACTTACTATGACGTACAAGAAATGAAAAAGTGGAACCGTTTATTCAAAATAAATTTAAATTATCTATCTTTTATTTTCACAAAATTATTATTTGTCATATTTATCAATCATTTTTAAAAACGATATGAATTTTATCCTAAAATTTTAGGTCTAATTTAAAGCTAAACAGCATGATTCAAACCAAGTGCTTAAATCATGCTGTTTATTGCAAAGTCACAACTGTGAAATATGGGGTGATTTGATAGACATTTAACTGAGGGAACACACTGCTTAATAGTTGCAAGGCGCTTTCGGTATGATCTAAAGGCAATACAGCATTGACCTTAATTTGCTCTAACTTGGTAGCGTTAAATATAATTTTTTCTTTACTATTTCGATTCAACTCATTTAGCACTTTTGACAAAGACATATTTTCAACAATCAAATGCCGTTGATTCCATTTCTGCTGTTCATTGTATAAATTAAAAGTATGTATAGGTTGTATACCATTTCGATCAAGTATGACTTCTTGCCCTGCTGTCACAATCACAGAAGATGCTTTGGTTTGATCTTCGTCTTGTTTCGAGGACTGCACTTTCACTTTGGAATGTAGCATTTTAAGCCCAGTCGCGTCTGGCTGATATTGAACACTAAATGCAGTTCCCAATGCTTCAATTTGACCATGTTGGGTTTTGACAATAAAAGGACGGGTTTTGTCTTTGGCCACATCTACAAATATTTCCCCTTGAACCAACTCCACAACACGCTGATTTGCTGAGAAGTCTAGATTAACCGCACTCTGACCACTGAGTTTAAGTTGTGAACCATCTGCTAAAGTTTGGGTTGCCCATTCTCCCGCATGATTTTTAATATTAGCGGTTAGATATGACACTGGATGATAAATAAAATAACTATAAATACCCCCTACACAACACAATATCACCGTTAAAATTCCACCATAGCGCATATTTTTTTGCTTACGGGCACTATGTAAACCTGTTTTTAAGACAGATTGGGTCATTTTCTGTTGTTGTGGATTCTGTACCAATTTTTGAATCGAAGTAATATATTGCTCGATATCTTGAGCAATTTTTTGGCGTTGTGGACTCTTGATTTTCCAAGCATCAAAATCTGATTGCGCTGTTCTTTTGAGTAAATCATCATCGCTACTCAGCAGCACAATCCATTCCGCTGCTTCTTCGATTAATTTTTGCTTACTCTTCTCTTCTTCAATCATTTACTCAAACAAATCCTTCTCTTGTTTCAGTGCGTAGCATTGCACAAGGCAAGTTGCTAGATATTTTTGAATCATCTTGGTTGAAACACCAATGATTTCTGCAATTTCTTTATGGGTTAAACCTTCAAAATAATGGAGCACAAAAGCTTGTTGTGCTTTTTCAGAGACGCGTATCAAAGCCTGACAAATCTGGTCAATCGCTTGAACAACTTGAAGCTGATCTTCTGGTGAAGGAATTGTATCCAGCATATATTCCATCTGGCTTAATTCATTCAGATAGGCTTGCTCTATGCGCTTACGGCGTACCTGATCAATCATTAAATTTCTGGCAATAGTCACCAGATATGCACGAGGTTCTTTTACTCCAAAAAGTTCATCACGCGTTTGCAGAATTTTAATAAACGTATCTTGTACCAAATCTGCGGCTTGCTCACTATTGCCTACTTTTTTTCTAAGCCATTGATGCAACCAAGATTGGTGGTTACGGTACAATTGATCTACAAATGCAGGATTTTTGTTCACAATAGGATCAACTCTTTGATGGTCTTTTAAATGATAATAATTATCATTTAAATGTCAAGACACCCTGAGAGAAAATCCCCGTATATATGATTATTTTTTAGTTTATGTACATCCTTATGTTCTATTTGATCATTTAATATACTTAAAAAATAAAGCTAAATTATCAATCGTTAATACACATTGAACCTCAATATCTTGGTTATCATTCAGTGTAAATTCCGATTTATTATTTAATTTTATGGATATTTTTATCATAAAATAATCTTCCCCTTTGACATGTTGTTTTAATGACTACAATAAGGACAAGAGGGTTTTTCTATAACCAGATGATATGAACTTGCACAATGTTCTAAAATAAGTCCTCGAATTTGCTGCTCTAAAGCCTCATCATTAATTTGTTGCAACTGACTACACTTTTTACAATATATTCTCATATTGGTTTGACTTCCCTTGAATGAATATAATGCTTGTTCACTGCCCAGCTTAAATTTAACCAACAATCCTGCTTTAACAAGCTGTTTCAGGGTTTGATAGACACCAGCAAAAGATAATTTTTTCACTTTTAAATCTGGACTATACAAAATTTCGGCTGCTGTCAGCTCTCGTTGTGCATTTCTTAAAATATTCAGTACAGTTAATCGTGTTGTGGTTACTTTTAAGTTTGCTTGCAACAGCAAGCGTTTAAGTTCTTCAGTATTTTTATAATATTCAAAGATTTCCATCCTGAGATTATCCTCATTTATGCTTTTAACCACATCCACAATTGCACACAAACCATCATCAAAACAATGGTCCCTACTGCCCATGGATGAGGCACAGTCCAAATTAAAATGCCAGCAGCCACACTCATACTGGCCAAAGAAAATAGTTTTACTTTTACGGGCAAAGTTCGTTTGAGTTGCCATTGCTGTAAAATCGGAGCAATGACTTTATTATTAACAATCCACTGATGCATTCGTTGCGAACCCTTTGCAGCAAACAACGTTGCCAAAAAATAAAAATCAAACGTAGGCAAACCAGGAACCACCAAACCGATCGTCCCTAAGACCAGACATAACCCCGCCAGTGCAATACAGATCCAGCGAACCAACCATGACTTCGCAAGTCTCGGCTCCGACATAGAAATACTGGTATTTAGATTGGTCTCTGACCCCGTTTGCTTCATTGCTTGATTTCCTTTATCCATCATCAATTATTTATTTCAGTGTTTTTAATTGTGCTAAAAGTTCACCAAAACGATGAAAGCCTTGCATAGCCCCCTCAATAATCAATTGCTGTTCCTCTAAACTAAAATTTGCATCATCTAGGGTTTGCTTGAAACGCTTCCACACTAAACCACGCCCCTCTGGATATGCTGCTAAGTTACGTGCAGCAAAATCAGCATTAAAGCCAAATCTAGCCTGAGCCTCTTTGAGTAAAAATGCTGCGCCTAAGGTTGAACCTTCTGAAACATAAATCCAGCCCAAAGATTGTGGAAAACTAATTTCATCGGTTGCAATACCCTGCTGCTGAGGCGTTAAACCTAAATCAGCCAAGTCTTGTAAAGCTGCATCGGAACGCCCACGCACATCTAAATCGGGAATCAATTGTTCAACCTGTGAATCTTGATAAAGATGTTCAACATCTTTCTGAAAATAATATTGCGACAGGGTGAATTGCGCATAATTTTCTTTACTCTCAAACGCGCCTGATTGCTGCATCAAGATTTCCATACGTTCATGCTCTGCCAGTGTTTCTTGTTTCAAGCGTTGCATTAAACTACTGCTGATCACTTTTTCTGTTGATGCGTTCATAAAAACTCCTAAATAAACCTTTTCATTGTTTAATGATCCAATCAGCGATTACGACCAAGCTTAAGCTGAATGGGAAAATCCACCACGATTGCCAATGCTTCACCATTGACAATATGTGGTTTAAATTTTGCTTTTTGTGCAGCTTGTATAGCTCTTTCGTCCAAACTACTCATGCCTGAGCTTTGCTTTACTCTGACATCTATCGGCTGCCCTTGTGGATTGATTTTGATGGTGAGAACCAACAAGCGCTGCTGGTTTTGCAATTCGCGATCATCGTAATTAAGCTTGCCAAAGCTGAGTACATCGACCCGACTCACGGGAAGCGGTTGCTGTGGTTGAGAAGTAGAGGCAGCGTTTTGTTCTTTTTTATTGTCTTTGCCTGCTTCACCGCCTGCACGTTTGGCTATCTCATTTGACTGACCTGTAACAGTCTGTTCACTATTCGTAGATGATTTCGTTTCCGTGAATGTTTGCGTTGACTGACGATTTGATTCAGATTTACTTTCCGTCTGTTGATCGGTTGGTTTTTTTTCTTGTGCTTTTGTTGTCTGTTGTGTTGTTTGATCCATCTTCAACTTTTTTGACTCAGTACTGTGTATCACTTTTACCTGTTGTTGATGTTGTACCGCTGTTGCTACTGTAGATTGAGGCTGTGCTTTTGATTGCGTTGCAGCTTGCTCTGATGCCTTCTGCAGCTTGGTACTGCTCTGTTGTACAACATCGGTTTTGTTCAAGCTGATAAAACGAATTTGAATCGCATTTTCAACTGAATGTGATTCAATACGAACATCTGTTTTTAAATAAGACAAATACCATAACAACAATATATGACTGATCACTACCCCACAAAGCGTAGAGTATTTTTGCTTATCATTTGAAGCGAGAATTACAGCAGACATAGGCTTAGATACAGCGCAAATAAATGTAGCGCATTTGCTGAGTGCTGAATAAGACCCTATGCTTTTCTTGTCTGCTCAATCTATTGTATTGCGTTGTACTGTTCATGAGTCCTTCCTGCTTCGTCTATCAGATCAATTGCTGTGAATTAAAAAACACTGCCTTTATCTATATAGACGAATGAGAAGGCAAAAATGCCTAATGAGAAATGTAATTAAATGTAAATAAGAATGGTTTAGAAGAGGCAATTTGACGATAAAACAGTGGGCCACTGAACGTATTTATTTAAATGAAAAAAATAAACTTATATAAATAATGCAGTTAAAACAACTGAACCGTATATCTAAAAAAAACTATAAGAGATAAAAATAATAGGAAGAAAAATTAGGTCATCTAAATAAATGCATATCATAAATGCAATGGATGGCTTAGAAATATTGTAGAGGACAAATACTTCATCCTCTACAAAACACAAAACTACAAGCTTAACGCAGAGCGCTTAAGGCAGTTTTCCTACAGATAAAACTTTACCACGTAATTTCTCAACTGCGCTGAGAATAAACACAAAAAATACTGGGACAAAAAAGATTGCAAGTATCGTCGCACTGACCATACCACCAAAAACCCCTGTACCAATCGCATGCTGAGTTTCAGAACTTGCACCTGTAGCAATCACCAATGGAATCACGCCAGCGGTAAAAGCCAAGGATGTCATCAAGATCGGTCTTAAACGAAGTTTAGCAGCTGCGACAGTGGCTTCGATCAAAGTCATTCCCTCTTCTTTGAGCATTTTGGCAAATTCAACAATCAAAATGGCATTTTTTGCAGATAATCCAATGATGGTAATTAAACCCACTTTAAAGAAAATATCATTGGGAATCCCTCGAATCCATACTGCAACCACTGCACCAATCATACCTAAAGGTACAACCAGCATCACCGACAATGGAATCGACCAGCTTTCATAGAGTGCAGCAAGGACGAGAAAGACCACTAACATTGACAAAGCCAATAAGAAATTGGTTTGCGCTTCTGACTGTTTTTCCTCCAAGGATTGCCCGGTCCACTCATAACCAATGCCTTGTGGTAATTGCTCAATCAGTCGCTCCATTTCCTTCATCACTTCCCCTGAAGAAATCCCTTCTGCGCCTGCCCCTGCAATACTCAATGATGGTCGTCCATTATAGCGATTGTATTGCTGCGGAGACTGTGTCCACACAGGTGTTACAATCTCAGACAGTTTAACCAGTGCTCCAGTTTTATTAATCACATTCAAATTTAAAATATCAGTGACTTTCATCCGTGAATCGGCATCAACTTGAACAATCACTTGCTGCATTCTTCCTTGATTTGGAAAATCATTGACATACATCGAGCCCATTGAAGATGAAATGGTATCTGTCACATCAGCAAAATTCACACCTAAAGCTTCTGCCTTATTGCGATCAATTTTTAAATCGACATTACTACCTGGTGGTAAACCCTCTGGATAAACATAAGCCAGTTTTTTACTGGTTGCTGCAAGACTGATCAACTGCGCTTGTGCCTCATTCAAAGCTTGCATTCCAAGGTTACCGCGATCTTGTAAACGTAAAGTAAAGCCCGAAGTTGTTCCCATTTCTTCAATTGCAGGCGGTAAAACAGACATAATCGTACCTTCTGTACTTTCTGCCATGGCCGCATTTACAGCGTTAACCTCATCTGCAGCGGAGGTATTTCTGTCTTTGAAATCTTTTAAATTTGTAAAGGCTATGGCAGTGTTATTGCCAGAACCACTAAAGCCAAACCCGAGTACAGAGACATTTTCTTTAATACTTTCTCTGCTTTTTAAATGTTCCTCAAACGATTTTACAATGGTCAATGTACGCTCTTGACTGGCATCTGCAGGCAATTGAAATGAGGTAATAAATGAGCCTTGGTCTTCTTCAGGTAAAAAAGCGGTTGGGATCGATTTAAATGCAAATAATAAGAAACCTGTCAGGACAAAAAATACAATCATCACAGTAAAAATGTGTTTCAACAATTTCACTAAAATTGCTTCATACTTTTTATTGACGCGGTCAAAAAAGCGATCAAACCACGCAAAGAAGCCCTTTTTCTGATGATTTACTTCAATCGGTTTTAACAAGGTTGCACAAAGTGCAGGGGTTAAAGTCAGTGCTAAAAATGCTGAGAAAGCAATGGATACCGCCATCGTCACTGTAAATTGTCTATAGATAATCCCGACCGAACCACTGGCAAAGGCCATCGGTAAAAATACCGCCACCAGTACCAAGGTTATCCCGATGATTGGACTGGTTATTTCTTGCATTGCTTTAGAGGTAGCATCAACAGGAGATAAGCCTTCCGTTGCCATGATGCGTTCCACATTTTCAATCACCACAATCGCATCATCGACAATAATACCGATAGCTAAAACCATACCAAACATGGTTAAAACATTGACCGAAAAACCACTGATCAGCATCACCGCAAATGTACCTAAAAGTGCAATCGGTGCAACAATTGAAGGAATCAAGGTGTAACGAATGTTATGTAAAAATAAATACATAACAAGGAAAACTAACACCATTGCTTCTAGCAAAGTCATGATTACTTTTTCAATCGAAATCTTAACAAACGGTGCAGTATCATAAGGAATTGAATATTGCATTCCCTTTGGTAAAACCTTGCTCAACTCCTCAACTTTTGCTTTGACCGCTTCAGATGTCTTGACTGCATTCCCCCCTGGGCTCATTTGAATCGCCAAAGCGGTTGCTGGCTTTCCATTTTCTAAAATAGAAAAACTATAGGTTTGCGCCCCAAGCTCCACCCGTGCAACATCTTTCAGTGTGACTTGTGCGCCACTCTGATTGGCACGCAAAGTAATATTTTGAAATTCTTCGACTGTACTTAATTGTCCTTCAGCCGTTAATGGCAGTGTAATCATCTGTCCTTGGACCGCAGGCAAACTCCCGACACTTCCCGGAGATATCGGCGTATTTTGTGCTTGAATGGCATTTGTGACATCTTTTATCGACAACTGATAAGACACCAGTTTGTTTGGATCTATCCAAATACGCATGGCTTTTTCAGATCCAAAGGATTGGATACGACCGACTCCTTCAACTCGTTTTAATTCTTCAACCACATTTCGAACCAAATAATCACTTAAATCAATTTCTTTAAATTGATCATTTGGTGAGTTGATTCCGACCATCATCAGAAATCCAGAGGATGCCGCTTCAACAATTAGGCCTTGCTGTCTAACAGATTGTGGCAATCTCGGTTCGATAGACTTTAATTTATTTTGCACATCCACCTGAGCCAACTCTGGATCAGTCCCCGGTTTAAATGTGGCAGTGATACTCGCTTGACCACTGGCATCAGAGGTGGCGCTGTAATAAAGTAAATTCTTTACTCCCGATAACTCTCTCTCAATCAAGGTGACAACACTATCATTCAAGGTTTCTGGTGTTGCTCCGGGATAAGTTGCATAGATGCTAATCGAAGGTGGTGCAACTGAAGGAAAACGTGAAATCGGCAACTTTGGAATACTTAAGACACCAAACAGAATAATAAAGAGTGCAATCACCCAAGCAAAGATTGGCCGTTTAATAAAGAACTGCGATATCATAATTTTTCTCCTGTATTCGGAGAAGACTGACCTGCCGTGCTTTGATCACTGCCCTTATTTTGCGTTTGTAAAGTCCCAACATCGGTTGTGTATTGCGACTTCCACTGGGTTATTTTTAAAGGCTGTTCTGGCTGTTGAATTCGATCATGTCCTTCAACAATGACTTTTTCACCTGCTTTAATTCCACTATTCACCACATAGAAACCTTTGTATAACTGTCCTAAACTCACTGGACGTGTTTCTGCAGTCTGATTTGCTTTTACAATCATCAGTTGTGCTTGACCTGAAATATCTCTTTGCACGGCTTGTTCTGGGACAAGTAAGGCATTGGGTTGTGATGCTCTGTTTAAACCAACTCTGACATACATCCCTGGCAATAATTTCCGTTGAGGGTTATTTACTTCAACACGGATGGTGACATCACCCGTATTAGGATCTACGCTGGTATCTGAGAATAAAATCTTTCCAGTCACTGGATATAATTTACCCTGACTATTGGATATGCTGACCTCAGCACCGCCACGTTGTAACAACGAACCATCACTCAAACGATCTTGCAATTGCTCATATTCAGAGATTGATTGTTTAACATCAACATAGACTTTATCTAACTGATGCACCAAAGCCATTGGATTGGTATCGCTGCTGCTGACCAATGCACCTTCGGTTACCAGCAACTTACCAATTTGACCTGAAATCGGGGCGCGTACAGTCGCATAGCGTAAGTTTAAATTTTGTCGTGCCAATGCCGCCTTGGTTTGAGCAACTTCGGCCAAAGCCTGTTGATAAGCAGCTTCCGTATTATTAAATTCCTGTTTACTAATTGCGTTGGAAGGAAGCAGTTGTCGATATCGCTCTTGTTGCGTTTTTAGACGCACCACTTCGGCCTGTGCTTTTGCCAATAAAGCCTGATTACTATTGACATCTGCTTGAAGAATTTCCGAATTGATTTTAAATAAGGGTTGTCCAGCCTTAACTTCACTGCCTTGGGTAAACAACACCTTTTCAATAATTCCACCAACTTGTGGGCGAATTTCTGAAATTCGAAAGGCTTGTACACGTGCAGGTAAATTTTCAATCAAATGAATATTTTGCTGTTGAACGGTATAAATACTGACTTTGGCTGGCGCTACCTGCTGTGCTTGTTCTGCTTCAGTATTTCCTGAGCGATTACATCCAGTTAACGCACTCCCACTTAAAACAAACAATAAAATAATAAAAAAATAAGGCTTAGGCATCATCTGCACCCAGAGTTCTAGATATGACGATTATTGGCAATATTTGTGTACTTAGCGTCACTAAAGTGTGGAGATTGTGTGGATATAGCCACTAAAAATAAATTATGATGGTTCTATATCCATTTTAAAGTATCCAGCAATGGGCAATATTTCTTTTGCGTCTGATCCAGCCAGTAAACAAATTTTAGTCGTTGAAGATGATTATGATATCGGTGATATTGTGGAGCATTATCTGAAAAAAAACGGCTTTAATGTGCTTAGAGCGCTTAATGGACAGCAAGCCATCGAAATACATGCGCAGCAGCAGATTGATCTGGTGATTCTTGACGTGAAATTGCCAATCTTAAATGGTTGGGAAGTTTTAAATCATATTCGTCAATCCAAACAAACCCCTGTGATTATGCTGACCGCATTAGATCAAGAAGTGGATAAAGTCACAGCACTTAGAATCGGCGCAGATGACTTTGTGGTAAAACCATTCAATCCAAATGAAATTATTGCCAGAGTTGAAGCAGTATTGAGAAGAAGTGCGATGTCATCTCAGACGAAAGCCCAAATCATTAGCTTTAAATCAATTGAAATTAATACAGAAACACTTTGTGTATACATTATCAACGAACATTCGAAAGCACTGTTAAACCTTACCTTAACGGAATTTAAAATCCTTGCGTTGATGTCGCAAGCACCCTACAAAGTTTTTACCCGATCAGAATTAATGAACCATTGCTTGCCTGATGGTGATGCCTTAGAGCGTACTGTAGACAGTCATATCAGTAAATTACGTAAAAAACTGGAAGATCATCATCAAACCGACTTATTGATCAATGTCCGTGGTGTTGGCTATCGTTTAAGGCAAAATGATGAAACATAACATTGGAATTAGCCGACAGCTGATTATCACCATGGCCAAAGTGAGCTTATTGACCACATGTTTTTCCTTGATTTTTGGCTATTTAACTTATTTTGTTGCCATCGAGTTTAAATTGGTCTCGCTAGAACAGTTAAATTCTGAAGATTGGTCATTTAATTTGATTGATCTGATCTGGATTTTACTGGTGACTTTATGCGGTTCATTAACCTCTGTTTATTTAGGATTAAAATTAGCGCAACGCTTTATCGCCCCGCTAAATTCTTTAGCCATTGCAGCAAGAGAAATTAGTTTGGGTAATCTTTCTGTAAGAGCGCAATTGGACAATCCCTCTTCTGTCGCTGAAATCACAAAGATGATCAATGATTTTAATCGTATGGCGGAAAAACTGGAAATCTCAGTCAACAATGCATCTATTTGGAATGCCGCAATTGCACATGAATTAAGAACTCCTGTGACTATCTTACAAGGTCGCTTACAAGGCGTGCTTGACGATATATTTACCCCAGATAAGGCCTTATTAAAAAATTTGCTCAATCAAGTTGAGCAGTTGTCATTTTTAATCGAAGATCTAAGAACCCTAAGTCTGGCGGATAATCAACAAATTCGACTTAACCTAGAATCAGTTTGTCTATCTGATGTCATTACACAATCTGTGAACTTACTTCAAGACCGTTTTGATCAAGCAAAATTAATCATTGAAACCAATTTATCGGATCAAGCCTGCTTTTTTGACCGACAACGGCTTGAACAGATCTTAATTGCATTATTCGAAAATGAAATTCGTTATGCACAGGCAGGGATTTTACGGATTAGCACCCAAAAAAAATCAGAAGGATTGGTTTTAACCATTGAAGATCAAGGACCCGGTATCGCAGATCAGCATATTCCCTTTATTTTTGATGCATTTTATCGACTTGAAGAATCCAGAGGCAAAAAGAATGGTGGTAGTGGTTTAGGTCTATCTGTTGTCAATGCAATTATGATCGCGCATGAAGGTCGCATTGAATATTCCAAGTCACAAGCTTTAGGGGGAAGTTGTTTTAGTATTTTATTTAAGCCCGACGATTTAAATAAAATATGAGATCAACATCCAAGTATAAAATCGACTTCATTTAAACAAACATTCAGCTAATCTATTTTAAATTGACAACTATAGACAGATCACATAGTGGCCAAATGCTGATCAAAAAGCAATCTAAGCACATTTCTATGGCTATTGGTCTATAGTTATTGGGAGCAAATTCGATTTTAGCCTAGCGTAATTTTCTTTAAACGGTAATCCAATGTTGCCCGACTAATTCCAAGCATACGTGCAGCTTCTGATACATTCTGCTGGCTTTTATCCATTGCACTACGAATAATATTTTGTTCAAGTTGATCTAAAGAGAAATTCTCGCTAAATAAATCCTCTACATTGATCGCCGATTGTGCAGTTTCACCTACTGCATCTAAATCTTTATGTTGTGGAAACAAACTTTCCAATTTAATTTCCTGTTGATGATCGGTCAGTAATGTGGCTCTTTCCAACAAGTTTTCCAGCTCACGAATATTGCCAGGCCAATCATATTTCATCATAAAATTTTTCGCTTTATCACTGAGCCCTTTTAGGGTTTTGCTATACATATTTTCAAAGCGTGCTAAAAAATGATTAATCAGCAAGGGAATATCTTCTCTTCGCTGACGTAAAGGCGGAATAATCACAGGAAAAATATTTAAGCGATAATATAAATCTGCACGGAATTTACCATCTTTAACGGCTTGCTCTAAATCCTCGTTGGTCGCAGCAACCAGTCTGACATCGACTTGGCGGGTGCGACTATCTCCTACCCGTTCAAATTCACCTTCTTGCAGCATACGTAATAACGCAGCTTGCGCACGTGGTGAAAGCTCGACCACTTCATCTAGAAAAATTGTTCCGCCATCGGCACGTTCAAATTTTCCCATTCGGGATTGCACCGCACCAGTAAATGCGCCTTTTTCCACCCCAAACAGTTCTGACTCAATCAAATCTGGAGGAATACAAGCACAATTCACTGCCACAAATGGCTGCGCTTGGCGCTGACTGCCATTATGAATACCACGTGCAAATGCTTCTTTGCCAACGCCTGTTTCACCCTGTAATAAAACTGCGACTTTACTCCCTGCTGCTTTTTTAAGTAGATCACAGACTTTGCGATAGGCAACCGACTCGCCTACCGCATTAAACATGGTGTAATCACTTTCAGCATCGGTATAAATATTTTTCTTTAATTGATTGAGTTCCGCCTGTAAGGCAATGATTTCGTCCGAGACAGCATCGGGTGACATAAAGCGAATCAACTCATCGGCATTTTCCCATTCACTCAACGGCTTTCCAATGATTCGACAATGTTCATCACCTTGAGCAACGCAATGTGTTTCCTGATAGATAATGGTCTGCCCCATGACAAAGCTGCTATAGCCACAGGCATAGCCCAATAACATCCAGCAAGCAGGTTGATCCGAAGCACCAAATTCACTTAAATGCACTTCTGCTTCAAATGAATTAAGCCAATTAAAATCAGCATAAAATTGTTTTAAATCATGGCTCAAATGCAGTTCATTGACTTCAACCTGCACCATGCCACGGATGCCATGCATTTGCGGTCCAGCCATAAAAGCTTCTGCTTCATTTAAATTTGGTCGTAGTTTTGAGGTTACTTCTGCATCGCGCATGCCAGCTTGATAACCACAACGAATAAAAAAGCGTTTGGTGCGTTCAAGCCCCAACATCTGATAAAGATCTTTTCTTAAAAAGCCCAGAATACTGGTATGCATCAACAACATCCGATTTTCATCAAACCAGATTTGTCCGTGTTGAGCATCAAAAACGATTTTATCGAGTAAATCTTGAATATCTTTGTTCTGTTCCAGTATTTTTTTATATACCTTCACATCTTTGGCTGGGGGCATGCTATATCCATCCTTGGCTATATTTCGTTGTAAATACGATCTTGATATTACCTAATTTTGATCCAAAAGCTTCACTACCTATTCTTATATTTTCATACCTTTAAGGTATATTGTTTTAATTTTAATCGATATCAAGTCTTTATTGGTTTTTTATAAGCATTAACTCGACCTTACCTATCAAAATCACTGTTTCATCTTTTGATGAAATCAGCATCTCTTTATGTTCATTATTTGATGAAAATAATGCTGCCATTGTTCATAAAATTATCATCAATAAATATTAAGCATTTGAATTTTAATTAAATTTTAATATTGGCACGACTTTTGAAATATCTAGAGCAAACCTAGCACATGAGCATGAAGCTCTACATCGAAATCTTTTTGATGTTGATAAAAGGATAAGCACATGATTGACGCTAAACAACCTACCGCATTGGTTAAATATATCCGTATTACAGGTGAGCGGAATGCCAAATTTGTAGAGTTCGATTTTGCCATTCAAGACCCGACGCTTTTTGTGGAACTAATTCTCCCCCAACAGGCTTTCCAGCATTTTTGTGAAATTAATCACGTCATTGAAATGACCGCAGAACAACAAGCTTGGAACGATGCGCAGGAAGATAAATGGCGTTATGGCATTGAACCGACTGTTTTAAATCATGTTCGCCAACATTCTGATCAAGAAGATCAGGCTTAATTCTACAAGGAGAAGCTAATGACTTTAGAAATTAAAACATCCAATTTGGAACCGATTCGTCAGACTTATGCGTATATCGAACGCCGATTTGGAGCCAAGCCCGCAACACGCTATCAAGAAGTCAGCTTTGATATTCAAGCTTCAACAAACTTTCACTATCGCCCATTATGGAAGCCAGACAAAACCTTAAATGATAAAACCCATACGGCTTTGCAAATGCAAGATTGGTATGCATTTAAAGACCCTCGCCAGTTTTATTACGGCGCTTATGTACAACATCGTGCACGTCTGCAAGATACAGCTGAAAGTCATTATGCTTTTTTTGAAAAACGTCAGTTGGTCAATAATCTCAGTGATGAAGTAAAACAAAAAATCATCCAGTGTTTATTACCTTTTCGCTATGTCGAACAAACGGCCAACTTACATATGATGTCAGGCAGTGCCTATGGTTATGGCACAGTCATCACCCAGGCATGTATTTTTGCAGCAATGGATCGCCTCGGTATGGCGCAATATATTTCACGTATTGGCTTAATCCTCGATGGCAATACAGGTGAATCCTTACTGCAAGCCAAACACGCTTGGCTAAATAATGAAACTTGGCAACCCTTACGTAAACTTTGTGAACAAAGTCTAACCGAACAAGACTGGTTCAAACTTTATATTCTGCAAAATCTGTTGATTGACAGCATGTTACAAGAGCTGGTTTTTGGACAGCTGGATGAATGGCTGGTTGAAAATGGTGGGCGTGATATTGCCATTCTTACTGAATTTATGAAGGACTGTTTAACTGATTTAGCGAAGTGGTCAGACAGTGTTTTAAAAACTGCGATTTTAGAATCTGAAGACAATAAAACCCTGATTCAATCATGGATCACGGAATTACTACCCCAAGTTAAACAAGCCTTTAGTGCTTGGGCACAAACCGCACTCACGGATTCTGGGATTGATTCCGGTCTAAATAAGATCTCTGAACGTAGCAAAAAAGCCGGCAACATTTTACTCGATTTAGCAGCATAAGGATTTGCCATCATGACCTCTAAAGTTTATTTAGCATTGCAAGACAATGACACCTCACGCTACATCATTGAAGCGATTGAACAGGACAATCCTGAAGCAACAATTCAATATCTTCCCGCCATGATTCGGGTAGAAAGCACTGGCGAACTGGTGGTACGTGCAGAAACAGTATCAGAAAAACTTGGGCAAAACTGGGATATCCAAGAACTACAACTCAACATGATTACCTTGGGTGGCAATGTTGATGAAGATGATGACAGCTTTACCTTGAAGTGGAACTAAGCTGCGCTTCCCCTAGATTTAAAGCATAAATAGCAGGCAGCTGCATGTAAGTTAAAGGATGATCAAAATGAATAGCCAAGCCAAAGTAAACAATAAAAAACTCAATGCCAAAGAACGATATCGGATACTCACCCGTGATCTAGATTGGGACTTTTCCTATGCAGATCGTAAAGATGCCTTTCCGTATGAAGAGTTTGAAGGCATCAAAATTACCGACTGGTCGAAATGGGAAGATCCTTTCCGTTTAACCATGGATAACTATTGGAAATACCAAGCAGAAAAAGAAAAGAAGCTATATGCCATTTTTGATGCTTTTGCACAAAACAATGGACAAATGAATGTTTCAAATGAACGTTATGTCAACGCGATTAAACTGTTTTTAACCGCGGTAACCCCGCTTGAGTATCAAGCGTACCAAGGCTATGCCCATGTTGGGCGTCAGTTCAGTGGCATCGGTGCACGTATCGCCTCGCAAATGCAATCGATTGATGAATTACGTCATGTACAAACCCAGATTCATGCCATGAGCCATTACAACAAGTTCTTTGATGGCTTCCAAGACTGGGCGCATATGCATGACCGTGTCTGGTACTTGTCTGTACCTAAATCATTCTTTGAAGATGCACGTTCAGCGGGACCTTTTGAGTTTTTATTGGCAATCAGCTTTGCCTTTGAATATGTCCTAACTAACTTATTGTTCGTTCCATTCATGTCGGGAGCAGCTTACAACGGTGATATGGCAACCGTAACATTTGGCTTTAGTGCACAATCAGACGAAGCACGCCACATGACGCTAGGACTGGAAATTGTAAAATTCTTACTGGAACAGCACGAAGATAATGTGCCAATCGTACAAGAATGGATTGATAAATGGTTCTGGCGAGGAACTCGCCTGCTGTCCATCGTCGGCATGATGATGGATTACATGTTGCCAAATAAAGTCATGTCATGGAAAGAAGCTTGGGAAACTTATTTTGAAGAAGCAGGTGGCGCTTTATTTAAAGACTTAAGTCGCTACGGGATTCGTATGCCGAAATATAGTGAAGTGATTAGCAAAGAGAAAGAACATGTTTCGCATCAAGCATGGTGGATTTTCTATAACTTCGGTCATGCAGCAGGCTTCCATACGTGGATCCCAACAGATGAGGAAATGGATTGGCTCTCAGAAAAATACCCTGACACGTTTGATAAATACTACCGCCCACGTTGGGAACTTGCTCGAAAAATGGAAGCTGAAGGTAAACGCTTCTATAGCGCAGGTTTACCTCAATTGTGCCAAGTGTGCCAAATTCCAATGACCTTTACTGAAATGGATGGTGACCCAACACTATTTAGCTATCGTGATTCAATTTACAAAGATGAGCGTTATCACACTTGCTCTGATGGTTGTCATGACATTTTTGAACGCGAACCTGAGAAATACATCCAAGCGTGGTTGCCTGTACATCAAATTTTGCAGGGTAACTGTGGTGGTCCAGATTTAGAAAGTATTTTAAGGGATTACTACAACTTTAATGTCGGTGCAGACAATCTCGATATTGAAGGTTCACCTGACCAACAGCGCTGGAAAAAGTGGAAAGGCAACGCAGCTTAAACCCTCATCCAAAAATTAAAAAATAAGCAATGGATGTTGTCTAACTCGACAGCATCCGCTCAAGGATTTATTCAAAAGTTTAAGGAAATACACCATGACTGTACAAGCGATTGTTGAAAAATATCAATTTGAACCACTAGATCTACAACAAAATTACGGCGAAAACATGTTGTTGTTTATTGGTTGGGATCATCACACCTTATTTTGTTCGGCACATGCTTTTGTGGTTTCACCAAAACAAAGCTTACAAGCCTTGATTGATGGGCAAATTCAGGCGGGTTTTGAGCAACATCCCGATTTTAAACATATTGATTGGTCTAAAGTTGAATTCCGTTTAAACCGCAATCTTTTACAGGCTGATTTTTCTAAGTCCCTAGAAGATTTGGGTTTTGATCATAAATCTCTCCTGCGCTTTGTAACGCCTGATTTAGCAGGTTACCAAGGCACACATGTTTAAGGAGAACACAGATGAGCTATCAAGTCACGATTGAACCAGCAGGAACCATCATTCAAGTTGAAGAGGATCAAACCATTTTAGATGCAGCATTGCGTCAAGGTATTTGGTTGCCCTTTGCATGTGGACATGGCACTTGTGGTACATGTAAAGTTCAAGTCACAGACGGCTTTTATGATGTAGGTGAAGCCTCGCCTTTTGCGCTTATGGATATTGAACGTGAAGAAAATAAAGTGTTGGCTTGTTGTTGCAAGCCAGAATCTGACATGATCATCGAAGCGGATGTGGATGAAGACGAGGATTTCTTAGGCTATTTAGTCCAAGACTACCAAGCCAAAGTCATTGAAATAACGGATTTATCGCCGACGATTAAAGGTGTTCGACTTCAACTTGATCGACCAATGCAATTTCAAGCAGGTCAATACATCAATATCCAACTCCCCAATATTGAAGGAACCCGGGCATTTTCAATCGCCAATACACCGAGCGAAGCAAATCTGATCGAATTACATATTCGTAAAGTGCAAGGGGGTGCTGCAACACGCTATGTGCATGATGAACTGAGTGTTGGTGAAGAAATGGCGCTTTCAGGACCTTATGGACAATTTTTTGTGCGTAAGTCTGATCAGCAAAATGTCATTTTCATTGCAGGTGGTTCAGGTCTTTCAAGCCCTCAATCGATGATTCTGGATCTTTTAGAACAAGGTGACACCCGTATCATTTATTTGTTCCAAGGTGCACGGGATGTTGCTGAATTATATAACCGTGAAAAATTCGAACAGCTTGTCAAAGAATATCCAAATTTCAGATACATCCCTGCTTTAAATGCGCCTAAGCCAGAAGACCAATGGACTGGGTTTACAGGTTATGTACATGAAGCGGTTGCCAATTATTTTGAAAATAAATGCAGTGGTCACAAGGCATATTTATGTGGCCCGCCACCGATGATTGATGCCGCCATCTCCACCTTGATGCAAAGCCGCTTATTTGAAAAAGACATCCATACCGAACGCTTTTTAAGTGCTGCAGATGGTGCAAATGGGCAATCACGTTCGGCACTTTTTAGACACATCTAAAGTTGAGTGGTTGAACCCTTAAATTATCCAATATACCAACACCAGTTTGAGTGATCTGCACCGATTCCAGATCGCTCTCAAGATACTCATGCCAAATACTCATATCAATCAAAGGAAGATGATGATGAATAGACAACAAATCGATAGCCTCGTTCAGCAAATGAATGTCGCGACAGCAACAGGTGAAGTCAATCTGCGTGTTCAGCAAATCGTTGTTCGTTTACTTGGTGATTTATTCCAAGCCATTGAAGACTTAGATATGTCTCAAACCGAGCTTTGGAAAGGCTTAGAATATTTGACAGATGCAGGTCAAGCCAATGAACTGGGACTTTTGGCAGCAGGTCTAGGGCTAGAACATTACTTAGATTTACGTGCAGATGAAGCAGATACTAAAGCCGGTATTACAGGTGGAACACCACGAACAATTGAAGGACCGCTTTATGTTGCAGGTGCGCCTGAGTCCGTTGGCTTTGCTCGTATGGATGATGGCTCTGAATCTGCGCACGTCGATGCCTTAATCATTGAAGGCATTGTCACTGACACTGCTGGACAGATTATTCCCAATGCAAAAGTAGAAATCTGGCACGCCAACAGTTTAGGCAACTATTCATTCTTTGATAAATCTCAGTCTGCATTTAATTTACGCCGCAGTATTTTCACCGATACACAAGGTCAATATATTGCTCAAACCACCATGCCTGTCGGTTATGGCTGTCCACCTGAAGGTACAACACAAGCTTTACTCAATTTGTTGGGTCGACATGGTAACCGTCCTTCTCATGTTCACTACTTTGTCTCTGCGCCGGGTTATCGCAAACTGACCACTCAATTTAATATTGAAGGTGACAAATACCTTTGGGATGACTTTGCCTTTGCTACTCGTGATGGACTGATTGCTACTGCGCTGGATGTAACGGATCTCGCAAAAATTAAACAATACAATTTAAATAAAGCCTTTAAACACATCAAATTTAATTTCCAATTGGTCCAAGACGCTGATCAAGCCCCCTCTACAGAGGTTGATCGTCGTCGAGTAGCCGCTTAGTCAACAATGTAGTGATGCTTAATCCGTTTAACTACAGCTACCTGCAATAAAAATATCATTGAAAAGGATTTTCTATGAAACAACTGATGTTCAAACTTTCAGTTCCATTGATGCTCGGTTTAACCAGTAGCATTGCCTGTGCCACAGAAAATGGGGCTGACTCATTTGCCCTCGGTGCTGAAGGTATGATGGCAGGCGCACTACCACCTGCTGGCGTGTATCTATTAAGTTATTATCAAAATTACCATGCTGGAAGTTTTGATAATGGCCCAGCGAATTTTCATTTAGATGTAAATGCCTTTATACCCCGTTTGGTCTGGATGACAGAACAAAACTATTTCGGTGGTCAACTGGGTTTCTATGCCATACAGCCTATGGTTGATCTCAGATTATCTGCAGCGGGGATGTCAGATCATAACAGTGCCTTAGGTGATTTAATGTTGGGGTCAATGTTAGGTTGGCATCAAGGAGATCACCACTGGATTGCCGCGGTAGAAACAGTACTCGCCACAGGTCAATATGATAAGGCCACAGCACAACAGCCTTTGGTCGCCAATATTGGCAAAAACTACAATACTGTTCGACCGATTTTTGCTTACAGCTATGCCCCAAAAAATGGTTTAGATATTTCAACTAAAATTTCATATAGCTTTAATACTGAAAATGATGATACCCAATACAAATCTGGGGAATATTTTGCTGGTGATTATAGTCTTGGATATAAACTTACTGATCAGATTAAAGTGGCTGTTGAAGGCTATGCTTTTAAGCAAACCAAGTCCGATAAGCAACAGGGTGAAAATATTGCGATGCGTGGACAAGTTTTGGCAATTGGTCCTGCAATACAATATCAAGATAAAAACTGGTCAATTGAAGCAAAGTATTTAAAAGAAACTCATGTTGAGAATCGCCCTGAAGGTCATACGAGTGTATTAAAATTTGTGTGGGCTTTTTAGTGGGTATGCTTTCCACTCAGCTGTATTTGGTTTTTTGTGCTGATGCTCAAATGTAGTCGCTAAATCATATTCTTAATCAGTCATTAACGCCGAATGAAATTCATTCGGCGTTAATTTAGAAACCGTCAATTCAGGTTAAAATAAAGCTGTAATATATAGTCAACCTGTCAAAAAACTCTGACACAAAAATATAATTTTTTATAATCGCTATTTTTAATTAAATCAATTGTATGGGGAAATAAATTGTTTGATTATAAAAAAGTTTGCAATGCCACACCTTACAATAAAAGTTTAAATCACTTTGCGTAGGCGATGCCTCACTTTTCAGAGATGACAAAAATCTTCCGTTGGGCGAGGGGTACGTCCTGTACCCCCGCTCAACTGCGACATCCATGTCGCCCCACGGTAGGATAATCATCTAGGATTCAAAAGTACAAAAAAATGAATTAATATCCAACAATTTCTAAAAGTTCATATAAAAACATAAGCTTCATTTATAATCATTTATAAATCTAATACCAATCTTTTGCCTTTAGCACGAGATACACAGATCATCATCGATTGCTGTGATGCCTTTTCATCATCACTCAAATACTGATCAAAGTGCTCTGCTTCACCCTCTAGAATTGCAGTTTCACAGGTACCACACACCCCTTCACGACATAAACACTCAACATCGATATTCAATGCTTCAATTGCCTGTAAAATAGTCTGGTTGCCTTGAACTTCGACTTGCTGATTGGATTTCGCCAAAACCACAGTAAATGCTTCACCATCTTCAGGTACGGTTGAAGCAAATTGTTCCCAATGAATATATTCATCTCGATAACGATGAAAATTACAACGATCAATCACAGCATCAATCATTGGCTTTGGCCCACAGACATAAACATGTGTGCCCTTTGGCTGTGCAGAAATTAATTGATCGAGGTCAAGGCATTTCCCATCTGAATCGACATAACTAAAAATATGTTCAGCATGTTTTTGTTTGAGCTCTTGCAACAGCGCAGCATGCTCCAGCGAACGATAAGCATAATGCAATTCGTAATCTGCCCCACGTGCTGCCAATTCATCCATTTGCGGCACAAAAGGCGTAATCCCAATCCCACCCGCAATTAAAATATGTTTTGCGCCATTTTCAGCCAGTGGAAATAAATTTTTAGGTTCTGAAATCAGAATTTCACAACCTTCATTGCATTGCTCATGCATATAGACCGAACCACCTTTACCTTCTACATCTTTACGTACGCATACTTGGTAAGTGCTAAGATCCTGAGCACAGCTCATCAGTGAATAGGCATTGGAAAGCTGATCATTCATTTTAACAATGATATGACTGCCCCCATTAAACTGAGGAAAATTTTGTCCATCCTGACGTTTAAATGTAAACCGTTTGATCAATGGTGTAAGTTGCTCTACCCCTGTGACCACTGATGCAAACATTTCATAATGACTTGCCATGTCTAAATCCTCTTTACCACATATTGCTTTGTTAAGTACTTATTCAAGCGCTTTCTCATTGGGGGGCAGCGTGTTGAATGATCATCAATGAATGTCCAACACGCCTTTATCCTATAGCCCTAAACACATATATTTAATGGTCATGAATTCTTCTAAGCCATACTTAGAACCTTCACGGCCTACCCCTGATTGCTTCACGCCACCAAAGGGAACCACTTCATTTGAAATTGCAGTTGAGTTCATCCCCACCATGCCATATTCAAGTTGTTCTGCGACACGCCAGATCCGTGAAATGCTTTCGCTATACACATAGGCGGCCAAACCAAAAATGGTGTCATTGGCCTGAGCAACCACATCTGCTTCATCACTAAATCGAATCAGTGGTGCAACTGGCCCAAAGATTTCTTCTTTGACAATTTCCATGCTTTGATCCACATCTGTAAGCACAGTCGGTTCAAAAAAGGTCTGTCCAAGTGCATGCTGTTTACCACCACAAGCCACTTGTGCACCTTTTTTACGTGCATCATCGATCAACTGTTGTGCTTTAAGGACGGCTTTTTCATTGATTAAAGGGCCTATCTGTACATTTTCCTCAAGACCATTGCCAATCTTAAATTTTTCAACTTCTTGCACAAATTTCTCAGTAAATGCCTGATAAACCTTGTCATGTACATAAATACGGTTGGCACAAACACAGGTTTGCCCTGCATTACGGAATTTGGCAAAAATTGCACCTTGTACTGCTTTATCTAAATCTGCATCATCAAAAATAATCAATGGCGCATTTCCACCGAGTTCGAGCGCAAGTTTTTTAATCGTGTCTGAACATTGCTGCATCAATAAACGACCAACAGGCGTTGAACCAGTAAAAGTTAGTTTTTTGACTTTTTCATGACTGGTAAATACCGCACCGATTTCTTGTGATTGACCTGTTACAACATTGATCACCCCAGCAGGAATTCCTGCCATTTCTGCAAGTTTTGCAATGGCCAAGGCGCAATAAGGCGTTTCATTGGCAGGTTTAATCACAATCGTACAACCGGCAGCTAAAGCTGGCGCAGCCTTACGGGTAATCATGGCAATTGGGAAATTCCAAGGGGTGATTGCTGCAACCACACCTACAGGTTCCTTGGTAATGATAAAACGCTGTTGATTATTGGTGGTTGGAATCACATCACCATAAACCCGCTTACCCTCTTCTGCAAACCATTGAATAAATGAAGCAGCATATTTCACTTCACCTAAAGCTTCAGCCAAAGGCTTGCCTTGTTCAATAGTCATGATACGGGCCAGTTCGTCAGCATGTGCCAATACCAACTGATACCAAGCCAATAATAGATCTGCGCGTTTTTGTGCAGTTAATGCTTTCCATGTTGCTAAAGCTTGATATGCAGCATCAACCGCTCGGCTTGCTTCTGCTGCCCCCATATTGGGAATACGCCCAATCTCTTCACCTGTTGCTGGGTTGGTGACGGGTACAGTGGCCTTGGATTGTGCATTGATCCACTGACCATTTACCCATCCGCGTTGTTGAAATAGCGGACTACCTTGCAAACTTGACATGTCATGATCCTATGGTTTGAAAGCAAGGTACGGCTTCATTTGCCGTACCTTTAACTTGAGAGCTTCTCTAAAAATCACATGATTGAGCTGTTCGCCCTGGTGATGTTTTGAGAGGCTCCTTTAAATGATTACTTGTGATATTGCGCAACGAGGTTTTGGAAATAAGCAATACCGTGTTCACTAATCCCCGAACGTTGCTTATCCGTCATGATTCGCCCTTGACCGCGATAACCACGTGACTTTAAGCCACGTTGCACACTTTCAACCAGATTTAAATCTTCTGGGCGGAAGACATTACGATACCATTCAATCAAATCTTTTTGGTCTTGAGTCAGTTCTTCATTGGTAAAGTAAATATCATAATGTTGTAATGTCGTTTCAGCATCTACAGGAAATTCATAGATCACAGTCATGAAGTTACCGCCTGGTGGTACATTAAACATGGTGCAAGGCCATGTCCAAAAGCCACTAAAGGTTGGATCTTTCACAGATGGATCAAGCTTGAACGATTTTTCCGAAGAGCGTGCATAACCGTACTGCAAAGTCCAGTTTTGATGTGTGGTATGCCAATATTTATCCACTTGAACAGAATCTGCAAAGCCTGGATGTGCAGGTCCACAGTGATAACACTCCATATAGTTATCTACAATCACTTTCCAATTTGCAGGTGTCTCTGTCACAAAGCGTGCTGCAAGTTTTAAATCTTTGATGACAGCACAAGTTTCATTAAGTTTTTGGGCAAATTCAGGCAATTGATCTTCAACACAAGTGGCATTTTCATCCATGTTAATAAAAATAAAACCTGCGTATTCTTCAACTTTTACCGGTACCATCGTTGAGTTTTGTTTATCAAATGATTCAACATGATCACAGTTACGTGCCAACGCCAAACTCCCGTCTAGCTTGAATGTCCATGCATGATAAGGACAGGTAATTACATTCTTCGCTTTACCACTTCCGCTTAACAATTCATGACCACGATGTGGACAGACATTATAAAAAGCCCGTAATACACTATCTTTACCTCGAATCACGATAATGTTTTCACCAATCACCTTACGAGTAATATAGTCATTGGCTTGCGCCACCTCACTGCCGTGTGCAACGCAAATCCAGCTTTTTGCAAAAATTTCTTCTTTTTCACGCTCAAAAACCTGAGAAGATGTATAGAAGACTTTTGGAAAGGTCCAAGCTACGTCCGGGTTTGAACAGAAATCTTCTGGTAATTTTTCAACTGCATTCATGTCTTTTACTCCATTAAACTCTTTTTTGTCCTAACGACCTTTTGATTAAAATTGGCTGATGTTCAAATCAATTAAACATTGGCTTTAACGAACTCAGCATTTGCTGATATAAATCTTGCACCACAGGACAATCACGGACTAAACGTAAACTGCCATGCAGTAATCCTTTACCGAAATAAAATTCGGTTGCAATATTGGCTTGTTTTAACTTGTCAGCAAAAATACGCCCGTCATCACAGAGTGGGTCATACTCAGCGACAGCGATAAAACTAGACGGCATATCGGAAAAATCCTGTGCCAACAGTGGCGATAAACGCAAGTCCTGCCAATCGCTTGCATTTGGCGCATAGGCTTTCAAGTAATCATGCATATCTGTTACTGACAGTAACGGTGCATCTGCTTGCTGCTGACAGGATGCCGTATCAAAACGACTACTCAAACATGGATAAACCATTGCAAGACCACAGGCTTGAGCCCCTGTATGTTGTAATTGCACTGCAAGTGCAGCCGCTAAATTACCGCCCGCACTGTCCCCCATCAAAACAATTTTATTTGGGTTTATCTTCCATTGCAGACCATGTTGATATAACCATTGATATACTGTTTCACAGTCTTCATATGCAGCTGGAAAATGGTGCTCTGGTGTTAAGCGATAATCCACACTCAGCACAGCAACATTTAAATCACGACATAAATAGCGAGTGATAAACTCATGTGAATCAAGATTCCCCACCATCCAACCACCACCATGAAGATATAAAATACATGGCCAACCTGTTGCTGGTGCTTCACCCAGTGGTGAATACAACCGAACATTGACTGGATGATTGAGCTGCGGCACAGTTTTATCTTCAATATTGACCGTACCATCACGCGGTAAGGTGTAATGCAAGCACATCGCATCATACGCAGCCCGAATAGAATCGATATCATCATCCGCAGGCGAATAAATGCTGCTCCAATACACCAGACTTTGCATTTCTTCACTCAATCTATAGTGCATGCTCGGTTGTTGTGTCATGACAATTCCTTTTGACTGGTTTTATCCGCAGTGGGTTCAATTGCAACATCAATGTGCATATGTTTATTTGAGTCTGTTTGATCCAAAGATTCCAACTCACTAAAACTCATTTGCTCAATCAGATGAGATGGAACCTTTGAATAATCCTCAATCAACCATTTCACCAAGCCATAGGTCTGTATCAAAATAATCACAATGAATGGCAAGGCAGTCACAATGGTCGCAGTTTTCATGGTGTCCAAAGGCGCTTTAGAGAAAATCATCGCAATCGGAACAAGGGTTAGCATCACACACCAGAACAACCGCGCATTTGGTGATGGGTCTTGCCCCTCACGTAAACCGCGGGTACACGTTGCTGACACCGCATAACCCACAGCATCCATATGTGCTGCAAGAAAAATCACCATAATTCCAAGGAAGATCCACATCATCAGTTTGCCAGCAGGCAATAAACCAAGCAGTTGGCTAATCGCAACTTCACCGCCTTGTTGGCTTAAAACTTGTGGCACATTGACCATACCGTGAATAAAGTTATAGACACTGTAGTTTTCAAACACCCCAAAGATGAACCATAAACCAACGCTACCGCCGATGACCATGGCAAGAATCACTTCTTTGATGGTACGTCCCTTTGAAACACGCGTTACAAATAACGCCACACCCGGTGCATAAGAAATCCACCATAACCAATAAAATACGGTCCATTCACGGGTGAACTTTCCATCGCCCATTGGGTCGGTAAATAAACTCATATCGACAAAATTGGTTGCCATTAAGCCAAAGCTCATCAGCGAGTTATTCATAATGAATTGGGTCGGCCCAAAGCACAGCACATAAATCGCAAACAACACCACACCTAAACACACCATATGGCTGAGACGTTGCATGCCCTTATCCATTCCCACATAAGAACTTAGGGCGAATAAAATCGATACTGCAAAAATAATCACCACTTTGGTCATAAAAGTATTGGGAATACCTGTCAACTGCGACAAAATATTGGTAAAGGTCACCGCAGTCAGCACCAAAGAAATCGTTAAAGCACCGAACATACACAACAAGAACATCAGATCGACAAGACGCCCAACAGGTCCGGTTGCCTTAAAGCCAGTGACCGCTTCAATCATTGAAGCCAAACTCAAGCCTTTATTCTTTCTGACATGGTAGCTATAACACAGTGAAATTGAAGCTAGCGCATAAATCGACCAAGCACTCAATCCCGAATGAAAGAATGAGTAAGCAACGCTATATTTCAATGCTTCCGCAGATTCAGGGGTTAAATTTAAACCCGGTGTTTGATAATAATAAGCCCAGTCTAAGAAGCCCCAATATAAGGTCGAAGAACCAATACCCGATAAAATGAACATGAAAATCCATGACATGGTAGTGTATTGCGGCTTACCTTCACCTAACTTGATTTTTCCATATTTACTAAACGCCAAAGCAAAGGTAAAAATAATTGACAAAAATGTAAATAACAGCACTGGTGTGGTAAAAACAGATGTTGTCCACTTCATCCATTGAGCAGCAAGCTGTATAGATTCAGTTGAGTAAATTGCCAAACCAGCCACCGAAATAAACACTACGGCAAGACTGGTTATTGCAAGTGTCTTATCTGTATAAAGTTTTGTATTTTGATTATCCATATCCATTCAATCCATCTTGGATCCTGATTGTTTATTCCCTAAGGGCGATTACTCCATCGCGAATAAGTTCATTTTTTGATGTGTTACAAATGCTGCAATCGCATCTCCAACTTCGCCCGTTTTGGCTGTTCCACCCACATCTGGTGTTTTCGGGCCATGTAACAATACATGTTCAATCGCCTGCATAATCTCTTGGCCTGCTTGAACCACCTGTTCGTCGCCATCTGCCAAGAAATCCAACATCATTGCACCAGACCAGATTGCAGCAATTGGATTGGCAATTTTTTGACCATAAATATCGGGTGCAGAACCATGTACAGGTTCAAATAACGATGGGAAATTACGTTCTGGATTTAAGTTTGCAGAAGCGGCTAAACCAATCGTTCCTGTACATGCAGGTCCCAAATCCGACAAAATATCACCAAATAAGTTTGAAGCAACCACCACATCAAAACGTTCAGGCTGTAATACAAAACGAGCGGCCAAAATATCGACATGCTGTTTGTCTGCCTTGATTTGCGGATACTGTTTTGCCATCGCATCAACACGTTCATCCCAGTACGGCATACTGACTGCAATACCATTTGATTTGGTTGCAGCGGTAACTTTTTTAGCATCGCGTTGATTGGCAAACTCAAAAGCATATTTCAAAATGCGATCTACACCATGACGGGTAAACACAGCTTCTTGTAAAACAAACTCACGCTCAGTACCTTCAAAAGCCTTACCACCAATCGCAGAGTATTCACCTTCGCTATTTTCACGGACCACGTAGAAATCAATATCTCCTGGTTTTTTACCTGCAAGTGGGCATTTCACCCCAGGCATTAAACGTACTGGACGTAAATTCACATATTGGTCAAAACGACGACGGAACTGTAGCAAAGACCCCCAAAGAGAAATATGATCTGGTACTTTTTCTGGCCAGCCCACAGCACCAAAGAAAATTGCATCGTATTGCTGTAAAATTTCAAACCAGTTGTCTGGCATCATTTTGCCGTGTTCAAGATAATAATCACAACTTGCCCACTCAAATGCATCGAACTGTATCGCTATGCCATATTTGTCTGCAGCAGCCTTTACAACCTTAATCCCTTCTGGTAGAACTTCTAATCCGATTCCATCGCCTGCAATCGTCGCAACTTTATACTTTTTTGCCATAACGCTCCCTTACACCTTTGGTTAATATCCTTAGAAGTAAACATGCTATTTTCAGCAAAAATGATCAATAATAAAACTATCACCCCAATGGACACGGATCGTGAACAATCTACCTAACCTATCGGATTTAAAGGTTTTTTGCACAGTAACGAAACGCAGAAGTTTTGTTGCATCTGCGGAAGAACTGGGTGTTTCACCTGCATTTATTAGTAAGCGCATCAATATTTTAGAAAACAATTTAAACTGTAAATTGTTTCATCGCAGTACCCGTCATGTCAGTTTGACTGAAGATGGCAAACTGATTTTGGAGAGAGTTGTTCATATTTTGAATGAGTTCGATGAAATCAGTGAGTTAGTCAATAACCCATTGAGTACCCCTACTGGACATCTGGATATTGTCAGTAGCTTTGGTTTTGGACGCAAACACGTCGCACCGATCCTATCGAAGCTAATGACCATGTATCCAAAATTAGAAATTCAGTTTGATACGATTGATAATACGAAAGATTTAATTCAACACAGTATTGATCTAGATATTCGGATTGGTAATGAAATTGCACCCAATATGATTGCCAAAAAAATGGTTTCAAACTTCCGAATTTTTTGTGCTGCACCAAGCTATTTAGTCAAAAATGGTATGCCTAAAAGCTTAGATGATTTGCGCAATCATGATTGCTTAACCATCAGTGAGCGTGATCAATCCTCGGTGTTATGGAAATTGCGACATGCCTCGGAAGATATGTCCGTACATGTTACTCCTCGCTTTATATCCAATAATGGTGAAATTATTCATCAATTGGCAGTTGAAGGTCATGGCATTATCTTACGTTCAATTTGGGATGTTGCTGATGAGCTGATTAGTGGTCAGTTACAGCATATTTTGCCTGAGTACTGGCAAGATGCCGATGTATGGGCGGTCTATCCTTCACGGCTAAAAAGCTCGTCTAAATTACAGACTTGTATCCTGTTTATACAAAATGAACTGCTCCATCGATTGCAGCATGTTCAGAACCTATCGCGTGGACAACAGGTTCAAGCGGTTGAACTGACTCAACCGAATACAGAAAAAGTATTTCTATAATTACGATAAGCTGCCTGCTTTCTTTTTCCATCAACATCATGCACATTAACCCGATCATGAAAAAGCAGGTAGCATATGAGTACGGCAATATTTGGCCTTATTTTAATCGCAGCGGCATTTCACGCCACTTGGAATGCTATTGTAAAAGCAGGCTCAAATAAATTTTTAACCACTGTATTGGTGACTGCATCAGCAGCAGTTTTAGCAGCGCTACTACTGCCCTTTTTCCCGCTACCACATCGCGCTAGCTGGCCTTATATTTTAGCCTCAACGGGAATACAAATTCTCTATTTTGGCATGGTTGCCAAAATCTATCGTGTCGCTGACATGGGACTAAGCTATCCACTGATGCGCGGTACTGCTCCGCTTATTGTGGCAGTTTTGGGGACATTTTTGCTACATGAAACACTGGAATTCAATGCGTGGGTTGGGATCATTACCATTTCGATTGGCATTTTATCCATGATCTTAGCAAGCTCTCAAACGGGACGAAAAGGGATTGGTTTAGCCTTACTCAATGCGGTCTTGATTGCTGGCTATACCTTGGTGGATGGTCATGGGATTCGTCTCTCAGGATCACCCATTTCTTATATCTTATGGAGCTTTGTGCTCTCAGGTCTGATCTTTTTTATATTTGCCTTGAAAATGCAGTATCGCCAGATGGGTGATTATTTTCGTCATAATTGGCATTTCGGTTTAATCGGTGGGATTGGCTCATTTTTCTCTTATGGACTCGCATTGTGGGCGATGACACTTGCACCAGTTGCGATTGTTGCCGCACTGCGTGAAACCTCAATTTTATTTGCTACGCTAATTTCGATCTTTATTCTCAAAGAGCAAGTTAATACGATACGTATTATCTCGTCATGTATTATTTTAATCGGGGCATTGGTCCTAAGAGTTGCCTAATACTAAAAGCCGTTTATTCCTAAGTACCAACTATTCCTAAGAGTAGCTGGCGTAGGCAGAACCGAAAGAACCAGCCTTTTTAAATAGACTGGTTGATCTTCAATGTTAATTTTAGAAGTAATAACCAATTGATAAGTAAAATAATTTATTCCACTGATTACTGTCGCCTTGTGCTAGACCACTGGCACTCCCGCCTGTCATTGGATCATTACGACTCCAAATATATTCACCCTGAATTCCTACGGCCTTGTAATTAAAATACACCCCCGCAATTAAACGATCTGAATCTTGATAGCTCTTCTGATCTTTAAAGAAACGGCTATAGGACAGATAAGGTTTAATATTTTCTAACTGATAAAAAGGCTGTGCCAAGGTGTAATTAATTTCATTGGCCATAAATTTACCTTTATTGGCCACTTGGTAGGGATAATCAAATGCCCCGATGGTTGAGCTATTTGGCAGAAGATTATCGGCATTTTTAATGTTCTGTTCACCTGCAAGGAAAAGCCATTGCCATGCTTGATAATTGGTTGTACTAAATACACTCCATGTACTTCGATGACCGTCTTGCTGCGTGCGATTATTTTCCAGATCTGAGTACCAGAATGAACCACCAATCTCAGTTGAAAACTTTTGCGCTGGGTCCAACTCAAATTTTTTAGATAAGCGAGTCACCCACATATTTTTTTCATCGATATCTGTGCCTTGGCTTAAATCATCGGCTTGAACGAAGTTACCACTATAGCGACTTGCGTCTTTGGATGTCCCTGTATAGTTACCGCCATCTGTTGGGTAAAAACCTAAAATAAAATTGTATTGATCATTTTTAAACTGATACTTCGCACCTAGATTTTGAATATCTTCTAAGCCAACCGTATTTAGCAAGGTTTCATAATAGCTGTTGCCCCACAGTCGACCAAATCCAAAATCAACTGACTGGAAACCCACGGTAAAGCGTTGTTGGTCTGAAATTTTATATCCAGCCCAAGCATCTTTTAGAAATAATCCATCACATAAACGGCTGTATTGGTAACAGCGTAGATCTAATGAGGCAATCCAATTTGGATTTTCATAACTCAATACTGTTTTAATATCTGCAAGCTGCCAATCCTTATTTTTAGAACCTTCGTTTGCCTCAACGATATAATCTTTGTACATATATCGGGTACGAATTGCGCCAGAAAGTTTAAGCTCACCTGATTCTGTTTTAGGGTCACCTATACTTAAATCTGCTGCAAAACTGAGCATGCTGACCAAAAGTCCCATTGAACCTATAAATAGAAATAACTTCTTCATTGTTGTACATCCTTGTTTAACCTCATATAAAAATGAAGAGTTTATGTACAACAAACAATGGGCAAACTATAAAGTCGGAATTTACAGACTGTGTTTAATGCGGATTGATTAAATGATAGTAAGGGAGTAAAAAATCTGTGATTTTTAGGTTTTATTGAAAAACCAAACTTATGACAACGATTCAAATCAAAGCGTCTTAAAATCAATAAAATCGTTTTTAATTTTGATTACATGCAGCTAACTTTGATGTACTTTTATAAACAGAAATCTGCCAGACATTAATGTCATCATAGCTTAATGGAATACCTGCCGGAGTCTTTGCGAATTTTCCTAATGGATATAAAATAATTAGAGAAAAATCTTCTCTAAAAAACCTAACTATAGGTATTTTTTAATTCTATTTGGCACTTTGCTTAAAAGACCTAATTTTTTCATCTCTGCATAATATAGAGCGTAGTTTTTTCTAGCGATCGGTTCATTTTTTTGTGCGACATAAATATCGGCTATATTTAAGTAAGCTACTGCTCTACTTGGATCTAGCTTTATAACATGGTTTAAAATGTTTAAAGATTCATTGTAATAACCTAATTTATATAAATAAAATGCAGAATCATTAAGCTCTTGAATATCATTTTTGCTATATACAGGCAATTGACAATTTATACTTTTAATTATTTCATCTATTTCTAATTTCTCAGACTTTTTCAATTTCTTTAAATTTTGGCTTGTTGAATAATTCATATAAACAACTGTGCCTCTTCCCCCACCTACATCAGCCTCCCAAATAGGTAGATCCTTTTGCTTATCCCACTTTCCAGCACACATACCGCTTAACATTGTTGGAATAGCATCCACAATCACTTTATTTTTATTATTGATAATTAAACAGTAGCGTTGATCATGATCTGAAATCGGTAAGGTCAAAAAGTTATATTTTTTAGTGATGTATGAATATTCAGGAAAGACATCTTTCGATGAAAGACTAAAATTTTCATCACTTAAATTTAGCGGACTACAATTTTTATAGCTTAAAAAATCAGGAGTTGCATATACTGTAAAAATTGTACTACTTAACAATATAAAGAACGTTTTCTTTAGCATTATGGTTGTCCTAGTGTTTATAACTTTATTATAAGTTCAGGTTCATTGATTGGCTCATAGAATTTGTTACTTTATAAAGTAATTTAGAGGCTACATGCTGTTTAAATTTTCTTGAGCTTATAAAGTATAGTCATGGGTTTAAATTGAGATATTTTAATTTTGTTTTAAAATAAAAAAATGATTGTTGAAATTAGCAAACAAAATGATGAAATAGTGATATTTCTTGTAACAGACTTATACCATTTACCATGATCTCTGAATAATAAATTAAGGTTTTTATCATTGAGATTAGGAGATAAAGGCAAGTATCCTTTAGAAAAAACTGAGTTTCTTTTAAGTATTTTTAACTCCCTAAATCTTAAAGCAGCAATAGCTCCTACAGCCATTTCTATTTTTAAGTGATTCGCCCAATCTAATTTTTTATAATATTTGGGATCTCCAAAAAATAGATTAGAGAGAGAATGAAGATTTTTTTTAACATATTTATAGCTTTTAAATACAGCAATTGGATAGCTAACAAACAAAAGTAAGGTTGTGATAGTTAGTATTATTTTTAAAGTATTTTCCAGCATTTTATTTAGTCATCCATTCTATACTTCTATCAGCACCAGATCCAACCATTTCACCTAGCCAATCTCCGGCTATTCCTCCAGTAACAGCGTAAGCACCAATAACGACTAGCTCAATATCATCTCTATAAATGGGCTACGACAAAGTTGAAGTCTTGGTTTTTGATGTAAGTTAATTTTCAATATTATTTTGGCACGAAGAGTAATATCGTTAATATTGATAAGCAAATAGACGAAAAATTATATTTTGTACAACAGACTTATACCAATCTCCATGATTCTTTAATAATAGATTAAGGTTTTTATCATTGAGGCTAGGTGCTAATGGTAATAACCCTTTAGAAAAAACTGTATCTCTTTTTAATACTTTTAGTTCTCTGAATCTAGCTGCCGCAATAATTCCTATTGTTGTCTCGATCAAAAAGAAATTAGTTAAAGCTAACTTTTTAAAATATTTAGGATTTTCAAAAAGTAATTTAGATATAGCACTAAGATTTTTTTTAACATATACATAACTTTTGAAACTAGAAATCAATGCACAAGAGATCCAAAGAGACCCAACTACTGCAAAAATTATTTCCAAATACTTTTCTAACATTCTAATTAATCACTCTTTCTATATTTTTATCTACGCCATTTCCCATAATTTAACCAACCTTACCTCCCCCTATTCAAACAGCAACAATGCAGCATCTCTATAACGATTAATCCAATACCACCTGTTCCGACACTTATAACTATTGCGGTGCAAAGCTATTTAGTTCATAAACATAGAGCTTAATATAATCAGTTTGAACTTTCGATGATTTCACTGATTCCCATACAATCAGATCACCATCCCGACCAAACAAGTTTAGACTGTAGGCTGATTGGTAATTCTAAAATAATCGGCGACCAAACACATCATAACCATAATCAGTAATTATTTACAAAGATCATCACCCCATTTATTGTAAGAATACAAAACACCATCGACATTATTTTTTGGTAATTTTTCACCTTTAAAATCATAAAGTTCCCCATTCCCAACAATTACTACATTGATACGATTATTCAAACCTAAACAATATGTATTAACGCCTACTCCTTTTCCTTTAAGCATCCATCCATCTTTTTCTAATAAATTTGTTATTTCTAATATTTTCTGACTATTATTAGAACCCTTTAGATCAAAATATAAAACTTGTACTTCTGCTCTTCGTAATGAATCAATAACGTCCAAATTTTCACCTAAAACAGTTTTCATTTTTTCATCAAACGGGTATTTATCTGAAGGTTCATTATAAATTTTATTACTACTGCATCCTATTAAAGTGATCATAGAACATATTAAAAAACTTAAACTGCAAAATTTCATATTTAATCCCTAATTTTTTCTGTAAGAGAGCGGCCTTGACCTTCAACACCATATCCAACATTAAAATCAGCACCTGGAGTACCAACCCCAATTTCAAAACCTTTCATCGTTTTAGAGGCAAAATAAGCTTTAACTTTTTCACTAACCGATGTAGAACTTGTATCAATAGGTAATACTAAACCTGCACGTACTCCCCATATACCACCACTTGCACTTCCTGCTAAACCAGTTAAAAATGCATCTGTATTATTTACTTCACAATCCTTTACTGGTTTATTAAAAATATAACCTGCCACAACTAGCCGAAAACTTACCTTTTAATTTTGTAAGATCAGAAGCACCTAGTTTTTTACTTCCATCAAGCACCATCACAGCATTCAGAGGTGGTCCCACATGTTTGAACAACTAAAAGCTTATTTATAAGTGATACTCTGCTCTAGTTAAGCTACCTTATTTTGTTGTGGTAGCTGGTCATA
>NZ_JBIMCW010000006.1:0-184634 GCF_048552295.1 Acinetobacter legionensis
TATGACCAGCTACCACAACAAAATAAGGTAGCTTAACTAGAGCAGAGTATCACTTATAAATAAGCTTTTAGTTGTTCAAACATGTGGGACCACCTCTAATCGGTGTTTTAAAATAAGTCGCCAATAACAAGGCTGCAACCAAGCTTGATAAGAATGTGAAGATATAGATCAGTACTAAATAACGTTTTTGATTACTAAAAAAGTTAATACTCAATGCATCATCCTGATCTAAAACTGGTTTTAAACCTAGATACCCTACCACCTGATCATTGACCAAAATCGGACGATAAGAAACCTGATCATCAGAAGGTTCACCCAAAATAAACTGTTGTTTTGCATCATATAATGAAAGGCGTGAACTGAGTCCTAAGCGGTCAGGCAATGATACAAATATCTTTTTGCCATTCTGTGGATTTACAGTCCGCATTGAATCTCTCGTTGACGTTTCTTTAGGTGCTGAAGCTGCTTCTTCACGACCCGCTGAAAGATGTCCTTTGTCTATAGATGATTTTTTTCCTTTACGATCAGAGGGTCTAAATAAATTTTGATTTGAGCTCAGTGGAAACTTCAAACCTTCAAATGGCTGATAAGCTGAGGGTAAATTCTCTTCAAGAATTTTTAGTTCTTCTTGATCCAGCTGAGACTTATGAACTGCACCATCTGTTTGTCCCAAAGTCGCTACTATCGTATGTTCTTTAAAATAGCGCTGTTGTAAAGCAATATCATATTGACGACGTAGCCACCAGCGTGACAACTTATCATAATCATCAGGAGCAGCATCGCCTTCAATTTGTAAAATCTGTGCTTGAACCGCATTACCCCAGTCTTGATAGACCCCATATACATCTGCCAAATTTTCTATCAGATGATCAAGTTTTTGCATTTCGACATCTGCGACATATTTGGCAAAATTCTTTTGCATGGTCCAGTGCAAAACACTTAAGCTCACCGTTGTAATGACTAATGTCGTCAATAAAACGGTGAGAAATAAGCGCAGTGCAATGGGGACTCGACGTATTTTCAAAACTGATCTCACGTTTTTCTTCTCATTTCAACATTGTACCCAACAGTTGTTCAAAATTCTCTCCATTGTTTCTACATCATTATTATTTAATCTTTACGGTATCAACAGAACACAACACAAAATATTCATTGGAGTAGTAACAATGAAAGCTATGACAAAAATCGCACTGGTATCGGCAAGTATTTTAACTGTAGGGGCTTTGACTGCCTGTCAATCTAATCCAGGTCCAAAAGAGGGCCACCCGATGATGCATGGTGGGCATCATAAAATGTCACCTGAACAACGTGAAGAAATGAAACAGAAACGTGCTCAACATAAAGCGTTACGCCAACAAATGCAAAAAGCCTGTGATGGCAAAGCAATTGGTCAAACGGTTCAGGTGAGAGCAGGTCAGCAAAATATTAATGGTACATGTAATATCGTATTCAAGCCTGATCACAAGGCGATGAAAGAGATGAATCAAGATTTCCGTCGTGATGGAGAACAACGTGGTCATATGATGCGTCATGACGGACCCCGTATGAAAGACATTACCGAAGAACAACGTGCTCAAATTAAGCAAGAATTTGCCCAAAAACGTGCAGAACGTAAAGCGAAGTGGGATGCGATTCAAAAATCATGTGCAGGCCAGACTGATGGTAAGGCAATCCAAGTAAAACTGGATGATAAAATCATCGATGGTAAATGTGTTGTTAAATTCCAGCCAGAGTTTAAATCAGGCGATAACATTCCCATGATACCATCAAAAGTTTAATTCATATCTTGGCTAAATATAAAAAACGACCCTGTTGGGTCGTTTTTTATTTGTCACAATAATTTACTTGGAATTATCCGAAATCAAAGCCACTTGTTGGGCATAATTTAATAACTTAAGTTTAGAAGCCGCTAATTCTTCAGCGGTGGCTTGACGGGTGATATCCCGATGAATACGCAATACATGCTGACGTAAAGAATGACTTTCAGCAGCATTATAAGATTTACAGAATTCTTTAATTGCAGGGTCACGCTGCTCAATCATTCGATCCACCCAACGATCCAATTGCGCCAACTTTTTAATCCCTTGCTTAGGGGTTAAATAAGACAAAATGATGGCTTCATCTTCATTACGCAAAAGCTTACCAATCCGTTGAAATTGACGGCGACGTGCTTCAAAAGATGTGATCAATTGCACATCAAGCAAAGCCTCTATCAACCGATCTTCAACAGGTAAAGATTCAATTTGTTTCTTCGACAACTCTGCGAGTTGTTCACCTAAAGCAGCCATACGTTGTACAGCTTTTTTCTGTTCGGTTTTACTTGCACGCCCTTCTAAAGATTCAAAATCATCTTCAGTAAAACGTTGCGGACGACGTGCCACGATTATTCTGCCTCGTAAAATTTATCTGCGAACAGTGCTTGAACTTCAGACAAAGCTTTTTCTTCATCTGCACCATCAATCACTAGACGCAAGGTGGTTCCTTTACCAGCTCCGAGCATAAGTAAAGAAAGGATATTCTTGGCATCGACTAACTTGTCACCCTTACCAATTTGAATAGAGCATTTAAATTTAGTCGTGACTTCGATTAGTTTTCCAGATGCACGCGCATGTAATCCTAATTTATTAATTACGTCAACAGTTGTGTCAATCATGACCAGTGCTTCATTTCTCTATGTAATACTTGAATAGTCCATTTTGACTCAAGAGCCTTTTTCAACCTATCCACAATATAAACTGAACGATGTTGTCCCCCCGTACAGCCAATTGACACTGTAATATAGTGACGATGACCTTCCGAAAAAGCAGGCAACCACTTATTTAAAAACTGATAGATGTCTTGATACATCTCATTTGCTTGCTCACTGGCTTCTAAAAATTTACGTACTGGTTCATCTAAACCCGAATATTTACGTAACTCTAAATCCCAATGTGGATTTGGCAAATGCCTGACATCAAAAACAAAATCTGCATCTAATGGAATACCATGTTTATAACCAAAAGATTGCAAAATTAAAATGAGTTTATCGGACTGTCCAAGTTTGGACAATAAGGTATCTTTTAAATCGTGTACACTTTTATCCGTTGTATCGATATGTACTGTTGCTCGCAGTTGAATCGGAAGTAATAAATTTTTTTCTTCTTGAATACATTCATTCAAACTCTGAAAACGGTTTGACAATGGATGAAGACGTCGAGATGCACTAAAACGTGAAATCAATTCCTGATCACGCGTCGTTAAATAAATAACGTCTACGCTGCCATGTTTTTGTAACTGTTGAAAAACTTGATCAAAACCCTGTAAATCTTCTTTGGCGCTTCGAACATCGACACCCAGTGCCAATAATTCTAAATTATTTTCTCTATCCAGCTTTTCAACGATTTCAGGAAGCAATGCCAAAGGCAAATTATCGATACAGTAATAACCCAAATCTTCAAGCACCTGCAAAGCAGATGATTTACCTGAACCAGACTGTCCTGTTACGATAAGTATGCGCTTCATGGCATCGCGATCCTAAAAGCAAAGTTTATGTAAAATGTTTTACTTGTAAATTGTCAATCAGACGAGTCTTGCCTAATTTCGCTGCAACAAACAATACAACATCTTGGTCGAATTGTTCAACTTTTTGCAACGCTAGACTACGTGCTTCGACATAATCCACAATTAACCCTGCATCATTTAAACTTTCACGAATTTGAGCCAAGACATCTGCAAGTGTTTTACCTGCATGTAAATCTTGTTCAGCAGTCGTTAAGGTCTTAAAAATAACAGGAGCTATTTGACGCTCTTGTTCAGATAAGTAACCATTACGCGAACTTAAGGCCAAACCATCTTCAGCACGTGCAATTGGTACACCAATCACTTCAATTGGCATATTCAAATCACGAACAACCTGCTTAATCACAGCCAATTGTTGATAATCTTTCTGTCCAAAAAATGCAAAGTTCGGCTGTACAATATTAAACAATTTGGTGACAACAACAGCAACACCATCAAAGTGACCTGGACGTTGTAAGCCACACAAATCATTGGTAATTTCACCCACAGTAATATTTGTTAAACGTGGGAATTTACCATACATTTGCTCAACAGACGGTGCAAAAACAATGTCACACCCCACTTCAGCAAGTAAATTACTGTCTTGCTCAAGTGTACGCGGATAGTTATCAAAATCTTCATTGGGTCCAAACTGAATTGGATTCACGAAAATACTAACCACCACCACATCACATAATTTACGCGCTTCACGAACAAGGTTTAAATGGCCCTGATGTAGATTTCCCATCGTTGGTACAAAACCGATGATTTTACGTGCCGATCGAGCAGGATTAAGTGATGCTGTTAGTCCTTGAATGGTCGTTTCTGTTTTCATGTCTACAGCTCTACTTGAAAAGTATGTTCTTTTGCAGGAAACGATTTCTCTTGCACAGCAACATGATATGCCTTGAATGCATCTACAATTGCAGATTCACCTGCTTGTTCTTTCATAAAATTGCGTACAAAGCGAGCCACTTTACCAAAAGTCAAACCAAGCATATCTTGCACAACAAGAACTTGACCATCAGTATCTGCCCCAGCCCCAATACCGATCACAGGAACGTGTGGGAATAATTCAGTAATTTCTTTACCCATTTGAGCAGGAACACATTCGAGCAATAACACAGCTGCACCAGCGTCTACCACAGCTTTACAGTCAGCAATTAATTGATCTGCCGCTTCACGCGTTTTCGCTTGTAATTTATAGCCACCAAAGACATGTACCGACTGTGGTGTTAAGCCCAAATGTACACAAACAGGTACACCATTTCGTGTCAAAACTCGTATAGTTTCAGCCAGCCATTCACCACCCTCAATTTTCACCATCTGAGCACCCGCTTGTATCACGGTTTTTGAATTAAGCAACGCATCATTAAGCGTTGCGTAACTCAGAAAAGGTAAATCACACATGATAAATGCGTGTTGATTCGCACGACGTACAGCTGCAGTATGATACGCCATATCTGCAACAGTAACAGGCAATGTAGAATCATGCCCTTGGATTGTCATCCCTAAAGAGTCACCAATTAAAATGGTGTCAATCTCAGCAACTTCCATACCTTTTGCCATACTCGCATCATAGCAAGTTAAGCATGAAAATTTACGTCCCTGAGTTTTGAATTGTCTTAAATCACTTAGGCTAATCATGACGATATTCCTCTATCAATGAGAGTTCCTCTGCCCATTCAATCCTTTAATCAGCCCATGACTGATCTGCTAAAACGCTAAGGGTTGAATGTTGCACGAAATCTAACTTTTGCAATGATTGTCCATTGACTTGAAGCTCAGGATCGAGATCCAACAATGGAATCACTACAAAATCACGCTCTAAAATACCAATATGCGGTACTGTGAGCCGCTCATTTATAATGTTTTTTTCAGCATAAAGCAAAAGATCTAGATCTAAAGTACGCTCACCCCAATGACGTGAACGTACTCGACCTGATTCATTTTCAATGCGTTGCAACTCATCCAACAAGGCCAATGGCGCTAAATCTGTGTGCAATTCTACAACCGCATTATGATAATTTGGTTGATCTTGAGGCCCCATTGGGGGACTTTGGTACAACTTTGAAACCGTAACACCACCAAATTTTCTAAGCTTTTCTACAGCTGCTCGTAGAATTTGCTCAGAATCTCCTAGATTACTTCCTAAACCAATGTAGGTTTTAATCATGGCTGGGTGGGTCCAAAAATCACACTGTTCAAATCACGTTGTACTCGTCTACGCTTGGTAATTGGATGATCAGCAGTGATTTCACCTTTGTTTACAGCTGTTCGAGCATCATTTCGTGTTCTAAAATCATGAGATGATGTTGAATTTGGCTTATTCCGTGAACGACGACTACGAGATTCTTGTTCTTTGACCAATGGCTCAATTTGCGTTGAAACTGCAGCTTTTGCATCTTCAATTGGTGCGACTTCAGCAATTTTTTTACGGCTCTTAGCACGCTGTCGATTATAGCTACCAATTGCACGCTCTTTCTCGTCAGTCGACATATCTTGGTAAGCTTCCCACCATGCTCCCATACCGTTGGTAGAAGTATCACCAGACTTCTCTCTCAATAACAGGAAATCGAATCCTGCACGGAAACGTGCATGACCAGAAAGTGCTTCAATCTGTTGAGGTTTTGGATTTAACAAACGGCTTTGCATTTCCCAAACTTCACGAATAAAGGTTTCCGCAAAACGAGGAATAATGGTTCGAGTCGCTTGACGTTTTAACACATCCAAACCTGCTTGAGCTCGTGCTTCTGCAGCAACAACCCCTTTAGCATGGTAAAAATCACAACGCGCTAAGAAATTATTCCATAGCAATACCGCATAGAAAAAAGCAGGATTAATGGTTTTACCCATTTGAATCCGTTGATCGGTATTTTTCGCAGCACGTTCAATAAACTGAGTAATTTCAGGACTAATATCAGCAAATAATTGCTTCCAAATACCAAATTCAATCAACATAGGCATAACACGATGTAAATGTCCCATCGTGAATAATTTTTGCGACTCATCATATAAACGGTGCGGAGAAACATCACGCAGCAGCTGTGTCATCTCTTGGGTAAAAACGTCTAAAATTTTAGGATCAATACTAAAATTTAACTTCGCAGCAAAACGTAAAGTACGCAACATTCGTACAGGATCTTCTTCAAAACGAAGTCCTGGATCACCCAATAACCTTAAAGTTTTGGTTTTTATATCATCAATAGCATTACAAAAATCGAGCACTTCCCCTTTTCTTGGTTGGTAGTACATGGCATTGATGGAAAAATCACGTCGAGCAAAATCTTGCTCTATAGTTCCCCAATTGTTGTCACGTAAAATCATTCCTTGTGCAGAGGTAATTGCTTTTTTCGGTGGGGCACGGAATGTCGCCACCTCAATCAATTCACGACCTGAATACACATGTGCCAATTCAAAACGTCGCCCAATAATTCGGCAACGACGACCAAATACCTCTTTCACCTGAGAAGGCGTTGCATTGGTCACTGCATCATAGTCTTTCGGATTTAAGCCAAGCATTAAATCACGTACACCACCACCGACTATATAAGCTTCATAGCCAGCTTTAGTTAAAGAATCAATAACATCTAAAATGGAGGAAGGTAATTGAGCGGTGGATAACCCACACTTTGACGCACGCAAAGTTTGCAAAAGACACTGTCTCCTACGTCAGGACGTAAAAATCATAATTGTGCTAATGATATCGCTTACACAGCTAAAGGGCAATTTGATTCTCGCAAACTTCACTTGAATTTAAGATATGTTGATAATTCATCGATCCATACAGCATTAAACACGTCACAAACTAAGTCTTGCTTGATTCTGCTCGAAAAATTTCGCCCCAATCCCCTTTACCTTTTTTAAATCATCAATACTTTTAAACTTCCCGTTCTGATTGCGATAATCAATAATCGCCTGTGCTTTCTTTGTACCGACACCTTTTAACTGTTGTAATTGTTCAATATTTGCAGAATTTAAACTAATTCTCATACTTGAGCTATTTGAATTTTGAACACGTGACAATGTGTTATTGTTACCACTATTCTTAGGTTGTGATGTCTGGTTATTCGGTGTCGAAAGATAATAGTGACCATCAATCTTGTTTATTTTTTCATCATGTGCTTGTTGTTCTGCTTTCCATTTTAAATAAGCTTGATCAAATTGTTGCGCATATAAGCTGAAAGAGCAGCTTAAAAGCACCAATAAAAAAGACAATTTAATTAGCTTTACTACACGATTACAATAAAAATTATGATTACTCATGGATAACCTATGGTTTTAATTGTTGCTTTGCCTGATCCCAAAGAAGATCCATTTCTTCTAAAGATATATCTTCTAATCTTTTATTTTTAAAATTGATTTGATTTTCAATATAAGCAAAGCGAGATTTAAATTTATAAATGGTTCCTAAAAGAGCCATCTCACTTGAAATGCCTAGTTTACGCCCAACATTAATTAAAGAAAATAAACAATCACCAAATTCATCCATAATTTCATCAGGTTTTTCCGATTGCATGGCTTCTTCAAACTCTGCCAGTTCCTCTTTGACTTTATCGTAGGCCTGCGCCACATCAGTAAAATCAAATCCTACTTTTGCAACATTTTTTTGCAGGTTTTCCGCCTGAGACAAAGCAGGACCATGCTTTAACTCATCTAACCGAAATTGAGGTTTGCCCTGTTTTTCTTGTTGTTTAATCTCCTGCCACAAAAGTGACACTTGTTCAGGAGTTAAATTCTCAAACTGCTCTTTTTGGAAAACATGCGGATGACGACGTATCAATTTTTGACAAATAGCTTCTACAACATCATTAAAATCAAAAGCACCCTGCTCACTGTACATCTGTGATTGAAAGACCACTTGTAACAATAAATCCCCTAATTCATTTTTAATTTCATCAACATCGCCAGAGCGTACAGCTTCTTCCACCTCGTACGCCTCTTCGATCGCATAGCGCGTTAAACTTTCAGGGGTCTGTTCACGATCCCAAGGGCACTCTGCACGTAATTGTTTCATAATGGCGAATAACTGTTGCATTTAATGTCCTTTAAGATCAATAAGAAATGACTGCACAACACTTGTTGTTATGCATATTTTATGTTCAACTCACTGCAATCAAAATAAACTAAAAAGGATACTGCAATGCGTCAGAGCATATTCATAAGCGGTGCTGCACAAGGCATTGGGGCAGCGATCGCACGTCTATTCTACCAACAAGGTTATCAAGTTGGTATTTATGATATCAATGAAGCTCAGGCTCAAATTTTAGCAGATCAATTAGGTCACAATGCCAAAGCTGGCAAATTAGATGTGAGCGATTATGCACAATGGCAAATAGCGCTTAAAGAGTTTTCTCAATGGGCAAATGGTCTTAACATTTTAGTGAATAATGCTGGCATCCTTTATTCTGGAGATTTTGAGAAAACTGAAATTAGTGCACACCACCGAACAATCAATATCAATGTAAATGGTGTTTTAAATGGCTGTCACGCCGCACTTCCCTATCTAAAAGAAGCAAAATTTGCGCGTATTATCAATATTTCTTCAGCATCAGCCATTTATGGACAAGCAGATTTAGTCTCATATTCTGCCAGTAAATTTGCGGTACGCGGTATTACCGAAGGATTAGATATCGAATGGCAAAAATATGGCATTCGTGTACTGGATGTTATGCCGCTGTTTGTCCAAACGACTATGGTAACAAACATGGATGCAGGCGCGATTCAAAATATCGGTGTTAGCCTCACACCCCAAGATGTTGCTGAGCAAGTGCTTGCACAAGTTAAAGCCAAAGACTCACTTTTCACTGCTACACATCGTCCAGTTGGTTTAAAAACTAAAGTGATGTTTACACTTTCTACCATTAGCCCTCAATTTATCAATCGCTTGAGCAATTTAATACTGACGAGAAAATCTAAGTATTAATATTATAAAAACTCATTCAACAGATATCAGCTTTCTTTTTATAAATCAAATTCATAGTTTAATTTATTATACTGAATAATAAAAAACTCGCATTTCGCGAGTTTTGTTATTGTTCAAATCATAAAATCTGATCAAGGCAATATAGCTTAATTACCTTGAACCAAACGTCGAGCACTGATAATGCCAGGCTGTTGTTCCAATCTTGCTAAAAGGCGAGACAATTGCGCCAAACCTTTCACTTCAATCAACAATTTCATATTGGCAATACCATCTGCTTCAGAAATCGTATTTACCTGACGAATATTGATCTGATCTGAAAAAATCACTTGGGTCAAATCTTTTAACAAACCACGACGATCATAAGCTTCCACCACAATTTGCACACTTTGCCCACGTGTCGGTTGCATTTCCCAATCGGCTTCAACAGCACGATCAGGTTCTAACTTGATCATGCGCATGTAATCGGGACACGCAACCTTATGAATACTCACACCACGATTCAAGGTGATATATCCAGCAATCGATTCACCATGAACAGGCTGACAACATTGTGCAATGTGTAATTCAACATTGTCCAAACCATCAATTAAAATTCCATGTGCAGATAAGGTATGACTTGCACGTGGATTTAACGTCGGTTTTAGAACAAGTTCTGGTTCATCTTGATCTAAGTGCATGTGGCGATTAACTTGATTAATCAAGGCATGCAGGCTAATTTCCCCACTTACCAATGAAACAAGGATGTCATCACCAGTTTTTACATTGAAATGATTACAATAATCACTTAAATCAATACTTTTTGGATGAATCGCTAGACGTGAAAGCTCTTTATTGAGTAGTTCACGCCCAACTTCCAGATTTTTACTGCGATCTTGTTGTCTAAACCAGTGGCGCAACTTGTCACGGGCACGTGCAGTTTTGATATAACCCAATGAGTTAACTAACCAATCACGATTGGGTTCACGATCTTTCTTGGTTAAAATCTCAACCTGTTCCCCTGTTTTCAGAGTATAGGTTAATGGCACATAGCGTTGATTAACCCTTGATGCATAGCACTTATTCCCGACCTCGGTATGCACATGATAAGCAAAATCAAGCACCGTCGATCCACGTGGTAATTCTTTAATATCCCCATCACGACTAAAAACATAGATTTTTTCGAACCCTTCAAAATCTTGAATTTGTTCAAAATCTTCTGTTTCATCTTCATTGGGATGTGCACTGGTTTCAGTACGTTCTTGATAATGTTCAAGGACTGCACGTAATGAATGCAAACGATGATTAAATGAATAATCAGTGGTTTTCGAGCCTTCTTTATAGTTGAAATGCGAACATACACCCAACTCTGCTTCTTCATGCATTTCTTTGGTACGGATTTGGATTTCCAAAGATTTATTTTCTGCAATCACCGCAGTATGTAAAGAGCGATAACCATTGGCTTTTGGATTGGTAATATAATCATCAAACTGATGAGGAATATGGCGCCAAATTTGATGCACAATGCCCAAAGCGTGATAACACTCTGCTACAGATTTAACCAAAACTCTTAACGCACGAATATCATATAGCTGATCAAAACTCAGATTTTTACTCTTCATTTTACGGTAGATCGAATAAATATGTTTTACTCGACCCGAAATCTCTGCCTCAATATCATGCTCACCAAGCTCACCTTTCAGTTTATCAACCACAAACTGAATATATTGCTCACGTTCCAGCCGCTTTTCATTGAGTAATGAAGCAATCTCTTTATAGCGTTCAGGAGCCAAATAACGGAAAGCAAGATCTTCGAGCTCCCATTTTAATTGAGCTATCCCTAAACGATGCGCCAAAGGAGAATAGATGGTCAAGATTTCTCGTGCAACACGCTCTTGACGCTCTTTTGAAGAGTGTGCCAATTCACGTAAAGCAAATGTCCGTTCAGCCAATTTAATCAATACCACACGAACATCTTCTGTCACAGAAATCAACATCTTATAGATGCCTGTCAGGTGTTCGCGCTGATTATTATTAAAGTGATCTTCTAACCGTTTATTCTTTTCAATCAGTTCAGAAAGTTTACCCATAGCCAAAGTGCCTTTGACAAGGTTATAAACTTGCTCACCGCATCGCTGCTGTATCTCCTCTAAGGTGGTGAGATCCTCACGCACGCTACGATAAAGTACAGCTGCTGCTAGTGTATCTTCATCGACATGTAAATGCGCGAGGATGTCAGCCATTCCAATACCTGTTGCAAAGGTATTGGTTCTGGAATTTACTGTGGTCGCCAATTCTTTTTGTAATACTAATTGCGCGACTTCTTCTAACTGCTTAAGTTCAGCACCGTCTAAAATTCCACGCACTCGATCTAGCCAAGTTGCTAGAGCGTGTTGCGCTTCATCGGCATGCTCTACAGTCGCTTCCTCTGATAGCTCATTGAGCTCATCAGGAAGTTGCTCACGTACTGTGACCATACCCTACTCCTCTAACTCTATATTTCATTATAAATCGTTTATCTCTAATTTCTTTTCAAACAAAGCAATAGATTCAACATGCCCAGTGTGAGTAAACATGTCCATTACACCTGCTTTAGTGAGCTGATAACCGTGTTGTACCAAAATCCCAGCATCCCTAGCCAAAGTTGCAGGATTACACGACACATAAACGATTCTTTGCGCACCAAATTTGGGCAAATAATGCATAACTTGTTCTGCTCCCGCACGAGGAGGGTCAATCAATAATGCATCAAATCCTTGATTTGCCCAAGAATAATGCGAAAAGTCTTTTGTTAAATCTTGTGAATAGAATTTAACATTGCTGAGGCGATTGTTCAGTGCATTTTCTGTACCACGCTTCACCATTGCTTCACTACCTTCTACAGCAATGACTTTTCCTGTAGCACCCACACGTTTAGAAAGCGGGAGTGAAAAATTTCCCAATCCACAAAATAAATCTAAAACAGTCTCACCTGCTTTCAACTCAAGCAAATCACATGCCAGATTAACCATCTGCGGATTTACAGTAGGATTCACTTGGGTAAAATCTGTTGGATTAAATGCAAACTCAATATCAAAATCTTTTAAACGGTAATGCAAATGCATGTCGGCTTGAGCATGATCTACTCGATGTACACTTTCCACACCCGCAGGTTGCAAATACAACTGCCACTGTTTCTGTAACGCATATTGTTGCAATAGGTTGACATCATGGGCTTTTAATTTTTCAGTATGGCGAACCAATAATGAAATTTCGCTATCGCCTTTGGCTAATTCTATATGACCAATGCTACTTTTGCCTTTTAGACTTTCGAGTAATGCCTTTATTTCAGGTAAGGCCTGATCCAATTCAATATCTAAAATTTTACAGGTTTGGATTTCAGTTAAATGGTTACTCTGTGCTTCACGAAACCCCATAAGCAATTTATTTTGTTTGAGCAAATGACGCACACCTATTCTGGCTTTATGTCGATAATCGGAACGAGTTGAACGCAATGGGTCTAACCATTGTTCAGGCGCTAAACCCGCAAAGTGACTGAGATGCGATTTTAAAACATCTTGTTTTAAACGAATTTGTTCATCTGGATGGATATGTTGCATACTACATCCACCACAAATGCCAAAATGTGGACAGATCGGCTGAATACGATGTGGATTGGCCTCACTGAGTAATTCAATACTGTCCGCTTCTTCAAGTTTAGATACCTGACGAGTCACTTGAGCTTTTACAATTTCACCAGGTAGTGCATAACGAATAAAAACTTTTTTACCCTGCTTTTCATTTGGATGATTGAGCTCTGTTCCATAATGCGCAATCCCTCGCCCTTCGTGTGACAATCTTTCAACTTTAAAAATATATTGTGGAAGCTGAGATGGTCGAGGTTTTGCTCTATGTTTCAAAGGGATACCTAATCGGGTGTGGAGGAAAAATCTGCTTGAGTAAATTCAGTTCGTTGTGACGTTTCACGCCAAACATTTAAAAACTCATGTTGTTGAGGTTGTCCTTGCAAATAATGAATAGAGGCTTGAATCCATAACTGGTGATCTTGCAAAGAAATTTGACCTTTTAACAAAGCCCATCTTAAGAAGATTAACCACGTATTTAAAACATCACCTTCGCAATAGCTGGTTAATTTCAGCCATTGCTTTGTATTCACATATTCGGGAACAAAATAACCTGAAATACCACGTTTACCGGGATAACCCAATAAATGAGCAACATCATCCAATTTCTGAAAATGACGCCCGTTAAACATCGCCATAACATCCATTAAGTCGACATGACGGTTGTGATATCTGTTCTGATAGTTATTATACCTTTTTTGTGTGTCAATCTCACCTTGATCAAACAAACTTGGCGCAGATAGTCCGTGATACATTGCACGGAACAAAATCACTGGTAAATCAAACTGTGAACCATTCCAACTCACGAGGGTTGGGTGTCTTTTATCAAAGATAGATAAAAATTTTTGTAAAATTTCAGTTTCAGTATAGTGCTCACGACTAAATGAAAATAGTTTCATCACACCATTTTCATCAATCCACAAACCCGAAATACAGACAATTTCATGTAAAGATAATCGCTGAAAATCCATCCCTGATTCTTGACGACGTAATTTTGCCAACGCCTGTTCTAAATCGTCCTGTGGTAAATCCAAACCATATAAATGCGCTCCAGATTTAAGATCTGTCAGGGTTTCGATATCAAAAACTAAAACTGGAAGGCGCATAAAAACTTTACTCAATAATCAACTTTACCATCATGAGGCAATTTATGACCTTGAAGCAACTATTCTTCATCCTCAACAGAGAACAAACCTGTAGAAAGATAACGATCACCTCGGTCGCATACAATGCACACAATCACTGCATCTGGGTTTTCTTCAGCAATTTTAACAGATGCCCATACAGCCCCTCCTGAGGAGGTTCCTGCACTAATGCCTTCTTGACGCGCTAAACTGCGTGCCGTTTTTTCAGCTTCAATTTGCGGAATATCCATGATCTGGTCGACACGCTTTGGATCAAAAATTGTCGGCAAGTATTCTTGTGGCCAACGGCGTATACCCGCTATATTTGAACCTTCTGAAGGCTGTAATCCTATAATTTGAATATCTGGATTTTGTTCTTTTAAATATTTAGAAATTCCCATGATCGTGCCAGTTGTGCCCATAGAGCTGACGAAATGAGTAATTTTCCCCGCTGTCTGTTGCCAAATTTCAGGGCCTGTGGTCAGGTAGTGTGCTTCCACATTGTCTGGATTCCCAAACTGATTCAACACCAGACCTTGGCCTTCACTTTGCATTTGCAAAGCCATATCACGCGCAACTTCCATATTGGTTGCTTCGATCAATTCAGCACCATAGGCACGCATCGCATCTTTACGCTCTTGGCTTGAGTTACCTGGCATGATTAATTTCATTTTATAACCACGCATTGCGGCGACCATCGCCAACGCAATTCCCGTATTTCCACTCGTCGCCTCAATCAACGTATCACCTGGCTTAATTTGACCACGCTGTTCAGCTTTCATGATCATATTATATGCAGGACGATCTTTTACAGAACCAGCGGGATTATTCCCTTCCAGCTTTGCCAATACTGTTGCTTGAGTATGACTTGCCAACCGTTGTAAACGCACTAAAGGAGTTTTTCCTACATAGTGATCTAACAAAAATTCGTTGGCTAAGAAATCAGGTTGTGTGTGACTCATCTGTTGCACCTATATCGAGGTGGGCATATTGTATGAAAAAAAGAAACATACTGCACATCTTTCCGCTTTATTTTACTTGGAATGATCAAACTAAATTCATATATATCAACAAGCCTAAGTGGGATCATGATTTTGTTTATTGAATAAAATTAAATACATATAAAAAAATAAACTTTACTTAGAATTAGAAATGATAAAGTTATCTATAAAACAGCATAACTTATTTCCAATTCTCAAGATTTTTAGTCATATTGTCATGCAGGATGATTAAAGCATGTTAATATCTTTGCCATGGGCAATGAGTTGCTGGAACAATGTCGAATTTCAATAAAAAACTCTTTAAACGCTTAAAACTCAATCACGCTTATGGTCAACTTATTGCGTTAATTTTCGTGCCAATTATGATTTTGGCAGGTGTTGGAACAGCACTTGTTCTTTCTGAAACGTCAGCTGCTGCCAAGTCTAAACAGCGTTTCCAAGCCATCGCGATATTGAGTCGTTACCAATATACTGCTGAGCAACTCACCGCAGTAATGGAACAAAATCCAACACAACACGCAAAAGCTGAAAGCATTTTACAAAAAATGTTTAACGAAAAGCATTTATTGAGTGCAGCAATCATAGATGAAAATAATGTCAATCATTTAAGCGTTGGCTACCAAAATCAGCGTGCTTGGCCAAAAATTCCAAAATCAGGCACATTCTTTGGGCCTGTTCAAAATAAGTACAATAATATTTATGGGATTAAACTTAACCCCATCAACTCTGATCAAAATATGTGGTTGGTGATTGAACTTGATAATCAACCTTTAGAAATTGCACATTATCGTGTCATGATCGTTTTGATTACGACTGCTTTGCTAACCCTTTTGCTACTTCTATTGTGTCTAAACTTCTATTCAAGACGGTGGATTGCACCGATGTACGAAATTCGGATGCAACTGCAACGTTTAAATGCAGATACGCTTGATCAACATATGGTGATCAACAGTACCGGTGAACTACGCTTATTACAGCGTGATATTGCCAATGTGGTGAAACGGCTACATTTCAGCTTCCTTGAACTAAAAGAACATACTGAACAAACAGAAGATGATTTACGTCGTACATTAGACACCTTAGAAGTTCAAAACATTACCTATAAACAAGCCCGTGATCAGGCGATTTCATCCAATCAGGCAAAGTCAGTCTTCCTTGCCAATATCAGTCATGAATTGCGGACCCCGTTAAACAGTATTGATGGCTTTATCCATTTGATGTTGCGCCAAGACAATTTAAGCAATGATCAAAGTTTATATTTACAGACCATTCGCAAGTCTTCTGCACATTTATTAGCCCTGATTAACGATGTACTCGATTTCTCAAAAATTGATGCTGGTAAATTAGAACTTGAGACCGCGCCCTTTGATCTAGAAGAAGCAATTTTCGATGTCATGGATATGCTCTCGCCATTGGCAGCGCAAAAACATATCGAGATGGCATTCTATTTTGCAGACAATGTGCCTAAGCATGTCATTGGTGATGCCTTACGCTTTAAACAAGTACTGACCAATCTAATTTCTAATGCGATTAAATTCACACCCGATGGTGAAATTATTGTTCGTGCGCGTATGGAACATGATGATATTGGGCAATGTTTACTGCATTTTAGTGTGCAAGACAGTGGAATAGGTTTAAGTGGTACAGATCGTAAACGACTATTTGAATCATTCTCTCAAGGTGATGCTTCTGTCACTCGCCAATTTGGTGGTACAGGACTCGGTTTAGCCATTTCTAAGCAGCTAGTACATTTGATGCATGGTCAAATTGGCTTTGAAGATAACCAAGAACGTGCACCTACTGAAAAAGGTTCAACCTTTTGGTTTACTGCCCTGTTAACGGTGAATGAAGATGAAGAAATTGTTCACCCATCATTTAAAAACTTAAATGTGGTGTCTTTCTTGGCCCATCCTGCAACAGCCAATGTATTACGTCATTATTTAGAAGACTATCAAGTTAGACATGCCGAAGCACAATCGATTTTAGATCTGTTTAGCAGACTAAACAGCCTAGAAAAAAATACTGAAAATACATGGTTGATCGTTGATCATAGTGGAGATACTGAAGCCTTACTTAAAGAAATTCGTGGTCGTTATCAAGGTCATTTAGCGGTATATGGTTATCAAATGTCACTTGATCCAAATATGTTGACTGAATATAAAGCGCGTCCTTTATATCAACCACTGAGCCGTAGTTCAGTGATTCAACTGCTCAGCAATCAACCTGTCTTTGAACAAGAGCATCACAAAGACTTTAAAGGGCAAGATTTACATGTTTTAGCTGTAGATGATCATTTACCGAATTTGATCGTGCTTGAAGCATTGTTAGGCGAATTGAATGTAAAAACCACTAAGGCACTCAGTGGTCAAGAAGCTTTAACCATTATTCAGCAAGGGGTTGAACAAGGTGCGAAGCCTTTTGATCTCATCTTTATGGATATTCAAATGCCAGTCATGTCAGGGATTGATACCACGCGGGCGATCCGCTCTTTGGAATCAACCTTAGATGGTATGCGTATGCCCATTATTGCGTTAACAGCACACGCATTGGCCGATGAAAAACAAAAATTACTCAAGGTCGGTATGGATGATTATGTAACCAAGCCGATCCAAATTGAACAAATCATTCAAATCCTCACCAATTGGACAAGCGATAAATTTATTCAACATCAGCAACCTATCGAAAATACAGTATATATCGAAGCGCTGGATGCTTATATTCTAGATTGGAAACAAAGTCTTGCTTTAGCAGCCAATAAAGAAGATCTCGCACAAGATTTGTTAAAAATGTTAGTCGACAGCTTCCCAACAGAGCTAGCTGAAATTGAGCAACTCATTGAGCTGGAAGACTTCCCTCAATTAGAGCATGTCTTACATCGCTTATATGGTGCAACCCGTTATGTCGGCACACCAAAATTGCAACGCATTACAGGCGATTTCGAACAATTTATTTCGATGCTACGCAAAGATCGTCGTAAAGCAGATGAAGCCTTTATCCAAGATGTGATGAAACGCTTTGATGAACTTCAATTGGCGATTCATGAAGTTGAAACAGCTGCACAGCAGATTTTACCCGTTTCATAAATACAGCGCTGTTCTATCCGATTCAGCTCTATAAATGCTTTTCTTAAGGCGTTTTGAGCTGTTTTAAATCGTCTGTATAAAACCCAAGTTTACTGTGGGTTTTATCTTACATACGGTTTTATTGTTTCTTTAAATCACCATGAATTAGAATGATCTTTTCATTGCAATCATCTTTTTAGAAATCCAATAAAATTATACAAGCCGCTGTTTCAACCCTGTTTTGGCTTTACCATCCAATTGGCACACCAACACAGTTTCGGTGACTCTACTGTCATGTAACTATTCAATTCACATGCTATGCTGATGACCAAGGAAAAAATGAGTCAAGATCATGGCACTACTACTACACATAGAAAAAAACAATGGTATCGCAACAGTTTCATTAAATCGTCCAGATAAACGCAACGCCATGAGTTTTGCTTTACTCCGAGAACTGGTAAGCGTCGCACAACAGATTAAAAAAGACCGCAGTATTCGTGTGGTGATTCTAACAGGTGAAGCCAATGTATTTAGTGCAGGTATTGACCTTGCTGACTTAAATAGTCCAAAAAATACAGCCTTTGCTGCTTGGGAACTGATTAAACCTGGTCAAAGCCTATTCCAAAAAGCATTTTTGATCTGGCAAGAACTGCCTGTCCCTGTCATTGCAGCAATTGAAGGTTTCTGCTTTGGTGCAGGGATGCAACTTGCATTGGCTGCAGATATTCGTATTGCACACCCAGAGACTAAAATGTCAATCATGGAAAGCCGTTGGGGGCTTGTGCCTGACATGGGCTTAACCCGCTCAATCAAGGGCGTGATTGGTATTGATTTAGCCAAAGAGCTTACTCTCACTGCACGTATTTTTGATGGCAATTATGCCAAAGACATTGGTTTGGTGACGCATGTAGACGACTCACCGTTGGCAAAAGCTCAAGCCATTGCAGAAGAGATGCTGCAACGCTCGCCAGATGCGCTGATGGCTGCTAAACGTGTTTTAGATGCTATGGAACATCAACCTCAGAAATCTTTACGTTTAGAGAAGATTTGGCAGTTAAAATTACTCTTGGGTAAAAATAGTCAAATTGCACGTAAAAAGGATAAAAATCCTGAATTAAAATTTTTACCGCGCCAATACAAATAATCCAAAATTATTATTGAAAGCTTTTTGAGTTATAAAATGAATTTTGATCGTAACAGTAAAATTGCATTTTTAGGGATGGGATTAATGGGTAGCCGTATGGCAACCCGATTAATCCAAGCAGGCTTGCATGTCGCTGTCTGGAACAGAACAGCATCTGCTTGTGACGCCCTTATTGATCTAGGTGCTCACCCATTACAACTTGAGAATATTGCAGAATATCCGATTATTCTCAGCTGCCTTGCTGATGATAAAGCTGTACAGCTAGTCTATGAGCACATTGAGCCCTATTTACAAGCCAAGCAAGTGATTGTGGATTTCTCCAGTTTATCTGTAGATAAAACCAAGCAACTGGCGGAAAGCGCAACAACAAAACAGGTGATTTGGATTGACTCACCTGTTTCAGGTGGAACCGCAGGTGCTGAAAATGGCACGCTGGTCATTTTCGCTGGGGGAAATGCTGAGGTGATCCAAGCATTGAGCCTCATTTACAATATCCTGTCACAGCGTGTCACCCGTATGGGTGAAACAGGTACTGGACAAGCCACTAAAATCTGCAACCAACTGATCGTTGCTGCCAATAGCACCTTGATCGCGGAAGCTGTTGCGCTTGCCAGTAAAGCAGGTGTAGATACAACCCTATTGGCGCCGGCTTTGGCTGGTGGTTTTGCCGACTCAAAACCTTTCCAAATTTTAGCCCCACGCATGGCGACACATACTTTTGAGCCCGTACAATGGAAAGTACAAACGCTTTCTAAAGACTTAAATAATGCCATTCAACTTGCACAAAAATTTGATTTAGAAATCCCTGTGGCTCAACGTGCACTGGGACAATTACAAAGCCATCAAAACAACGGATTTGCTGAGTCTGATTTAGCCACAGTCATTCATCAAGTGGAAAATAAATCGGGTTAAAATACACGGAACTACACATAAATAAGTTGAAAAATAATCTATTGCCTACTACATTGAAGATGAGAGTCCAAATATAGCAAGGAGCGTTCTTATGACTAAACTCGCAGTAAACCTATCCTTGATTTTTACTGAAGTGCCGCTCATTGAACGCTTTGCTTTGGCACATCTTCATGGCTTCCACAATGTCGAAATTCAATTTCCGTATGAATTAAGCATTGAAGAGATTCAAGCACAGCTTGAACAATATGACCTCAGCCTTTGCCTGATCAACGTTCCCACCGGTGACTTGATGCAAGGTGGAAACGGTCTTGCTGGTGTGCCTGGTCTAGAACTAGCATTTCATCAAGCCTTAGAACTTGCAATTGAATATGCAGAAGCGCTCAATGTTCCAAACGTCAATATTTTAGCAGGTAAACAACCACAAGATGCCGACTTACTCCCCTGTTTAAATACATTGGCAAACAATTTAAAACTGGCTTGTCATCTGCTCTCTAATCGTGATATTCAGCCTGTATTTGAAATGATTAATGGTACAGACATGCCACGGTTCTTAGTTCAAAATATTGCACAAGGCCAAGAAATGTTAGAAGCAGTACAGCATCCTGCATTAAAAATGCAATTTGACTGTTATCACATGGCGATGATGGGCGAAGATGTACTGGCAGCCTTACAAGAAAATATTGATTGGATTGGGCACATCCAATTTGCTGACTGCCCAGGTCGTCACGAACCAGATACTGCACAAATTGATTATTCTGCAATTTTTTCATGGTTAAAACAAAGCGCCTACACAGGCTTTATTGCAGCAGAATACAAACCACAATCTCATTCAAATCAGTCATTTGCATGGAAAGAAAAATATTTTTCAAACAACCATAGCTATTAAATCAGTGTGTACTTAGGCAAACGATTGCATTGTATAATTTGTATTTTTTAGACAAAAGCGCTATATTAGAAGGTGAGATATTTTCTGGAAAATATACCTTATATGAATTTAGAACCATCGCCCAGCGCTTCTAATTCTCACGAACTTGCAATGAACACTCAAAATGAAGATGTACAGACTTGTTTAAAAGTCGTACAAGAAGCTCTACTTGATGTAAAAGCCAAAGATATTATTCAACTTGATGTCAGCGCTATTAGCAACGTTTCAGATGCAATTGTCATCGCGAGCGGGACATCAACACGCCATGTTAAAGCACTTGCTGACAATGTTGCTGAAGAAGCACGTAAAGCAGGCTTTCGCCCAATTGGTGTTGAAGGTGAACGAGACGCTGAATGGATCCTTATCGATTTAGGATTTGTAGTCGTACATGTGATGCTACCAACAGCACGTAAATTTTATGATCTGGAAAGTTTATGGCGTGCGACACCTGAAAGTGTTGCCTAACTTTTAATACAGAACTTAAATATAAAAAAAGCGACTTTATGTCGCTTTTTTTAGTGCTTGGCTTTTTTCAAAGCTTTATTTTTGAATCCTTAATTTAGTATGTATTACGCAATTTACAAATCAGTTTAAATAATAAGAATGCAACGCCAAAACTCCACACAAAATTTACCACAATCCCAATACTTTGATCGATAACACTGGCCTTGTTGGCTAAATTAATCACGGGGTTATCTGTCAAAGAAACAGCCAGTGTCCCCCATGCTCCACAAACACCATGTACCACAACAACTTCACGAATATGTTTAGAATCAATCCAATAAGCCAAAAAACGAGGTAAATATATGGTCAATAAGCCTGAGACTAAGCCAATAATCAATGCTGAAGATAAATTCACCAAGCCACAGCTTGCCGTTATCGCAACTAAACCACCTAAAGCACCTTTAATCATTTCAACCCATGAAATAATTTTATTATTCAATACCAAAGAAAAAACTAAGGATGCAACCATTGCCCCAAAGAGTGCAGCAAAAGCATTGACAACAATTAACCCAATATCCGCATAAAATGCCGAGATATAAACCACATTTAAACCTGACCACGCCAGCCAAAGAATAAAACCAGCCAATGCCAAAGATAAAATCTTATAATCCTCAAAGATTAAATCTTTTTTTAAGATTTCTTGTCGGTCGTGAGGTTTTAAGGTTAAATATCCCGCCAAAACGATCCAAGCCGCAGTGGAATGCACCACAGTTGATCCTGCAAAATCAATAAAGCCTAATTCTTTTAACCAGCCCTTGCCAAATAAGATATTGCCCCAGGTCCAGCTACTAAAGAACGGAAAGATCACACCTGCGATCATTAAACCGGTTATCCAGTTTACAAATAAAGGAACTTTACTCGGAATCACTCGTCCAACTACAGTGGTTATTGTCGTGGCCATCAAAGTATAAAAAAACAATAAATTCCAATGCCAGCCATGTAGCATGCCATTCATATATTTTTCGGTGTAGGCATCACCTGCAAGGAGAATTTTTGCGCAGAAGAAACCAAAAATAAGCGTTCCTAAAATTGCTGAAATATAATTAACCAATAATGCGGAAATTGACTTATAGGTATTTTCATATCCGCCTTCAACTACAGCAAAACCAGCTTGCATCAGAATGACAAATATTCCACCAAAGAATAAAAGCTCGTAGTTGGTAATGAGATTAAAAGCAGCAAGATCACTTTCTAAGCTTGAAGCAAAACTAAAATTTGGATAAAAAAATATGATGCAAATTAAGCTGATGAAGTATTTAAATCGCACTATATAATTAATCCTAACCTATCGCTTTTTCATCGCTTTAAATTCACAATAATTAGTATTTTCGCTACTTAATTATCATTTAATTTATCAAGTATAGAGAATTTCATGGAGAAATAAACTAATTTTTATGTAAAAAATATAGCTTCCAAAGTACACACGACTAGCAAGATTGTTTGTTCGTGATCGAGTACTATTTATTTTTATTTAAAGATAAGCAGCTTACATTTAACTGGATTTATTAAATAATGCCGATTTGCAATACAGGTGGCTTAAGGTTGAAAAATTTCAACACTTAGACGTATAGATGCCACACTCCAATATGGAATAACGTTGTTGCAATTTATATGTTATGCTGAATGAAAACGTCTATACGGTCTTTAATTAGCCATGTTGAATGATTTGAATCTGTGGAAATGCAAAACCCTTACAGGATAATTCAGAACGCCATGCCACCGTAAGCATAACTCGGCTCAGCTGGAGATTTTGATAGGCAAAGCTGCCCAATAACGGATGCGTAGAGATCCCACCATCATTCATCACATGCACTCCAGTATTTAGCTCATTTAGACTCAAACGAATCCCTAGGCCCGATGCTTTTAAAATCGCCTCTTTTGTGGTCCACACCTTAAACCAAAAAGTAGGATCAAAGTCTAACGCTTGCCAAGCCTGATATTCTTGGGGATGAAAAGCATGTTTAGCTAAAGCCTCAAAGCGCACCTTTCTATCTAAGTCCTCAACATCTACACCCAAATCTTGGATCTGCTGGCTACTCGCCAAAGCATAATGGTGCTGGCTATGTGAATGATTCACGTGAAACTTTGGATAATCAATTAAATAGGGTTTACCAAAATCTGTTTTTTCAAAAGAGTGGTTACTGATTTCAACTGAAAAAATATCGGACAATAATTGGTTTCTATATTGATAGATCGCCTGTTTCAGTTCTTGGATCTGCCCCTTTCGATCGATCGAATGGTAAGTCGGAAGAATATTTTGAATAGAATTAACATCCAATTGAATAATACGATTCACAATCCATTCCCAAACATTTTTCATTATCTTAAATCAAAAAAACCCAAAGATCACTTTGGGTTTTAATGTGTTCAACGCTAAATTTAGCTTCTAAATTTCTTTTCAGCCTTTTTAAATTTCTGTACATAACGACGACGACGTGCTGCAACACGCTCATCAATTTGAGATTTACGGCCTTCAAATGGATTTTCAGCTGTTTTAAAGTCAACGCGAACCGGTGTACCTTCAAGGTTATACACTTTACGGAAGACATTTTCTAAATAACGACGATAATCCGCAGGGGTCTTATCAACCTTATTACCATGAATCACAATCGTTGGTGGATTTTGTCCACCCATGTGGGCATAACGCATTTTAATACGTTTACCACTGATCATTGGCGGTTGATGTGCTTCAGTTGCATCATTCAAAATCTGGGTTAATTTTGCAGGTGAAACTTTTAAGTGGGATGAATCATAAGCACGGTGAATAGTTGGATACATCTCCCCCACACCTGTTCCATGTAAAGCAGAAATCAAATGCACTTTTGCCCAAGGAATAAAGTCAAAACGACGATCAACATCTAATTTACATTGTTTGCGATCATACTCTGTCATGTTGTCCCATTTGTTAATGGCGATCACCATGGCACGACCAGCTTCGAGTGCATAACCGATCAAATGTAGATCTTGTTCAACCACACCTTCACGTGCATCTAAAACCACTACAATGACATGCGCATCTTTAATCGCTTGTAGGGTTTTTACGATTGAGAATTTCTCAATCATCTCATCAACTTTACCTTTACGACGTACACCAGCAGTGTCGATCAAGGTATATTGACGACCATCACGCTCAAACGGAATATAAATCGAGTCACGAGTTGTACCTGGTTGGTCAAAAGCGACAACACGATCTTCACCTAACAAACGGTTAACCAAAGTAGATTTTCCGACATTTGGACGACCAATAATTGCTAAACGTAGACCTGTTGCCTTATCGTGTTCTTCTGGGTTTTCATCTTCAGGGACATCCACCAAGATATCCTCAAGCATTTGTTGAACACCACGGCCATGACTTGCCGCAACTTGTAAGGGTTCACCCATACCAAGTTTATAAAATTCAACTAATGCAGCTTCAGCGTGCACACCATCGACTTTGTTGGCAACCAAGTAAACCTTTTTACCAAGTGTACGCAATTCACGGGCAATCTGCTCATCAGAAGCCAGTAGCCCAGCCCGTGCATCGACAACAAAAACAATAATATCAGCTTCATTAATCGCAGTTTTGGACTGCTCTGCCATATATGAGTCGATACCACCTTCATTTTCACCGATACCCCCAGTATCAACGACAATGAAAGATTTATTTTCATAAGTTGCATCACCATATTTACGATCTCGGGTAAGACCAGCAAAATCAGCAACGAGTGCATCACGGCTCTTGGTAATCTGGTTGAATAACGTTGATTTGCCGACGTTTGGACGACCAATGAGCGCAATTACGGGTTTCATAAAATAACCTTTATTCAAGATCAGCCAGTATGACTGGTCTGAACATCAGAAATGTATAGGAAGAAGAATAGGAAAAACCTAAAATAAAAACACGGGGTATTGATTTTCAATCACCCCGTGTATGGAATTCATACGGATTGCTCTATTTTAACACAAGACTAAAAAAATAGAGAATCCTAATCGTGTCTGTTGATTAACTGTTAACGACTTTGCCAGATACTCATAGCACCTTTGCGTGTCGAAACATAAACTTGATTGTCAATCACTCTCAAAGTACGGACTTCACCACTGGTTTTAGCACGCCCTAAAGTTGTTCCAGTATTTGGATCAATTTGATGTAAATAACCATCTAAATCACCCACAACAAGATTTGAACCGAGCAATACAGGGTTGCTTAAGTTACGATTGAGCAGTTGCTCATTTTTCCAAAGTTGCTGACCTGTAATCAAGTCATAAGCAATAATCTGACCATCAGTTTGCGATACGATGACTTTACCATCAGTCACTTCTGGACGGTTGATACTGCTTGAGTTTTCACTCCACAAAACGCGTTGTGAAGCCAAATCTAGAACAGTGACTTGACCTTGGAAACTTGTCGTAACCACATACTGTCCTGAAACAACAGGCTCACTGTCCACATCAATCAAACGCTGAATATCAGAACGCCCTTCAGATACCGCAACACGACGTTGTAAACGCGGTACACCCGCAAGGCTATCTATTGCAAAAATATAGCCAGTAGAGGTACCGATAAGCACTGTACGTGGATCTAGACTAACTGGAGTGGCTTGGCCTCTTAAGCTAAATGAAGCGCTTGGTAATTTATAAGTCCACGCTTGCTGACCTGTCGCAACATCTAAGGCATAAACTGTACCGTCATTTGCAACCACAATCACACGACCAGACTGAATTAAAGCAGAACTGATAATTGCTCCCGACAATTGCGCAGACCATTTGGTCCCACCTGTCGCTTGATCTAATGCAAAAACATGCCCTTTTTGGTTACCCACAATAACCACACCATCTGCCGCTTCAACACCAGAACTTAAGCCGTCTTTGGTCACTTTAGCATTCCATAGACGCTGTTTACCTTTATAGGCAGCCACTTCGCCTTTTGGATCTAAAGCAAACACAACACCATTGTCTGTATCTAAACGTAGACGTAATGCATCTTCACTGCTGGTCGAAGATACACTGGTCGAAAATACTTGAACCAAGCTCGAGGCTTGTGCAACTTTAGGCAGTGGATTAGGCTTAATCTTCACTTCTTTCGTCTTATTACTTGAACAGCCGATTAAAGCGATTGATAAGATTGCTAAAGCAAAAGGTATTTTAAAATTTCTATCCATTAAGACTCATCCACTTGTGTTGCTAAAATTGGGCGTTCAAGATCAGGATCTTCTACTAATACGCCAACACTTTCGAGTTTAATTTGTAAAATTTGACGTTCTTGTTTACGTTCAACGACCGCATTCCATGCTGCTTGATACGATTTTTTTGCATTTTCGGTGTCATTTTTTGCCACATAAATATCACCTTTCAACTCGTCAGCACTGGCCTGAAAAGCAGGATCATTCACAGCTGACAAGGTTTTCAAAGCTTCATCAAACTTCTTTTGCGCCAATTGTGCATCGGCAAGTTTTATTTTTACAACTTGTAACAAACCAGCATCTTTAATTTTAGAATTTTCAACTTTTTTGAGTTCACGCTCAGCCAATGCATAATCATTTTTATCGTAAGCAACTTTTGCCATGACAATTTGTGCTTGGATCGCTTGAACTGAATCAGGATTATCTTTCACAATTTTATCTGCTGATGCGACTAAAGCTGCAGTAACTTTAGCATCCCCATTAGCTGCTCTCGCCTCATCCATCAATTGCTGAACTTTGGCTGTCTCATTTTGATTTTCAGCCAGAGTTTTCTTTTGCCAATATTCCCAACCGAAAAAGGCAATCAATGCAATGAGGACACCTGTCACCATAGCTGAGCCATATTTCTTAAAAAATGACTTCACACTATCCAGTTGCTCATCATCAGTCATTGCACTCATTTGACTCCCCTTTTCCTTATGATTATCGGCTTATTTTGACGAAAATTTTTCTATGAAGAAAGGCACAATTTCAGTGACCTTAATTTCATATTGTTCTGCTGTCGCAAGTTCTTTGACTAAAACTTGTAGTGCTTCAGCCTCACGCTCTCCAAAGATCAAAGCATAGATAGCACCAGATTGGTCTGCTTTCTTCATTTGACTCTTCATTGAACCCTGTGAACCTGTTTTCAAACGAATTGTACTATTTAGAGCTTCAAGTTGATCACGAATTTTTTCAGCCAATACCAAAGCCTGACCTTGTGTTGCTGGATCTGATACCAAGAATAACTCGCATTCACGCACTGGCGTATTATCTTCAACTTGTTCAAGAAGCAATAATAAACGCTCCATACCCATGGCAAAACCAACTGCGGGCACAGATTGATCCGGCTTACCTTTAAGCTGTCCAACCAAACCATCATAACGACCTCCCGCACATACTGTTCCTTGAGAACCTAAATGTGTGGTTGTCCATTCAAAAACAGTTTTGTTGTAATAGTCTAAACCGCGCACTAATTTTTGATTGATGACAAACTCAATACCCGCATTAGTTAAATACTGTTGCAATTGAGCAAAATGATTCAAACTTTCTTCTTTTAAGAAATCATGCAATTTTGGTGCATTTTCAAGAATTTGCTGAGTTCGAATATCTTTTGAATCTAAAATTCGTAATGGATTGGTGGTTAAACGACGTTGTGAATCTTCATCCAAATCAGCGTGATGTGCTGTAAGGAACTCAACCAACGCAGCACGATACTCTGCACGTTCATCCGACTCCCCCAACGTATTCAATTCAAGTTGAACTTTATCCGCAACACCCATGCGTTTCCATAAACGCGCAGTCATAAGAATCAGTTCAGCATCTTGATCAGGTGTCGCCACACCAAAAGTTTCCACACCAAATTGGTGAAACTGACGATAACGACCTTTTTGCGGTTTTTCATAACGGAACATCGGTCCAACATACCACACACGCGGATTTGCACCACGGAGTAAGTTATGTTCCAACATCGCACGTACACAACCCGCTGTGCCTTCTGGACGCAAAGTTAAAGATTCAGGTGGATTACCCTTATCGAAGAAAGTGTACATTTCTTTCTCAACGATATCAGTGGCATCACCAATTGAACGCTTAAATAAGTTGGTATGTTCAACCACTGGCAAACGGATTTGCTGATAACCGTATGCATCCATAAGCGATGCTAAGTGCTGCTCAAGACGTCTCCACGCAGGTGTTTGCGATGGAAGAAAGTCATTAAAACCTTTAATTGCGACAATTGAACTCATGATGAACTACGAATAATCTCTTTAGCTTTAGCTTTTTCAAGCTCTTGAACACGTTGACGAACCATGCTTTCGATTTCATCAACCAACTGATTTGTATCTATTAAGTGACTCTTTTCGCCATTACGATACACGAGTGAGCGCGGGCTTGCACCGACTATACCAATATCAGCTTCTTTTGCTTCACCCGGACCGTTGACTTTACAACCAATGACAGACACATCCATTGGGGTACGAATATCTTCTAACCGTTCCTCTAAAGCCTGCATCACTTTAATCACGTTAAACTCTTGACGTGAACAGCTTGGACAAGCAATAAAGTTAATCCCATTTGACCGAAGGCTCAGAGATTTTAAAATATCAAAACCAATTTTTACTTCTTCTTCAGGCTCAGCTGCCAATGATATACGCATGGTGTCACCAATGCCATCCAACAGCAAACCACCTAAAGCAATCGCAGATTTCACTGAACCGGTACGATAAATCCCAGCTTCAGTTACACCTAAATGTAATGGATTATCAATTTGAGCAGATAATAAGCGATAAGCATCCATTGTTAAAAATACATTTGATGCTTTTACTGAAATTTTAAACTCATGGAAATTTAAACGATCCAATATATCGATATGACGCATTGCAGATTCAAGTAAAGCCTGACCTGTTGGTTCACCATATTTCTTTTGGATATCTTTTTCTAAAGACCCTGCATTGACACCAATACGCATGGAAATATCATGATGACGTGCAGCTGCAACAACTTCACGAATCTTAGCTTCAGAACCAATATTACCCGGATTGATTCGTAAACAATCCGCACCCATATCGGCAACTTTCAAAGCGATCTTATAATCGAAATGAATATCTGCAACCAATGGTACAGTGACACGTTTACGAATTTCACCAAAAGCTTCAGCAGCTTCCATAGTCGGTACAGAAACACGCATGATGTCCGCACCCACATCCGCACAGCGTTGAATCTGCGCAACTGTTGCATCTACATCACAGGTTTCAGTATTGGTCATACTTTGAATACTGATAGGTGCATCACCACCGACATACACCGAACCTACACGTATTTTACGAGTGGGACGGCGCTTGATTGGATTCTCAATCATGATCTTATCTACTCTTGCCCATTAACGTGACAAACGGAATTCTGCTTTTCCGTTCACTGTATATGGAGACAATGAAATCTGTTCATTATTAAGGCTTAATGACACAGCAGTTGCATCATCAAGACGAATTTGGAATGGTGATTGGCCATTGACAGTTAAAGCAGCCGACTGACGACCAGTCGCCAAAACTTTTCCTGTACTATCTACGATATGTACAGAAGTAGGATGACTGAAATTCAACACCATTTGATCACCTGAAGTTGCTGTAGAATTGTTTAAATTCAACACTTCTACTTCTGATTCTTGTGGTTTGCTATCTACATCAGTACTTTTACCCGATGTTATTTTTTGAATTCCAGCAATCACAGCCCAAATCACAGCAATCGCAACAATGGCAATTAAAATTCGCTTTAGCCACTTTTTATTACGATCACTGTTTGAGCCAGGCAGTTTCCCCATAATTTTGATTGGGGAATTGTTCAATGCATGATTTGGTAAAAGCCCTGTATCATTTTGATAAATTTCATCAAAACGCTGAATGACTACTGTTGCATCAACACCTAAAAACTTGGCATATGAACGATAATAACCTTTAATAAAGGTTGCTTCTGGCAAAGACTTATACTCATCTTGTTCCAATGCTTGTAAGGTTTTTACAGGCATTTTTAGTTCGTTTGCAACATCTTTAATGTCTAGGTTCTTGGAGACTCGAATTTGACGCAAGTACTCACCTGGACGTTGAACATTTCCTAAGCCATTAGATGCTACGTTTGAACCTGTAGGTTGCTGTGAATTAGGATTTACTTCCATACGGCCTCAGTACTGTACTGTAATTGCAGATAACGTTGATATTCTTTACTGTCCGGGAATAATGCACGTAGTTGGTTCACCAACACTTGCATTCCCATCTGATCATTATTGGCACGTGCAATACGTAAACCAATCCAAAGTGCTCTAGCACCTTGTTTGTCCTGACCTACTAAACGAACATATTGCTCATAGAGTTGACTTGCTTGTACACTTTTTTGTTGCAAATAGAAAATCTCTGATAACTCTACCAGAGAAATAATCGAATCGCGATTGACTTGTAAAGCTTGTTTGAATGCTTTTTCAGCATTTGCCACATCACCTACTTTTAAATAAACTCGACCTAGATTTTCTAAAGCTTTGTAACGTTGGTCATAACCAAGCGTAGTACCAGCTATACTCAACTGTTCTATCGCATCATTATAGCGCTCAGTAACAAATAAATATGTTCCATAATTATTACGAGCTTGTGCATTTTTTGAGTCACTGGAAATCGCACGCTTAAAATAGCCATCCGCTTTTTCCAGACTAATCTTACTTCCTTCTTGTTGCAGTAAGACACCCATCATCATATTTGCCGCTGAATCACGTGAATCAGTTTCTAAAGCTTGATCTAATGCACGTTTTGCAGCATCTAAATCACCTGTACGGATATATTCAGCAGCAAGCTGAGTACGTACTTTAACGGCTTTTTCAGGATCTTTTTTTATTATTGTGTCTGAATTTGTCGTTTGACAACCCTGTACGACCAATGCAGATAAACCAATTGCCAATATTACAACTGCTTTTTGATACATCGATTTTCTCAAAGTCAGCCCCTGCTTATTTGTTGATATAAATGTATGCCTACAAATCTTTAAGCTTATGAACGGATAATCTCACCACGTTCAGCAACTTTCTTTTTCCACTGCTCTGCACGACGGGTACGATCTGCCACTTGCCCGACCAACTGCCCACACGCCGCATCAATATCATCACCACGTGTCTGACGAATCGTACACACAAAACCTGCATCAGACAAAGTTTTTTGGAAAGAAATAATACGATTTCGACTTGAACGGCCATATGGCGCATGCGGAAAAGGATTGAATGGAATTAAATTAATTTTACTTGGTAAGTTTTTCAGTAACTTAATCATTTGCTGTGCATGTTCAGGATGATCATTCACACCCTCCAACATTACATATTCAATGGTGACATGTTTACGAGAACTTTCATTACCATCTTTGGCAATATAACGCTGACATGCAGCAATTAATTGTGCTAATGGATATTTTTTATTAATCGGCACCAATTCATTACGTAATTCATCATTTGGCGCATGTAAAGAAATCGCCAAAGCCACATCTATATCTTGTGCCAATTGGTCAATTTTGGGTACAACACCTGAGGTTGATAATGTAACTCGACGTTTAGACATTCCGTAAGCGAAATCATCTAACATGATATTCATTGAGCTCAATACAGCGTCATAATTGAGTAATGGCTCACCCATTCCCATCATCACCACATTGGTTACCGAGCGCTCACGTTCAGCAACAGGTACTTCTTCCATATAAGAATAGTTGGCCACCCATAACTGTCCAATGATCTCATCAGGGGTTAAATCACGCTGAAAACCTTGTTTTCCAGTTGAACAAAATGAGCAATCTAAAGCACAGCCCACTTGTGATGAAATACACAGTGTTTTACGTAAACCTGTTTTATCTTCTGCCGGAATCAATACCGTTTCAACCAAAGAGCCCGCACCATCGCCAACACGGAATACCCACTTACGGGTTCCATCTTTCGAATAGTTACGATGCACTACTTCCGGCGCTTTGATTTCACAAATTCTTTCTAGTTTTTCACGCAACTTTCCTGAAATATTGGTCATTTCAGCAAAATCAGTGATAAAAAATTGATGCATCCATTTCATTACCTGCCCAGCACGGAATTTTTTCTCGCCGATTTCTTCGAAGAATTTTTCCAATTGCGGACGTGACATGCCAAGTAAATTCACTTTCTGCACATTTGCAGTCTGAATACGATCAGCCTGTGCAGATTTTGATGATGCAGGCTGCTGTTCATCTAGATTTAACGATGAAGCGACAACTTCAGAATTCATGGGGATTACCTAAATCATGCCGTAGTAATAAAACATATTGACCAATATTTAGCCAAATAAAGCAACAAAAATAAAAAAACCAGACAAGTAGTATATCACCTATCTGGTTTCGGGTCTGTTATCAATTCATAAATCGGAGATTTATTCGTATAGAAAAAAAGACCCTAGATACGTCGAATTAACGAGTACGTGGGCAAACTTCAGTTTGAGCGAAGAAGTAATTTACTTCACGGTCAGCAGATGCAACTGAGTCAGAACCATGCGCAGCATTTTCATCGATGCTTACAGCGAAATCTGCACGGATTGTACCAGGAGCAGCTTCTTTAGGGTTTGTAGCACCAAGAATTTCACGGTGAGCAAGAACTGCGTTTTCACCTTCAAGAACAGATACTACAACAGGACCAGAAGTCATGAATGCAACAAGGTCACCAAAGAAACCACGTTCTTTATGCTCAGCATAGAAACCTTCAGCTTCTGCTTTAGAAAGGTGTTTCATTTTAGTCGCAACGATTTTAAGACCAGCTTTTTCGAAACGAGCAAAGATGTCACCAATGTGGTTTTTAGCAACTGCATCTGGTTTTACGATAGATAAAGTACGTTCAATAGCCATGAGTGGCTCCTTTAGTCAAATTGACACGAAAATTTGGGCGCATTATACCGAATAATGAACAATTTTCTGCTTTTAATCTGTAAAAAATTTGGATTTTTCGATGCGCTGTGACGTTTAGCATCATTCAGCAACATCTCAAGCCATTAATTCGCTTCATCAATCCATGCCATTTGAATGGCTTCTAGCAGACCTTCAGTCGATTTGGTTGGATCATCACTAAATTCTGGCAATGCACAAATCCATGCATGCATATCGGTAAAACGCACCCATTGTGGATCCACATCTGGATGCGTTTCACTGAGTTCAATTGCGATATCAATTGTATCTGTCCAACGTAAGCCCATATCAGGTCTTCCTTTGCTCAATTTAATTCTGCTACTGTATCAAATCTCAATTCATTCAGAAATAAATCATTCTAGACATTTACAAGATTCACCACGGATTCAAGCGTTTAATTTACAAGACGGATTGAATTGAGTCAGTTATTCAAAGTTAAAACCTTGATGATCAAAATCATCAGATTCTTTAAAAATAAAATTACAGACCAGCAGTAAGTAAACCATCATAACATCACTCCTAAATATGGTGCGCTTAACACAATCAAACTCGCGACACTTGCACCAATCAGTGCGCCAACAATGACATCGCTTGGATAATGCAGACCTAAAACCATCCGCGATAACGCCACAAGAATGGTAAAAGGCATCATAATAAACAACATCACTGGCTGAATATAACCAAACACAATTGTGACCATGACCGCATGTAACGTATGACCTGACGGAAAGCTAAAATGATCCAATGGTCGTTCACCCAGAATAATGACTTGATGAACTTGATAAGGTCGTGGTCGCACTGTTTTATGCTTTAAGAACTTATAAATTCCTGTTCCTAAAAGTCCCATAACAACGACATAAAGAAGTTGCAGACCATAGATCCAGCTTTTTTGTAGCCAAATCAGAACCAACATTGCGCACCAGAAAGGACCATCTCCCAAACGGCTCACAGTTTTAAAGAACGTCGCAATACTTTGGGTATGCGATAAATTATTGAGATATAAACAACCTCTAAGGTCGAGATCGAGCATTTTTATTTTGGTATTTTTAAAATTCATTTTCCACTCTCCTCTCATTATTTGAGATGAACTAGGTCAGTCGTTTTGCATACTGCGTTACCTGGTATAGTGCTTCTTCGAATTGTTGTACGGGATGTTGCCATCCGATGCTTTGCACATCATGCATCGCTTGTTGCCCGAAACGTTTGAGTGTGCTGTTATCTGGAATATCTAATACATGTTGAGTGAATTGCTTGATGTCTCCAATTGGACATAACCAGCCATTCTGTGCATGTCTGCCATGAAGTTGAGCACAGGCATAGTCATAAGCAATAATCGGTAAACCACTCGCCATCGCTTCGATAACGACATTCCCAAAGGTTTCTACTTGACTTGCAAAAACAAAAACATTTGCACTCGCATAGGCTTCAGCAAGTTGTGTGCCAGTTAGACTGCCCATAAAAATCACATGTTCAGCACCGGGCATTTTTTCTAAACGACCACGATCTGGACCATGCCCTACCAGCACCAACTTTACTTTTCGTTGTGCTTGTTGTCGCAGTTCAGAATAGGCATCAATCACCACATTGACTTCTTTTTCAGAAGACAAACGCCCAACATAGATCAAGACTGTGGTGTCTTCATCTGCACCCCACTGTTGTCTCAACTGTTCGGAGTAGCGTTGTGATGAAAACCGTTCAGTATCAATTCCTCGCCCGACCACAACCAATGGACAGGTCACACCAAACTCACGTAATGCTTGTTCTGTATCACGGCTTGGCACACAGGTCAGTTGCGTTGCGTTATGGAACCATCTCAAATAACTTTGAATTGGTTTGACCAAGAATGCTAAATCAAAGAAACGGCTAAATTCTTGGAATTGTGAATGAAAACCACTTGATACCGGAATTCGTCGTGTCTTTGCCGCATGCAGCGCAGTAAAGCCTAAAGGCCCTTCAGTCACGATATGCACCACATCAGGTGAAAATGCTGAAATCGCTTGAGAGACTTTTAGAAATTGGGGCCAGCCAAACTTCATGTCTGGATATTTCGGAATTGATTGCCCAGTCACCAAACACTCTTTATTTGGGCTAAAGTCTTGACATTGGGTCTTTTGTGCAGGGCGAATTAGTAATATTTTATGGCCTTGGTTTTGTAAGCCTTTACACAGTTGCATTAAAGACAAAGCAACACCATTGATTTCTGGTGGCCATGTTTCAGTCACGATTGCAATTTTTAGTCGAGGTCGGGATAAGTCACGAATAAGCTGGTCTTTATTCGTATCGATTTTTTTCTTGTTTGGATTAAAATAAAATTTAAAGTTATCGGGAAAATCTTGTTGTTTAAATTGCAAGGTGTTCGCGTACGGTTTATTCATACGATACCTAATCTCTTCATTTTTGAATAGATTAGGCTAAGTTTTTGACATTTTAATGATTATTTCGTGACGTTTCTTTTACAATATGACATGTACTTAGCTTACTCCTTAGAATATTACACACTTAAAAAGTAAAACTCATGAAAATTTATGTATATACAGCAATGCTTTCCAGCATTTTATTGACTACAAATTGCTTTGCAAAAGAAGACTGTTCGATCAGCACTTTACAACTTAAGCAAGAGTCTTCCATAACACAACACTTCTTTACAGGGACGTGCCATTATAGAAATCAAGAATTTTCCTTAGCCGCCACCCAATGGGCGAAAACAATTCAAATTAGACCCGTAAATGCAAAATTTAATCAGCTCCAAATTGACAGCATGAATAATCTAGGCTTTTTATTATTTTATGGATTTGGTGTAACCCAAAATCGTCAAAGAGCACTAACACTTTGGCATACAGCATCGGACTTAGGACAAACTGAATCTACTTTCCATCTATGCCATGCCTACGCTGAACCAGAAGATCGAGTTTATAATTATCAAAAAGCGCAACAATATTGCCCACAGGCCTTAAAGCACTATGCAACTAAAAAAGGAGGAGAATCAGAAAAACAAATGATTGTGAAATATATCCAACAACTCAACAACGCGACAAAATTGAATTAAAAACTTAGTTCAAATATTTATTCAAATCCAATAACAAATATGGATTTCACTAAGCCTCGCTTTAAAACTTAGCCTTGTAAAATCTATCATTGTGCTTGTAACAACAAAATCAGTTTTGTATAGCAATACGATTTAACAAACCATTCTGAACTTGATAAAGCTGTCCATTACCAAAATCAATTTGTTGTTTTTCACCATGTAAACTTGGGAAACCAACAATTTTTTCCAGTTGCGGAGAACGTTGAAATTGCTGTGTTTTCGGATTGTACATCCAGTAAATATAGCGTTTATCATCAACTGTACGACCTTGTGACAAGTCCGACACAATGACATCATAATAACCATCAAAATTAATATCCATATAGCCAATACTGTTTGGATAACCGCTAAAACCTGACAAGCTCTGTACCACTGTATTGTTGGTTTTATTTAATACATCAACACGTTTTAAGGTTTTTCCATAAGGACTATTAGCATCATCCTGACCATAAAATTTAAAGATAAAAACAGGTTTATTGCTGACTTTAAAAGCAGGCTCAAACTGTATCGACTGCCAAGCAGTATTTGGTTTCTTTAACAATGCTGCTTTAAACACGCCTGTATTTGCATTCAATAAACCAGTTAATTGATCACTACCATTTGCAGAAGAATCTGAATCAGCAGTGATCGACTTTAAATCCAACTGATCAGCTTTTTGTGTCCCTTTAAAATCTGTTGTTGTACCATCCATTAAATCGGTCAACACACCATGCGGATGAGCAACCCCCGCATAAAGGTTCATAAAGTATCGACCTTCACTCGACTTGAGCATACGTTGCATCGATACGCGTACGCCACTCAACGGTTTTAGCGCAGTGTTGGTCGAAGTGGACTGCGTTTCAGCAAAACTAAAGCATGAAATAGACAAAGTCGTCATTGCGATGAGAAGTTTAGATTTCATGCTTGAATACCACGTTTAACCATAATCAATAATGTGTAATTTATCACAAAATAAATTTTTGTTAGTTAAAAATTGCTACTCTAAAGATGACTTTAAAAAGCGCGATTTAGACGCGACCAATTGGCTGCTTGGCAACATGACCTTTTTTATTTAACTCCTCAGTGTACTTTAATTCATTACATGCTTTTGCGTTCGAGGGATCAAGCTTTAAGACTTTATAAAATATTGAGTAGCTTCATCCTGTTGATTTAATTCAATCAAACTCAACCCTAAACTCCATCCTACCCTCTGTTGAATCGCCAATCTTTTTTCTTCAGGCTCAAGCAAATACAGATGCTGTTCAGCAACTTTAAAACTTTCCAATGACGCTTGCCACAGCTTTTGTGCTTGCTGAATAAAGCCTGCCTCTTTTAAATACTCCCTATTGAAAGGTGATAGCGTTAAAGCACGTTTTAACTTAACTTGAGCATTTTTTAGATCATTCATTTCAATAAACGCATAAGCGACTTGAAAATATAAATCAGCCCAACAAGCTGAAAAACTCGAATATTTTTTGCTTTCCCATATCAAATGTTAGGTATTGCAAGGTTTCAGCTGTTCCATTGGCAGCCTAGAGAGTGTCTTGGCTACTGTTTTGGTATTTTTCAAAATACTGAATTGCAGTCTGTAATGCTGCGATGACCTGTTGTGGATGAGCCGCATTTAAAGACTGTTTGGCTTTTTCTAAAGTATTGTGCGCAATCTTTTCATCGAGTAATTTATTTTGTGTATTTTGAAGCTGATTATGATTCTGCCTAGGCTTTTGCATAGAATCATCAACACTCACGTTCTGTGCATATACTGGATATATAGCACAACAGCCAAGCATACTGATGCTGACTAAATACATATTTAATGTCATGTTTTATTTTCTTTTTTTATTATTAATTTTAGCTAAAGTAAAACATAAAAAAAACCCACTCAAAAGAGTGGGCTTCGATAAAAACTAAAAATTAGTTCTTTTCTTTGTCTACGATTTTGTTGGCTTGAATCCAAGGCATCATCGCGCGTAATTTACCGCCAGTCACTTCAATACCGTGAGCTGCGTTTTGACGGCGGCGAGCTGTCATAGATGGATAGTTCAATGCACCTTCTTGGATGAACATCTTCGCATATTCACCTGATTGGATACGTTTAAGTGCATTACGCATCGCTTCACGTGATTGCTCGTTGATAACTTCAACGCCAGTCACATATTCACCATATTCAGCATTGTTAGATACTGAATAGTTCATGTCTGCAATACCGCCTTCAAACATTAAATCAACGATTAATTTAAGTTCGTGCAAGCACTCGAAATAAGCCATTTCAGGTGCATAACCCGCTTCAACAAGCGTTTCATAACCCATTTTAACCAATTCAACAGCACCACCACAAAGTACTGCTTGCTCACCAAATAAGTCAGTTTCAGTTTCTTCACGGAATGAAGTTTCGATGATACCTGTACGACCACCACCTACACCTGAAGCGTAAGAAAGTGCAACGTTACGTGCATTACCAGAAGCATCTTGATGAATCGCGATAAGATCAGGTACACCTGAACCACGTTGGAATTCTGAACGTACAGTATGACCTGGTGCTTTTGGTGCAACCATGATCACGTCTAAATCTTTACGTGGCACAACTTGGTTATAAAGTACAGCGAAACCATGTGCAAATGCTAAAGTCGCACCTTCTTTGATGTTTGGTTCGATCACATCACGATAAAGCTGTGATTGAAACTCATCTGGTGTCAAGATCATCACTAAATCAGCTTGAGCAACAGCAGCTGGAACTTCAGCAACTTTAAGGCCTGCATTTTCAGCTTTTTTCCAAGAAGTAGAACCAGCACGTAAACCAACAGTAACGTCTACACCTGAGTCTTGAAGGTTTTGCGCGTGAGCATGACCTTGTGAACCATAACCAATGATCGCTACTTTTTTACCTTGGATGATAGATAAGTCGCAGTCTTTATCATAAAAAATTTGCATTGCTGTCTCCGCTAAAATGCTGTGTTTCCTCTTCCTATCCTGAAGATTATTGTTTTGAATCTTCTAGTCTAAGTCCCTCTCCTATTGCGAGGAGAGGTTATACATGAGGGAATAAAAAATCAAATAATTAATTACTGGTTGGGGTGCAACTAAAGTGAAAGAACTTTTTCACCACGAGCAATACCTGATACACCAGAACGAACAACTTCTAAAATTGTGTTTTCTGCAAGTGCATCAATAAAGCCATCAATTTTTTCAGTTGTACCCGCAATCTGAATAGTATAAGTCGTTGGTGTAACATCAACCACTTGAGCACGAAAGATATCCGCTGTGCGTTTAATTTCAGCACGTGCAGAACCCAAGGCTTTAACTTTAATCAGCATCAGCTCACGCTCAATGTGCGCGCCCTCTGATAAATCAACCACTTTAACCACTTCAACCAATTTATTCAGCTGTTTGGTGATTTGCTCAATTTTATGGTCATCACCATAAGTAGTTAATGTCAAACGTGACATGGTTGGATCTTCAGTTGGTGCGACATTTAAAGTTTCAATGTTATAACCACGTTGAGAGAACAACCCCACTAAACGAGAAAGCGCACCAGCTTCGTTTTCAACGAGTACAGAAATAATATGTCTCATTCAGTACGCTCCCCTTTAGACAACCACATATCTTGCATAGATTGACCTGCGATAAGCATTGGATATACATGCTCGGTACGATCAACCATCACGTTAATGAATACACATTTATCGTTAATCGCCATTGCTTCTCTAAGCTTAGATTCAAGCTCATCCGCATGGTCAATCTGGATACCTACATGACCGTAGGCTTCCATCAATTTTGGAAAATCTGGTAATGACTCAACATAAGAACTTGAATGACGTCCTTCATAGTTCATATCTTGCCATTGTTTCACCATACCCAAAGCACGGTTATTCAAGCAGAGAATTTTCACATTTAAGCCATATTGCTTACATGTAGAAAGTTCTTGGATACACATCTGAATCGATGCTTCACCAGTGATACACACCACTTGTTGATCTGGAAATGCAAGTTTCGCAGCCATGGCATAAGGTAAACCCACACCCATTGTGCCTAGACCACCTGAGTTGATCCATTGACGTGGACGTTTGTATTTGTAATACATCGCACCAAACATTTGATGCTGACCAACATCAGAAGTAATGATCGCTTCACCATTGGTTACTTTGTCTAATACTTCAACCACTTGTTGTGGTTTCATCACGCCATTTTCACCTGGCGCATAACGCAAACCATGTACTTTGCGCCATTCATTGATTTGTGACCACCATGCCGAGATTTCTTCAGGGTTTGGTTTAGAAACATTCATTTGTTTCAATTGAACCAACATCTCTTGAAGTACTGGCTCTACCGCACCCACGATTGGGATATGCGCCATAATGGTTTTTGAAATCGTCGCTGGGTCGATATCAATATGAATCACTTTTGCGTTGGTACAAAACTTCGCTGGATTATTGGTTACACGGTCATCAAAACGTGCACCGATCGCCAAGATAACATCAGCATTATGCATACTCATATTAGCTTCATATGTACCATGCATACCCAACATACCCAAGAATTGCTCATCATCGCCAGGGAATGCACCCAAACCCATCAGCGTATTGGTCACTGGGTAATTCAACAAATGCGCCAATTCAGTCAGTAATGCAGAAGCATTGCCCTGAACAACACCACCACCCGTATAAATCACAGGGCGTTTGGCATTAATAAGCTCATCAATAGCTTTACGAATTTGACCAGAATGACCTCGGTGAGGTGGCTGATAAGAGCGCATCTTCACTTTTTCAGGATATTCATAAGCAAATTTGTCGACAGGATTAGTAACATCCTTCGGAATATCAACCACAACAGGACCCGGACGACCTGAAGCAGCAATATAAAATGCTTTTTTAATAACGGCAGGAATTTCACTTGCATGACGCACTTGGAAACTATGTTTTACAATCGGACGAGAAATACCGACCATATCTGTTTCTTGGAATGCATCTTCACCAATAAGATGGCTGGCAACCTGTCCAGACAAAATCACCATTGGGATTGAGTCCATATAAGCTGTAGCGATTGGTGTTACAGTGTTGGTTGCGCCAGGTCCAGAAGTGACCAGTACTACACCTGTTTTACCAGTCACACGTGAGTAAGCATCTGCCATATGACCAGCAGCTTGCTCATGACGTACGAGGTAATGATTGATTTTATCTTGTTTAAATAGCGCATCATAAATATGTAATACTGCGCCGCCTGGATATCCAAAAACATGTTCAACGCCTTCGTCCGCCAATGCACGAACGAGCATTTCACCACCAGATAAAAGTTCCAACGTATTCACCCTAATCTTTATTCCACAGCGCTATGGGAGACACAGACTGTGTTTCATTCATTGATTGTGCGCTCTGTTATAGCACACATATTTACTAGTTTTTGCAGCAATAAAAAAATAAATCGTCACGCAGCTGTTTGAGCTGTATGAATCACTGAAATATGTTGGGATAAACATGCTTCGGTAGAGTCATTTTCTCGGCTTAGAGAAAATGTTATTGCTTGCTTTGATATTTTTACTCGAAGGGTGATCGAAAAAAACATCTGAAACTAAAGCAAGCATTTTTGTAGTTTTAGCGAACAAAGTCAAGGTTTCTATCAGGCTTTTTATTGTTTATTTACCAAGCGTTTATTTTTAAAACTATTCCTTTTTTTTGGTTGTCTTATAAATAAAATTTTCAAAGACTTATAAACCAATAAAATTGCAAAATAATTATTTAAAATTTTATTTTTCTGTATAAAATAAATACGATTTCTAAAATACCCAGATCAAGCGAAAACAATCCGATGTATATTAGATAGCAGAATGATTTTTCGTTTTTATCTGAATAAAAAATGACTCAAAGGTTTTATAAAATGAAACAACGTCAACGCTTTGCACACACAGCTTTTGTATCGACAATTTTTGTCTTATTCTCTGTGATTGGGGTCAGCGCCAGTCATGCAAAACAGTATTATAAATGGGTAGACAGCAAAGGCTCTACCCATTACACCACCACACCGCCGCCGAAGAATGCGCGTAGTCAAAGCAAGGTGAATACTTATGGCTATCACGGAGATTCGACACCCACCAACCCAACGCCAACAACTCAGCCGCATACACCCCAAAATCAGCCACAAAATGGGCAACCACAAGGTACACAACCTGTAACTCCTGCACCAGTGGTTAACCCACCGAATATACAACAGCCCAATGTCGCACCACAAAATGGGCAAAATACACCTATTAGTGTTGCCCCAGTCAATAATTAAATTAAAAGTAAAATCACAAGTTTTTCAGATTTAAAAGCGCGCAAAATTCACTTTTTGATGGATTTTGCGCTATGCTGTGTGCACAGTTTTTTAACCATTATTCTCAAATACATTTATGACTACTCATATTGACCCTGAATATCAAGCAAATGCGATTGAGCCTCAAGTCCAAAAAGACTGGGAAGATCGCAAATCGTTTAAAGTTGCCGACACTGTAGAAGGTCCACGTCGTTATATCCTCTCGATGTTCCCTTACCCAAGCGGCAAACTGCATATGGGTCATGTGCGTAATTATACTATTGGTGATGTGATCAGCCGTTTTCACCGTCTCAAAGGTGAAACTGTGCTACAACCGATGGGTTGGGATGCTTTCGGCTTACCTGCTGAAAATGCAGCGATTGCCCATCAAGTTGCGCCAGCAAAGTGGACCTTTGAAAACATTGCATATATGCGCGATCAATTGAAGAAACTTGGTCTATCTGTCGACTGGGATCGCGAATTTGCCACCTGTACACCAGAGTATTACCACTGGGAACAATGGTTATTTGTACAGCTCTATAAAAAAGGCTTGATTTATCGCAAGCTGTCTACAGTAAACTGGGATCCTGTAGACCAAACTGTTCTTGCAAATGAACAAGTTGAAAATGGACGTGGTTGGCGTTCAGGTGCATTGGTAGAAAAACGTGATATTCCAATGTATTACTTCCGTATTACCGATTATGCACAAGAATTATTAGACGATTTAGATACCTTAAAAGACGGTTGGCCACAACAAGTTTTAACCATGCAACGCAATTGGATTGGTCGTTCAACGGGTATGGACATAACCTTCCCGTCGGCAAATCCTGAAGTTTATGCAGATGGTTTAACGGTTTATACCACACGTGCCGATACCTTGATGGGGGTAACATATGTTGCGGTTGCAGCTGAACACCCTCTAGCGCTCAAAGCTGCTGCGATTCAATCTGAGGCAGGCAAGCCAGAACTTGCTGCCTTTATTGAAGAATGCCGTATGGGTTCTGTTGCAGAAGCGGATCTTGCGACTGCTGAGAAAAAAGGCATGGCAACAGGTTTATCAGTTAAACACCCTGTTACAGGTCAAGATATCCCTGTTTGGATCGCAAACTATGTATTGATGTCATATGGTTCAGGCGCGGTAATGGCCGTTCCTGCACATGATGAACGTGATTTTGAGTTTGCCAATAAATTCAACTTACCAATCAAACAAGTCATTGATGCTAAAGGCTCAGATGATGCCGAATATTCTGCGTCTGAATGGCAAGAATGGTACGGTTCTAAAGAAGGTAAATTGGTCAATTCAGCTGAATTTGACGGCTTAGACTTCCAAGCTGCTTTTGATGCATTTTTGAGCAAATTAGAACCACAAGGTCTTGCCAGCGCTAAAGTTCAATTCCGTTTACGTGACTGGGGTGTTTCTCGTCAACGTTACTGGGGTTGTCCAATTCCGATGATCAACTGTGACAAGTGTGGTCAAGTCACTGTTCCAGAAGATCAACTGCCTGTTGTTCTTCCAACAGATGTGGTTCCAGATGGTTCAGGCAACCCTTTAAATAAAATGCCTGAATTCTATCAAACAAAATGCCCAAGCTGTGGTGGTGATGCACGTCGTGAAACCGATACTTTGGATACCTTTGTAGAATCATCTTGGTATTATGCGCGTTATGCTTCTCCTGATTTCACAGGTGGTTTAGTTAAACCTGAAGCTGCAAAATCTTGGTTGCCTGTAAACCAATATATTGGTGGTGTAGAGCATGCCATCCTACATTTACTTTATGCTCGTTTCTTCCATAAACTTATGCGTGATGAGGGTGTGGTACAAGGCAATGAACCATTTACCAACTTACTGACTCAAGGTATGGTTTTAGCGGATACCTTCTATCGTGAAGCGGAAAGTGGCAAAAAAACTTGGTTTAATCCTGCGGATATTGAGTTAGAAAAAGACGAGAAAGGTCGTGTACTTTCTGCTAAATATTCAGGTGATGGTCAAGACGTTGTGGTTGGTGGCCAAGAGAAAATGTCGAAATCGAAAAATAACGGTATCGACCCACAAGCGATTATTGACCAATACGGCGCAGATACTGCACGTGTATTTATGATGTTTGCTGCACCACCAGATCAATCTTTAGAATGGTCTGATGCGGGTGTCGAAGGTGCAAACCGTTTCTTAAAACGTGTATGGCGTTTAGTTGCAGGCTTCCTTGAAAAAGGCAACCATGCAACAGCAATTGATGCTTCGACACTTTCCACTGAAGCACAAGACCTACGTCGTAAAACTCATGAAACGATTCAAAAAGTGGGTGATGACATCGAACGTCGTCATGCGTTCAATACTGCGATTGCAGCTTTGATGGAACTACTCAATGCCAGCAATAAGTTTGAAGCAAAAGATGACAACGATGTTGCTGTAGCACGTGAAGCGATTACCACTTTATTAACTTTACTTGCACCATTTGCACCACACTTAAGTCAGACCTTATTGACTGAGTTCGATATCGATTTAACTTCGGTACTGTTCCCTACGGTTGATGAGTCTGCATTAACACGTAATACACAAACGATCGTAGTTCAAGTCAATGGTAAGCTTCGTGGCAAGTTAGAAGTCTCTGTCGATGCATCGAAAGATGAACTATTGGCATTGGCTAAAGCATTACCTGAGGTTCAACAATTCTTAACGGGTCCAACCAAGAAAGAAATTGTGGTTCCAAATAAACTTGTGAATTTGGTGGTTTAATTTCCTGCTTAAATCCCCTCTCCTTCTAGGAGTGGGTTAGGGAGAGGTCATTCCCCTCATCCTAACCTTCTCCCTAAGGGAGAAGGGACTTTAGTAGAATAAACAAAACCCAAACAAAGCCCGTTGTCATTCAACGGGCTTTGATTCTAAAATGGCGTGAATTTATAAAGATTAAATATTCCATATCCAATGGAATTTCATGAGGACAAAGCATGCATTTAGTTCAACGTGTTGCTGCAGTTGTATTAACTTTAGGTCTAAGTGCGGGCTTAGTAGGTTGTGGCTTTCATTTAAAGGGCACCAATGCCCAAGCAACACCTTTGGTTTACACCAAATTACAACTAGTATTACCTGCAAATACTGAAGATCTTGAAAAGAAACTCAGTGTTTATTTAACTGCAACAGGTGTCCAACTGAGTAATTCAAGTGACGCTTATGTATTACGAGTATTAGACTACAAGCCTGTTCGTCATGAGTTAAATGGTAAATTGGTGGAAACACTACTCCGTCTAAGTGTTACTTTCCAGATTGAAGATAAACAAGGGAATCCGATTACTGAACCTCGGACCTTAAATGCATCTCGTAGTTATCAATATGATGTTGCAACAGTCAACACAGATGATCAACAATATAAATATCTCAGCCAAATTTTGATTGATGACATTGCACAACAAATGTCGCGTCAAATTGCAGCCAATCGCTTACCTAAAGCACGTACTCTTTCGACCCAACCTGTAGCGCAATAATTCTATGAAACTTGACTATTTACAAGCCCTTAAACGTGTTGATGAAGCGCGAGGTGTCTGGGTTTTACATGGTCAAGAACCACTTTTAGAACAAAACCTACTGGATGCTTTAAGAAAAAGCTGGGCAAAACATGAAGTAGAAAGACAACGCTATGATCTCAATAGCGTTTCCGACTGGAAAAATGTCTTTAATGCTTTGAATAGCTTATCTTTATTTTCTCAAAATCTTGCACTTGAAGTCCATGGCAATATCAAACCTGATGCCAATGGACTCAAACAACTTAAACACTATATTCAGCATAATGAACACAACCTACTTGTGATCATTATGCCTAAACAAGACTCGAGCAACCTAAAGTCAAGCTTCTTTCAAACAGTTGAGGCCAATGGTGTTGTGGTTGCTTTAACCGCTAATTACCCACAAGACCGCCAACGAATATTGTCAATCGAAGCAGATCAACTTGGTGTCCAGTTAAATCAAGATGCCTGGATTTGGCTTGAACAGCACCATGAACACAATCTATTGGCTGCAAAAAATAGTCTGATGCGTGTTGCAGATACCTTCCCTGATCAAAAGCAGATTGAAATTGAACATTTACAAGAATGTCTACAGGATCAATCACGCTATAGTACATTTGATTTAAGTGATGCGTTGATTGCTGGAAACTTGGCGCTGTCAATTAAAATTTTCCAATATCTTGTGGAGTCAGGCGAACCCAACAGTTTAATTTTATGGACAATTAGTAAAGAAATGCGTCTTTTGATGCAGTTGTATGAACAACCACAAAATGCCTTACAGCTCGGTATTTGGAAAACTAAGATTTCTTTGTACCAACAAGCACTTAGACGCTTAAATCCACATTCGTTTTTAACTTGGCCACAACTGCTATTGCGTGTAGATGCCGCTATTAAAGGACTCAGCAAAGAAAGTCCAGAACATATCATTCAACAATGTATTGCTGAACTATGTGGAAAAACTTTATTTATCAATGCTTAGGCAAATATTATACAGAATAATTCTCATTTCGATTTATTTTAAAAAATTCACGCTTTATCCTTATTTCCTCATTATAATTTGATCAATTTTTCTCTCAGCCCAAATTATCGCTATGCCAAAAATAAAACCAGCCAAAGCCATTCTTATAGCGGTCTGTCTAGCCATCATTGCAGCGATCGCATGGTACGTGTTAAAGCCTAAAAATACACAACCTCAGTATATAACCTCAGAAGTTACACGTGGTGATATTGAAGATGCGGTTCTTGCAACAGGTGATTTAGAAGCAACCAAGATGGTGAGCGTTGGTGCCCAGGTTTCAGGTCAAGTCAAAAAAATGTACGTCAAGCTGGGTGATCAAGTTAAACAAGGTCAATTAATTGCACAAATTGATTCAGTGCGTCAAAGCAATGACTTAAAAACGGCTGAAGCAAATATTAAAAATCAACAGGCCCAACTGACAACCAAACAAGCGACTTTAGCCAAAGCTGAGGCAGAATATAACCGCCAAAAAAATATGTATGCACAAGATGCAACGTCTAAAGCAGATTATGACAGTGCCTTAGCGGCATTTAAAACAGCACAAGCTGATATTGCTTCGATGGATGCACAAATTGAACAATCCAAACTTACACTTGCAACATCACAAGAAAACTTAGGTTATACCCGTATTGTTGCACCTATGGATGGCACAGTGGTAGCCATTGTGACCGAGGAAGGTCAAACGGTAAACGCCAACCAAAGTGCACCGACGATTGTGAAACTTGCAAAATTGGACACCATGACCATCAAAGCACAAGTGTCTGAAGCAGATGTCATGAAAGTTCAAGAAGGTCAAAAAGTTTATTTCACCACACTGGGGGATAGTGAGAAAAAACGCTATGCAACACTGCGTCAAGTAGAGCCAGCACCAGAATCAATTAACACTGAAACATCAAGCAATTCATCTTCATCATCAACAAGTACAGCAATTTATTATAATGCCCTATTCGATGTGCCAAACGATGACGGTAAACTCCGAATTGATATGACCGCACAGGTGTATATCATTCTTGCTGAAGCCAAAAATGCACTGACTGTTCCTGCTGCGGCATTACAGTCTTCAAACCGTCCACAACGTGCCAATATATCCGCAAAAGGTGCATCTGGTGCAAATTCAACTCGTTCAGCATCTGCGCCTCAAGGTCAAGCAAATAAAAATGGACAAAATACAGCTGATCGCCCAGAACGCCTTGAACTCACAGCAGATGAAAAGACTTTGATTGAAGAAGGTAAAGCTTCGGTTTCGATTGTTCGCGTTTTACAGGCGGATGGTAGTGCTCAACGTAAACAAGTTTTAATTGGTTTAAATAACCGTGTAACCGCCCAAGTACTACGTGGCCTCAATGAAGGTGATCAAGTTGTACTAGCAGATGGTTCAGATACATCCAATGACTCTGCAAAACGAAGCAATAAAAACAGTGGCCCAATGAGACTCTAAGCATGGATCAGAACAATCATCAGATCAAACCTCTACTTGAGGTCAGTAATCTGATTCGTGAGTTCCCTGCGGGTGAATCCACTATTCAGATTTTAAAGAGTATTAACCTTAAAATTTACCCTGGTGAACTGGTTGCTATTGTTGGGCAATCTGGTTCGGGTAAATCGACATTGATGAATATCTTGGGCTGTCTGGATCAACCCACATCAGGTAGTTATCAAGTCAATGGTCGTGAAACAGGTCAACTTGAACCTGACGAACTCGCGCAATTACGCCGTGAATATTTTGGCTTTATTTTCCAGCGCTATCACTTATTGGGTGATTTAAATGCCGCAGGAAACGTTGAAGTTCCAGCGATTTATGCTGGTATGGACCCGAGTGTGCGTCAAAAGCGTTCACATGAAATCTTGACTGACTTAGGACTCGGTGAAAAAACTGAAAACCGTCCAAATCAGCTTTCGGGTGGACAACAACAGCGTGTTTCAATTGCACGTGCTTTGATGAATGGTGGTGATGTCATCCTTGCGGATGAACCAACTGGTGCACTAGACAAGCACAGTGGTGTTGAGGTTATGCGTATTTTGCGTGAGCTCAATGCCAAAGGTCATACTATTATTCTGGTTACCCATGATATGAATGTGGCAAAAAATGCGACACGTATCATTGAAATCAGTGATGGTAACATCATCGCGGATAAGCCAAATGTTCCCGAACATGATGATGAGATTGATGTTGTTGTCGACCAAGAACCTAAGTCAAATCGTAAAAAATCATCCAAATGGCGCTCTGCATTAGATCGTTTTGCAGAAGCCTTTCGTATGGCATTGCTGGCAATGAATGCCCACCGTATGCGTACCTTTTTAACCATGCTGGGTATTATTATCGGGATTGCATCTGTGGTCTCGGTGGTGGCTTTGGGCAATGGCTCACAAAAGCAGATTCTTGATAACATCAGCAGTTTAGGCACCAATACCATTACCGTCTTTCAGGGACGTGGCTTTGGTGATAACTCGAAAACAGCACAGTTTAAAACCTTGGTTCCAGCAGATGCTGAAGCACTCTCAGAGCAACCTTATGTCGAAGCAGTCAGTCCAACAGTCAATAGTAGCGTAACAGCGCGTTTTAAAGACACCGAAGCTTCTGCAACCGTCAATGGTGTCAGTGCTGATTTCTTCTATGTACGTGGTATGACCTTTAAATCTGGGCAAGCTTTTGATAAAAACAGTATCACTGGGCGAGCGCAGGATGTGGTGATTGATGCCAATACTGAAAAGACTTTCTTTGCAGATGGCACCAATCCAGTAGGCCAAGTGCTGTTATTGGGTAGTGTTCCGAGTCGAATCATTGGTGTGATTGATGCACAGCAAGGCTTTATGGGCAACTCAGACAGTCTCAATGTTTATCTACCTTATTCAACCGTCATGAGCCGAATGTTAGGACAATCCAATGTCCGTAGCATCATCGTGCGTATTAAAGATGAATATCCAACTGCGGTTGCTGAAAATGCCATTTTAAGCTTGTTGGAACAACGTCATGGCGCACAGGATGTCTTTACTCAAAACTCTGACAGTATTCGTCAAACCATTGAACAGACCACTCAAACCATGACTTTATTGGTTTCAGCCATTGCGGTGATTTCCTTGGTTGTCGGTGGTATTGGGGTAATGAACATCATGTTGGTGTCTGTGACCGAGCGTACCCAAGAAATCGGTGTGCGTATGGCTGTAGGTGCTCGGCAAAGTGATATTCTGCAACAGTTCCTCATTGAAGCTGTTTTGGTGTGTATTTTGGGCGGTATCTTAGGGGTCCTGCTCTCTTTAGGCATTGGACAGTTGATTGGTCATATTGCCAAAGGCAGTTTCCAAATGGCGTATTCAAGCACCTCAATCATTGCAGCATTTGTATGTTCAACCTTGATTGGTGTGGTATTTGGATTTATCCCAGCTCGCAATGCAGCGCAGCTCAATCCTGTTGATGCACTTTCGCGTGAATAACCGAAGAATAAGGAAATTATTAATGCAAATGAATTTAAGCAAACTTGCAAGTGCCTTGATTCTTGGGAGTTCATTGGTCGGTTGTGCCGCTGTGGTTAAAACCCCATACGAGGCCCCTGCTGTGCAAATTCCAAATGGTTTTGTTTATGACAATGCAAAATCTAAACACGTTCAGGCAGATTTATATGCAGATCAGTGGTGGACCTTATTTGGTGATGCTCAGTTAAATCAACTGGTCAATCAAGTGATTCAACGTAATGCTGATTTGGCTGTCGCAGGGATTAACCTACAAACAGCCCGTTTAAGAGCTGGCTTAGCGCGTGACCAACAAGGTCCTCGTGTTAATTCTGGAGTATCTACAGGCCATAGCTTTGACCTTCATTCAGGTGATGATGCTGCCAAAGGCCTATCACTCAGTGCGGGTGTCAGTTATGAAGTGGATTTGTTTGGAAAATTAGCACGTCAAACTGAAGCATCGAAGTGGGAATCTTTAGCCACTGAACAAGACTTACAAGCGACTGGGCAGACCTTAATTGCCACAACCGCAAATTTATATTGGCAATTGGGTTACTTAAATGAACGCTATAGCTCTGCCCAACAAAGCCTAGCTGCTACTCAAAAAACCTTTGAATTGGTGCGTACTCAATATCGCGCTGGCGCAGTTTCAGGACTAGATTTGACTCAAGCTGAGCAATCGGTACAAAGCCAAAAAGCCAGTTTAAGTCAGATTGAACAGCAACGTGTTGAAACACGTACCGCTTTGGCCGTGTTATTACAAATACCTGTGCAACAGTTAAATATTCAAGAACCACAGCAATTACCGCAGATCAGTCTACCCAATATCTCAGCAGGTTTGCCGGCAGATATTTTGTCGCGCCGTCCTGATTTAAAAGCAGCCGAATTGCGTTTACGTGAATCTTTGGCGACCAAAGATGCCACCAAAGCCAGCTATTATCCTTCAATCAGTTTGACGGGGAGTTTAGGTTCAACCAGCACATCATTGACAAATTTATTGAAAAATCCTGCACTGACTTTAGGCGCAAGCTTAAGCCTGCCGTTTTTGCAATATAATGATATGCAAAAGAATTTAAAAATCAGTGAACTGGACTATGAAAAAGCCATTGTTCAATATCGCAATACCTTGTACCAAGCTTTTGCAGATACTGAAAATGCATTGTCGAATCGTACTGAGCTAGATAAACAAGTCGCCTTTCAACAAAAGAACTTGGAACTTGCGGAAAAAACAGAACGTTTGACCAATGTACGCTATCGTAATGGTGCAATTGCTTTAAAAAATGTTTTGGATGCCCAAGAAACCACGCGTAGTGCTCGTTTGTCTTTAGTCCAAGCCAAGCAAAGCCAATACAATGCTTATGTCACTTTGATGCAAGCTTTGGGTGGTAGTCCGATTAAGCAATTACCTTAAGAATGTGTTGAGATAAGAAAGCCCTGAGGGGCTTTTTATTTGATTATTTTTCCAAATGTATCAAATTGGTATGTTGTCGAAGCATCAACAACATAGGGGTCTGTAGCATCAACCTGACATTCATTTTCCACATTCTGAGGCCATTTAGGTTGTTTATCAGCACGAATAAATTTGTTCCGAGTATTCCCTAAAATTTTGATCATTGCTCGTGAGTAGAATGATCGAATTTCACTTTGATAATCTAATGCAACGATTTCCTTACTTGTTTCTAAAGACTCAGGGTGTGCTTCGATATTTAGACAATAACTTAACTTTTCAGCGGGTAGGCGATGAATTACACCTGCTACCTTTTTATTAAAATAAAGTTTCTCAGGTCCATTATTCATATATTCTTTGATAAATTCCCATATCTCCAATGTCTCTTGTTTTTTATTCTTACTGAGTGCAAAGGCAAAGGTATAAACTATCAAATCTTTGTTATCCTTGATAAACCCTTTGACTTCCCAAAAAGTACCTTCATATCCACCAAGTCGACTATTTAAAATAAAGTCAATTTTACTCCAATCACCTGTGAATATTTGGCCACTTACATCATAAACATAAACTTTTTGATTTATTCTGTTAAATCGGATTGGGTAATAGTTATAGCCTAATTTTTCATACTTTTTAAAATTCTGAAAACCTTTATAAAAAACGTAAAGAATACAAAAAAATAAAATATGCATTGGAGAAAAAACTACTATAAAAGCTAATAAACTTTCAGCATCACGAATTACTGTAATATAAAAAAATATAAGCCAAACAATTAAAATAACCGGAACTGCTACAAAAAAAACACCGAGCAAATTAAAATAAGAATTCCCCTTTAAGAAAAAGCTATTATTCACACATTCCATATAGGTAGAATTCATTTTTATAAAATTATAGCTATGAGAAATATTTGATTTATAAGTGGCTCTTTTGGAAAGAATGTTGTCCTTTTCTTTTGGGGTTAGATGTCTATCATTCTTATAAACTGGGTATTGTAAAGTGCCATTTAGCATAGTTAACCTATTAATATAATTTAAGATAAAAATTAATTTTAATCTTTTTATTTATCTTTCACGCTAAAGAAACCAAATTTTAAATTGTCTTTTGCTGTCACTATATAGGGATCATTTTCATCTACGGAATTATCTTTTTTAAGCTGTTCACTCCAGTAAAATGGTTTTGAAAAAACAACTGTAATTCGTCGCCCAAAGAACCGAACAAATTCAGGTAAAGCAAAAATAAGCGCATAGAGTGGTGTCTGAAAATGATTGATAAACACGGTTTGCCAACTTTGCTTAAAGGATTCTTTTTTCTCTTGAATATCATAACAATATGTTAATTTACTTTTATAATCTTGCTCAGGATCATCTATCCCTTTTCTATAGTACAGTGGTTCAGGTCCCTGTTCTGCATAAGTTTTTATAAATAGTAAAAAGCCTTCTATATAGTCTTTATGAATATTGGGTGTACCCAACTGTATATCATGTTTTATCACTTCACCATCAAGTATATAGGCATGTAACTCATATAGCGGTAGTCCAACGACACCTTGTGATTGAACGATATCAAAATACAAATCATCTAATGAAAATTGAGTGGCGTTCTTCACATCGGAACATACGGTCATGGTCTTTTTTTGTCTATGTATTAAAATTGGTAAATAAAGGGGCTTTAAAAAATCGAATTTCAAAAAGGGAGTTAACATTGTAAAAAAAATATACAATCCTCCAGCCATTAGCAAAATTGCACCTGAATAAATAATTATTTTTTCATCTTCGACACCATCTTTTAAAATAAAATAACTACCAAACAGAACTAAAAGAACATAAGGAATAGCCAATAAAAATAAAAAGATTAAATTTTTTCCTTTCCACACATAGTTTCTATTTGTTAATTCAATATAAGCAGAATTCATTTGAACCAATGAAAAATTATGATTAATCACTCGTTTGAGTTCAAAAGTATCCAGTTTAAAAAGTTGATACTTTTTTACACTTTCTCCCACCTTAGTACGAGGAACAAAATACCATGGGTTTTTCATTTATCTTTCATCTCAAACATACTAAATTCAAAGTTGTCTTTAAAACTGATTTCTTCTGGACGTTGTTGTTCCATTTTATTTTTAAGGATAACCTCTTTATGCCATACAGGTAGAGGCTTTATATTCAGCAATATTCGTCTTGCAATAAAATTACCAAGATCAAAAGGAAAAGAAAATAAAGCAGGAACCCAATTATCATGATAAATGATTCGAAATGACTTCCATGTATCTCGATAACTTTCTTTTGCACCAATGAGCTGTTGGCAAAATGTTAATTGCGTAAACGGGTCTATCGTTCCATACATCGGATTAGGCTTTGGATATAGTTCTGCTGGTCCCTTATGCATAAAATGACATATAAATGACCATAAGCCTTGGGTATTATCCCAACCGATCATTGGAAAGCCAATGACAAAGGTATGTTTTAAAATACCATCTTCAACAATATGCGCTCTAAGCTCCCTTAAGGTAAATCCTGAAAGACCAAAACTTGTCCCCATCACATAAACAACATCTTTCCAATCTCGCTCGATATACTCAGCATCAGTTAAATAAAAAAATACTTTACCTGTTTTTCGGTTAAATAAGATCGGCTTACATAACGTTTTTTTATAATCATATTTATAAAAAGGACGAAAAAAAACAAAAATGCAAAACCATATTATGAAAATAACAGAAGTTACAATTATAAAAGTTATAATAATAGAATCATTACTATCACCACCAAGACTAAAATATAAATATAAAAAATATAATGCAATTAAAATCAGAGGGAATGAAAATATAAATGGACTCAATCCTTTCCCAAGTCTTGCATAAGACTGATCTATAAGCTCTATATAATCGTCATTCATCCTTAGAAAAGACCAGTTATGATTGCGTTTAAATTCATCATACGGCGTTAAAAGTACATCACCTTCATCTAATTTTGAAAAAGCTATATTTTCTTTAAACACATCATAACCAAACACATGTTTTTTAATTTTATTTTTCATCATGTAACCATTTTACTGATGCTTCCAAATATCAAGCTATCAAAAAATATAATTTTCTTTTTAATTCCAAAAAATCAAAGCGCTTGCGCGCTTTATCATTTATCTTTCATCTCAAACATACTAAATTCAAAGTTGTCTTTAAAGCTGATCTCCTCTGGACGTTGTTGTTCCATTTTATTTTTAAGGATAACCTCTTTATGCCATACAGGTAGAGGCTTTATATTAAGCAATATTCGTCTTGCAATAAAATTACCAAGATCAAAAGGAAAAGAAAATAAAGCAGGAACCCAATTATCATGATAAATAATTCGAAATGATTTCCACGTATCCCGATAACTTTCTTTTGCACCAATGACCTGTTGGCAAAATGTTAATTGCGTAAACGGATCTATTGTTCCATACATCGGATTAGGCTTTGGATACAATTCTTCTGGCCCTTTATGCATAAAATGACATATAAATGACCATAAGCCTTGGGTACGGAATATACCCATCATCGGGAAGCCAATGACGAAAGTATGTTTTAACAGACCACCTTCAACAATATGCGCTCTAAGCTCTCTTAAAGGTGCACCTGAAAGACCAAAGCTATTCCCCATCACATAAACCACATCTTTCCAATCTCGCTCGATATACTCAGCATCAGTTAAATAAAAAAATACTTTGCCTGTTTTTCGGTTAAACAAGATCGGTTTACATATTGGCTTTTTATAATCATATTTAAAGAAAGGATTCAAAAATGCGTATAGTGGTAAAAAGAAGGTAATCAATGCAGAAATAACGACAAATATTGAAAAATAAATAGACTCGTTAGGACCTCCACCAAGTGTAAAATACAAATATAGGATATGAAATATTAATAACAATACAGGAAAACATAAAACTAAAAGACTGATTCCTTTCCCTAACCTTGCATAAGATTGATCAATAAGCTCAATATAATCATCATTCATGCTTAGAAAAGACCAGTTATGATTACGTTTAAATTCATCATGAGGATTTAAAATTACATCACCTTTATCTAATTTTGAAAAAGGTATGTTTTCTTTAAACACATCATAACCAAACACATGTTTTTTAATTTTACTTTTCATTATGTAACCATTTTACTGATGCTTCCAAATATTAAGCTCACAAAAAAATATAATTTTCATTTTAATCATTAAAGATCAAAGCGCTTACGCGCTTTATCATTTATCTTTCATCTCAAACATAATAAATTCAAAGTTGTCTTTAAAGCTGATTTCCTCTGGACGTTGTTGTTCCATTTTATTCTTAAGAATGACTTCTTTATTCCATACAGGTAGAGGTTTTATATTGAGCAATATTCGTCTTGCAATAAAATTACATACATCGAAAGGATAGGAAAATAAGGCAGGAACCCAGTTATCATGATAAATGATTCGAAATGACTTCCATGTATCTCGATAACTTTCTTTTGCTCCAACGACCTGTTGGCAAAACGTTAATTGTGTAAACGGATCTATTGTTCCATACATCGGATTAGGCTTTGGATAAAGTTCTGCTGGTCCTTTATGCATAAAATGACATATAAATGACCATAAGCCTTGGGTATTATCCCAACCAATCATTGGAAAGCCAATAACAAAGGTATGTTTTAACAGGCCATCATCTACAATATGCGCTCTAAGCTCTCTTAAGGTAAATCCTGAAAGACCAAAACTTGTCCCCATAACATAAACAACATCTTTCCAATCTCGCTCGATATACTCAGCATCAGTTAAATAAAAAAATACTTTACCTGTTTTTCGATTAAACAAGATCGGTTTACATAACGGTTTCTTATGATCATATTTAAAGTATGGACTCAAAAAACCATATAAAGTAAAAAACAATAAGAATAAATAAACAAATATAACAAATATATATTTATAAATCCCTTCACTATAAAATGGTTTGATCAACATATACATTAAACAACCAATTAAGAAAAGAACTAAAGGTGATATAAAAACAAACATACTAAGTGATTTACCCAATCTTGCATAAGATTGATCGATCAGTTCAATATAATCATCATTCATTCTTAGAAAAGACCAGTTATGATTGCGTTTAAATTCATCATGAGGATTTAAAAGTACATCACCTTTATCTAATTTTGAAAAAGGTATGTTTTCTTTAAACACATCATAACCAAACACATGTTTTTTAATTTTACTTTTCATCACATTACCGTCTTTAACTGATCTGTTTGCTCGAAGATATCGCTAAATCTTTTCTTTTCAGTATTGGTCGATAGTAGGCATCGTTGTATCCATATTTGAATATTGTTCTCTTTTACAAAATAGGCAATTAAAGAAAGAATGATGCCTAAAGCAATTGCAATCCATCCAAAAGGATTAAGCATAAAAATCATTACTGAGCCTATAATTACACTAACACCACTAGCGGCCAAAATAAAACCATAAGTAGACTCTCCATTAAGACTTGCGTTAACCCCATTATATACATCAAAACCACCAAAAATTAATCCTGCAAATAATCCAAAACCTCGCCAAATTTTTCCTGCTAAAACGCTTCTATCATCTGTAGTGAGTTTTAAAATAAAACTATTCATTGACTTTAACAGCCGAGATTGTGACGTGATTTTATCACTTGAATTCAACAGTGCGCCCACTGCTTCTACAGTGGACATGGTTAGACCAATCACAGCAGCACTTCTGCGACCAACTTTTTCATATTTATTGTCAAAACTTTGACTAAAAACAGTACAAATTGCCCAGCCTTGTAAACCAACAATTGCGACTTTAATCATAAAGAATTTAAAATAATCTGAGCTTGGGCTTGGCTCTATGGCATCTTCAGCAATAACGCTCACATTCATCGTACTTTGTTTTTTTAATAACTCAGCATGCTTTTTTACAGCCTCTCTAAAATTTTTCGGTAAATTTTTCTCAAACTCAGGATTTACTTCTAAACGAGGCACATCGATATATTTAAGATGTTTGTATTTATCATATAGATAGTTCCAATCACTATTTTTTATAACATTTCCTAGACCATTATCTTTGCCGACGATATTTTGATGTGATCTATAATAATTTCGCATTTTCGAGTTAAAATCGCTTTTGCTCGTAAAAGTAATACGTTCAGACTTGACTTCTGACAAACTAAACATTGAAATCATCAAGGGTTGTAATGGATGAGCGGCTAAAGCATTGGGCGGTGTTAAGCCTGTGATGTTTAAAAAGGCTTTGCTGATATTCGTCAACAATGTAAATTTTAATTCTTCCGTTCGAGCTGTACTTAAAAAGCCATGAAAGGAATTGATGAAATCCCCAAAAGGCTGTGTAGCAAAAGCTCCATTTAAATTAGTCAGCGACCATTTATTAATTTGTTCATTTAACTTTTGACGAAGTCCATTTGAATTTAAAGCAAGAAAATTTAAAAAATAATTATTAGGATCTCGAGTGTTATATAAGTACTGCCCCATGTATTTATTCATTTTTGGACATAATTTGCTACTTTCTAAAACTAGATTGACACACATGCCAAGAGAAACACCATCAACTAAATTATCTTTTTCTTGGTTAAAGAAAAAATGGTCCGCAATTACGCTTTCCTTAAGAAACTCCTGACCTATTCCATCGAGCGTATCCGCATAGCCTGCCTGCACTTGTTTTTTCTGCTTAAGCGTGGCTAAACCTGCATTAAATCTATTTGAATCAATATGCTGGACATATTCTGTATTCCATTCTTGATTTTTTACTTTTTGTTCTGCTGCTTTTTGGGCTCGCTCCTTAGCATTGAGTTCTTCTGTTGTTTTTTTATCATCCCACACGTTCTCAATGAGTCCACCAATCATTGCTCCTTGCCCACCATACATACGAATTTTTTGTTTCGCTTCCTCATTTCTTTTTAATTCGTCATTGGTAAAGTAAGGATAATCATTAATCCCAAAGTTATTTTTTAACACTTCTAATGTATTTACGGTTTTTTCATCATCAGTATAATCTTCGTCACTCATCATTTGATTTGCAACTTGAGCTGAAATATCCATCACTACGCCAACAGGGTCATCAATCGCAAATACAGCGCCAAAAAGTATTCTTGCTTTTGCATCATTTGACAAAGCCGCGGTGAGCTCCTCTTTGGTATGCTCTTTAAGAAATGAATCATCCAAACTTGAGTCTGAAAATAATCTATAAGCTAAATTATTAGTTTTAACTTGGTTAATATCTTCATTTTGAGACAAAGTGTTTTCAAGTATATCTTTAGATGTCTTCCCTGACAGATAGGAAAAATACTCTGAATATGAAAATAAATCTTTTGATATATTATTTTTTAACAGACTGTTTTCTAGAGTTCCTTGACCTTTTTCGCCAGCCACCCATTCTGTCTTAGAATCTGCACAAAAACTCTCAATTCCCGTCTGCATTGGAAATGTGCCTTTTGCGTACTGTCCTGCAATAAATTTTTTTACGTCAAATTTATCCATATATTTTTCGTAAAATTCAGGTGACTTGTTTCTCAGCTTCGTTGCTTTGCTCCATGCGTTTTCAGAATATTTGAAATATACAAAAGAGGCTTCATTGGGTTTGGGTACAACGATCGTTAAAGCATTTGCTCTATGCTTAATATTCATGCAAGGCTCATCACCCTGCTCCATTAAAACTAAGGGTCTAGATGAGTAATCTTGATCATAATTTGATTCATTAATACGTTTTAAAAAACCCTTTTCAGAAATTTTATATTCTTGCCATTGATTTAAATGCTTTATGAAAACATATAAAAAACCTTTTCTTAAAGTGCTTCCTTTAAAACCATACTGTTCCATTGATGTTTCAGTTTTATGTTTAGGATAGCTATAACTAGCCTCTGTAGCTGTAACCTCAATCGTAGGCAGGGGCTCAACTTTTACTTCAGGATTATTAGTTGAATCATGACTGGATGCTTCTAAAGCTGACGCGGCTGTTGAAGCTTGCGGACTAGATGGCTTATAGGAGTTAATAAAATTAAACTTGGTTTCTTCTAAACTCGATAAATATTCATCAATCTGTGATTTTATATCTGCTATGTTATATAATTCTTTTTGATTTGCATCGTCATCAAGTGAATTATTTGCACCTGTTGATGAAAATATATAGCGATTCACAAAAATCTTTAAGCCAATATCTCTTTTACAAAAATCACAACTCTTAGAATCCATACACCACCTTATTTTTTAAATTTTCATCATCAATATTTTGTTTTTTAAAAAAATCATCCCACTCAGACGTTGAAAGCTGTTTGCTTGCTTGTTCATAGCCTTTGGGACTTTCTGTTAAACGTTGAAAAAAGTGGGTTTCAAGAAAACTCTCGCCGATTAAATCTGCATGAAAAATGGATGCTACAGCATCATCCTTGGTCAAAATTCCTTTATTTTTTATTAAGTTTGCATAATTAAAAATCTGATTTACTTTCAAAAAGTATGCTGGCAGATCCTCAGTCTTGAATTTTAACTTTTCAAACACTCTATTGTTTACACTGATTTTTTCCAATAAATCATGATCAGGCTGTTGAATAAAATCACCCTCAGATCCAGCGTCAAAGCACAATGTTTCATTTAAGAAATTAAATTCAATATTTTTAAAATATTTATTGATCTATAAAAAATCCTGACTCTCAAAATAATTGAGTAACATCCAAATTTTCGGATCAAAAAACCGATACAAATACTTCTTAGTGCCTACTTCATAGACTAAATTTTGTTTTAAGTGATCAACAATATCAGGTTCTCGAGTTGGAACACTTTTAAACATCATCAGAAAAAAAGGGGAAAGCTCTGCTTTGATCTGATTTTGATCATGTTGCTTTATTTCATCAACAAGCGAAGCATCAACTGAATTTAAGCGCAATAAATACGGAAAAACATGCTGTACATTCTTCGCATAATCTGGTGCTAAAGACTTAAGTTGAGCTTCCACTTCATAAAAATATTGCGCATTTAGATTCGGGTCAATAATGACGTAATCATACTCAATCACCTCTTTTGGATGTATAGGCTCTAATAACATTATGAAAGCTCCACAGAAGCATCACCTTTTGCCGCAGCACCAGAAACACGCATTTCACAAATAGGAAGCTGAGGAATGTCTGAATTAATCTTCGCACCACTGGTAAACTTCTGTTGCCCCGACTTCACCTGAAACAAACCACCTGTAGTTGAAAATACCCCTGAGCCATTAATCTTTAATTCAGAACCATCACCAATCAACTTAATCTCTTTCGGACTAATGATATAAACCGCGTCTTCGGTCGAAATGATTTGAATCCCTTTGCGTGCAATCACATCTGCACCACCATCTTGAGCTTGAAGTTCAACTTTACCTTTTCCAGCAAATAACCTTGCCCCTTCCTGTGCCGCAAAAAGACTGATCTTAGCACTGGCATGCCCAATCAAAGCCTTTTGTGTACTTAGGTTGATACTGTCGCCTGCGGTATGACTGATTTGCCCATCTGCTGAAAGATGAATATCTTCGTTACTGGCAAGTGCAATCGAATTAGGGGAAGCCAACATCATCACCGCAGACTTAAATGCATCTGCTTTTTTCGGATCTTGTTGGTCTAGTGTATTGATAAATCCTTTGATTCTTTCCAACACTTCCAAAGGATCAGTTTGCTGATTCTTGGCAACTTCACTTAAGGCTTTAGAGTTATTTAGGCTGCTTTCTAACTGACTTTTGGCGGCGGTCGCATCAAGATGATTGCCTGAAGCTGAATCTTGAGCATAGGTACTGAGTAGTAGACCTTGCCCTGCACGTACTGCACCCCATTGGTCTGTTCTTAGTTCAAAGCCTTCACCTCGTCCTTCACTGGTCTCGGTTTCTTTAGGATGACTCAGATTACCGAGGTTAAGTTGACTCGCACCGTGACTACTTTGTAGCTGACTGCTGATTTGGTCTGTGGTATCGTCAAATCTAAGCTGGCCATAGCCACTGCCTTTAACTTCTCGACTTTTGATCCCTGCCAGTTTTTTAGTATCAGGCAATTGGCCTTTGTCATCAAATTTCGTTGGGCTACGTTGTGCTTCATGGATACGCCCCACCACAAATGGTCGATCGATATTGCCATCAAAGAAATCTATCACGACAATCTCACCAATCCTCGGCAAGAACCGTGCACCATAGCCTTCACCTGCCCACGGGGTCAGTACATCCACCCAAGCGGAATCGGTGTCGTTGTCATTGCTCCCTGCACCACCATCATGACTGTGGTCTTCATTTCGGGTAAATAGGAAGCGAACTTTAATACGTCCCCATTCATCGACATGGATTTCTTCTCCACTTGGCCCAACCACTTTGGCACGTTGTGGATGGGTACTTGGACGGTGTTGTAGTGGGTGGTATTCAGGAACAGTGGTGATATTACGGCGTTGTAGTACCAATTGATTGGCTTGGCGTTCTGGGTTATTTGAATCTGCTTTATTTTCATTTACCCAATTGCTTTGTTGGAGCAAGCGATTGATTTGTTCATTCAGATCTTTGGGTAAGTTGTTCTGGTTATAGAATGTCTTTGACGTGATCAGAAATTCTTTGTCTGAGCCACTGTGTTGGTCTATTTCTGGGTGTTCATTCAATTCAAACCAATACCCCACTTGCGCATCACGTACAGTGGAGTTGGCAACAAATTGCTTGGATTGAGCATCATAGTAATGACTGAGGTTTTGGTTGATCTTTTCAATCTGATTGTTATTTGAAGCGGTTGCTTGATCTTCACCATTCAGGTCTTGAATCCATGCTGGACTGATATGCCAAGCTTGTTCTAAACCAAGACTGGCATTGTTTTGGTTTTGACTGTGTTGGTGTTTACTTTGAACACTGCCTGCACCCTCTTCTTGCTCTAACACATCTGCTTGCCAGCGTTGTACATGGACAGCAGTGGGTTGTAAGCTGCGTTGTCCAATAAAGCTGGTGATGCTGTCTTGTTGTTCTGTGGCACTGCTACGATGGAAACGAATTTTTCTTCGTTCTAGCACTTTGTATTCGCTGTTGTCATCCACTAAACGCAGTTTTTGTGGTTGAATTTGAGTCGCAGAACTAGGCACAATCAATTGCGCCTCATCAATCAGCCAGTTGATCCCTTCACTGCGCATCAAGCGGGTTAAAAATGCATAGTCACTTTCGTTGCTCTGCATAATGAATGGTCGGATATCGTAGTCTTTTTTAAGACCACTTTTATCGAGGCTTAGACTGGAGGCAAAGAGTGGGCTTTTGTCTTGCCATTCTTTAAACAGCGCTTCTATGACTTGAACAACCGACTTATTCATAAACACTCGGCTATTACGGCGTTTATGCCACAGTGAAGTGGCATCTTCGAGTTTGAGTTTATATAGCGTGAGTGCGCCATCACTTTGCCCTTGTGCGGCTTCAGTAATCACCCCTGTGCTACGAAACAGTTGTCCATGATCTGTGACTTGATCAATCGCCACTTGGCTACCGATAAATTGTTTAAGTGGAATCACAGCCGAAGTGGCAAGGCAAATCAGTTCAATAGACACACCTTGGTTTAGACCATGTTGTCCATCGATGCGTTGTAAGAAGACTTGAGCAGTCAAATCAGGATTGCTAAATTGGATATGCAAGGCTCGTTTTTGCGCAGTCAATCCAAGGTGTTGCAGAGCCGAAAATATATTGGCAAAATTCATTTTCTTATCAAACTTAAAATAATATTAATATTTATGAATATTTAATCAAAAAAAACGATTGAATCCTAGTTTATTGATCGGTTAATTTTTTAAAATTTGTAAAAAAACCTCAATATTCACGTTTTAATATTGAGGTTTATGTCTTTAATTCAATCAGTTAAATAAACTTAACTTTATTCGCTATCCATCATCGACTGGCTCATACCGACCGTATTAAAACCAGCATCGACATACAGAATTTCACCTGTGATCCCATTTGCCCAAGGTGAGCATAGGAATAAGGCTGCATTACCAACGTCTTCAATCGTCACATTACGTTTTAACGGTGCAATTTTTTCATTGGCATCTAACATTTTACGGAAAGATTTAATCCCAGATGCCGCTAAAGTACGGATTGGACCTGCTGAAATTGCATTTACACGGATACCCTCAGCACCTAAGCTTGATGCTAAATAACGTACCCCTGCTTCCAAAGATGCTTTCGCCATACCCATAACATTATAGTTTGGCATAACAGACTCTGAACCTTGGTAAGTTAAAGTCAATAAACAGCCTTGGCGAGCCAACAATAAAGGTTTTGCTGCACGAGCCATAGCAACAAAACTATAAGCACTGATGTCATGAGCAATTTTAAAACCTTCACGATCTGTGACGTCCGTGAAATCACCATCAAGTGTATGCGCAGGTGCAAAGCCGATTGAATGTACAACACCATCCAAACCATCCCAATGCTTTGCTAATTCAGCAAATGCGTGGTCAATCTCAGCATCCACAGCAACATCACAAGGGAAAACTAAAGTAGAACCGAATTGTTCTGCAAAATCATCTACACGTTTTTTTAGTTTATCGTTTGGATAAGTAAATGCGAGTTCTGCACCTTCACGATGTAATGCCTGAGCAATACCAAATGCAATGGATAATTTACTTGCAATACCCGCGATTAAAAAGCGTTTACCTGCCAATAGTCCTTGTGCCATGAAATTCTCACCTGATCAATTTTGTAAGCATAATGCCAAGTCTTGACCCATAACTAAATTGCATAATGCATCTTTTTTTAAAAGTTTACTAAAAACATAAAAAAAGCGCACTGAATCGAGTGCGCCTTTTTAAATCTATCAATCTATATAAAGGGAATAATTAATCATCACCTTGCAACAAGCTCAATAAACGTAAGAATGAATAGTACATCCAGACCAATGTTGCCAATAAAGCGATACCACATAACCATTCATAAGCTTTCGGCGCACGTTGTGCAGCAGCAGATTCAATCAAGTCGAAATCAAGAATCAAATTCAATGATGCAATCACTGCAACAAATGCAGCAAAACCAATACCTAAAATGCTGCTTTCAAATAAGAATGGAATGCTTGAACCAAAAGCCAAACGCATAATGAACTGCACCACAAAAACCAATGCAATTGCGATAGATGCTGAAATTACAATAGATTTAAATTTTTCAGTTGCACGAATAATTTGGAATTTATATAAACCAAGCATCACTAAAGTTGTGATAAATGTAGCTAAAAGTGCTTGTAATGGTACACCCGGAAACTTCAGCTGGAAGATCACTGAAACACCACCCAAGAATGCACCTTCAAAGAATGCATAAGGAATAGCTAAAACACGTGCGGTATTCGGTTTAAATGTAGCAACCAATCCAAGAATCAAACCACCAATTGCACCGACCATTGCGGCAGCATAGGCAATTCCAACATTCATTGTGGTAAAGCTATAGAAAAAAATTCCAACACCGAGTATGGCCGCAATAACAGTCAATAAAACTGATTTTTGAATTGCGCCTTGTACAGTCATTGGCTGTTCATAATCTGCATACGTTTCCGCACGCGTTAAAATTGGGTTATTACTTTGCATAGTCAATCTCTTTGTAATAATTCAAATATATATAAGGATATTAAAACGTTTTTTATGCAAACAATTTGAACTGCTTGCTATTTTTTGTAACGAGTTGTCAGAGGACATCAGCTTTAGTATAGCTTAAAAAACCAAAATGCATAGCAAAAAAAGAGGCTAAAAAGCCTCTTGTTTCAATCTGATATGTAATGAGATTTAACCACTCAGATGATTAATCTTGATTGGCGATAAAGAAATACTGACGATAATATTTAAGTTCAGCAATCGAATCGCGGATATCATCCATTGCCAAATGTGAAGCATTTTTCTTTAAACCGCTCATAATTTCAGGTCTCCAGCGTTTTGCTAACTCTTTCACTGAAGACACGTCCAAATTACGATAATGGAAGAATTGTTCAAGCTCAGGCATTAAACGGTGCATAAAACGGCGATCTTGGCAAATTGAATTACCACACATTGGCGAAGTTTTAGGATTAATCCATTTCTTCAAAAATTCTAAGGTTTGCTGCTCTGCATCTTGCGCTGTGAGTTTACTACGACGTACTCGTTCAATCAGCCCTGACTGACCATGTTGTTTAGTGTTCCACTCATCCATTGCATTGAGGATAACATCTGATTGATGCACTGCGAGTACAGGCCCTTCCGCCAAAATGTTCAAATGATCATCTGTTACAATTGTCGCAATTTCAATGATCTTGTCATTATCTGTATCTAAACCTGTCATCTCTAGGTCGATCCAAATTAAGCGGGTATCCGGAGTGCTGCTCATATAGTGCAATCTTATTAGGCCAATAAAAAATGAATAGTAGCAAATTTCTTGCATCTTCGCTGTAATTCATTCGCCTGTCATGGTATTTTTGCCTTCTCATTTTTAAGGTTTTTAGGATATGAATGGCTTTAATTCGTAAACGTCGTTTAACTGAACAGCAGCAACGCCGCATTCAGAAACAACATAAAACACGTCAAGAAGAAATCGACACTTCCAATGACCTTGAAGGTCTTGTTGTTCAGCATTATGGACGACAACTCGAAGTACAAGCCCTTTCTGTTCCTACTCAACATCCGCAAAAACCCATCGTCAATGAAGGTGATCCAGAGCCCTTTTGGAAACCGATTGAATTAGGCAGTGTTTGGCGCTGTCATACACGAACCAATTTAGAGCTGTTAGTGACGGGCGACAAAGTTCAATGGCAAGCAGATCCCAATACAGGTTTAGGCATCATCACCGCCATTCATCCAAGGACTTCATTGTTAACGCGTCCCGATCGTTATCATAAAGTTAAACCTGTGGCAGCCAATATCAGTTTAATTGTCATCGTCTTTGCAACTCTGCCTGAGCCAGCACCCACGCTGATTGATCGCTATTTAGTGGCATGTGCGGATGCTGATATTCCAGTCCTTTTGGTATTAAACAAATCAGATTTACTCAAAGAAAATGACCCTATTTTAGATCTGATTAAAGAATATCAAGACTTAGGCTATGAAGTACTGATTACTCAGTCTGAAGGTGATATTAGCGAATTAAAGCAACGACTCGACAACGAAACTGTTGCTTTCGTTGGGCAATCAGGTGTCGGCAAAAGTACCTTGATTAATGTCATCGTTCCTGATGCAGAGCAGAAGACCAATATTATTTCTGAAAACTCGGCGCTCGGACAACATACAACGACCTCTACCCGTTTGATTCGTTTTGGTGAAAATGGCGCCTTGATCGACTCGCCCGGCATCCGTGAATTTGGGCTTTGGCATTTGAGCCTAGAAAAGATTGATGCAGGCTTTCCTGAAATTTCGAACTTGATTGGGCATTGCCAATATCGTAATTGCACGCACACGCATGAGAAACAGTGCGCCATTAAAAAAGCGGTAGAAAATGGTGAAATTCTAGCCAGACGACATGAAAGTTATTTACGCTTAATTGAAGAAATCACTGATGCGCAACAAAAAAATTAAATTTCTTCTTTGAGAACCTTGAAGCGGTGATTTTGATCACCATATATATACGCTATACTCGACGCAATTTTTGATTGTAATTAGGTGACTTGTGGAACGTTGGTTTGAGTTTATGGGGAATCACCCCTTCTTATTTGGTATTTTAGGGGTACTGGCGATCTTGTTCTTTATTTTTGAAGGACAACGCAGTGGTCGTAAGATTTCACCACAATCACTTGGTATTTTAGTAAAAGCTAAAAATGCGATGTTGATTGATTTACGCGATGCTAAAGATTTCCGTGAAGGTCATGTGAGTGGCAGCCGCAACATTCCATACAGTCAAATTGCCAGTCACATTGAAGAGTTAAAAACTGCTGACCGTCCTTTAGTATTTATCTGTAACTTAGGTCAAGTTGCAGGAAGTGCTTTGCAACAAGTCGGCCATGCAGACAGCTATCGTCTTGATGGTGGTATCAGTAACTGGAAAGCCCAAGGCTTGCCATTAGTTAAAGCTAAAAAATAAGCTTAAGGAGCTCAACATGACTGCTGAAGTAAAAGTATATTCAACAACTTTTTGCCCATACTGTGTACGTGCGAAATCTCTACTTGAGCGTAAAGGTGTTGCTTTTACCGAAATCAATCTCGATGAAGAAGCACCTGAAGTTAAGACTGAGCTGATCCAGAAAACTCGACACCGTACAGTGCCACAAATTTTTATTAATAATGAATTTATCGGTGGTTTTGACCAGCTTTATGCTTTAGAAAAAGCCGGCAAACTCGATGAGTTACTTGGTTAATCCACAACTTAATTAATGAATCACTTCTTAAAATTTAAGGAATAAAGAATGAGTGAAGAACAACAAGCTCAACCACAACTTGCTTTAGAACGTATTTATACAAAAGACATTTCTTTTGAAGTACCTGGGGCTCAAGTTTTTACCAAAGAATGGCAACCTGAATTAAACATCAACTTGTCTTCTGCTGCTGAAAAAGTGGATGCAACCCACTTTGAAGTGTCTTTAAAAGTTGTTGTTCAAGCGAACAATGCTGGCGATACAGCATTTATCGTCGATGTAACGCAATCAGGTATTTTCTTGATTGATGGTATTGAAGAAGACCGCCTTCCATACATCTTAGGCGCTTACTGCCCGAACATTTTGTTCCCATTCTTGCGTGAAGCAGTTAATGATCTTGTAACGAAAGGTAGCTTCCCTCAATTACTTCTTACGCCAATCAATTTTGATGCAGAGTTTGAAGCAAATATGGAACGTGCCCAAGGCGCTGCTGCTGAAGGCCAAGCTTAATTTCTCAGTAATTAAGTTTAAAAGACCGCGCTATGCGGTCTTTTTTATGTTTGATCAGATAAAATCACTCAAACTTCACAAACGTGGGTGATGCAATTTTTTATAATTTAAACATCACAATAAGCATGAAAAATAACAATGCCATTTACCCCCTTACATTTGGGCTTAGGCGCAAGTTGTAAAGCCATTGCAAATAAAAAATTTAGCTTGTTAATCTTCTTCGGTGTCCAGGTTTTGATGGATATCGAACCTCTAGTTGGTATTATTCAAGGCTGGACCACACTCCATTTATATACTCATAATTTACTTGGTGCTTTGTTGATTGCTTTGCTTGCAGTCCCCATAGGTAAAGTGATGAGTGAGTTTTGCTTACGCAACTTATTTAAACAAGCAAACTGGCAGATCACATGGCAAGTGGCGACAGTCAGTGCCTTGGTCGGTAGTTTTAGCCATGTTTTTTTAGATGCTTTGATGCATGCAGATATGTATCCCTTTTATCCGCTGAGTTATTCTCAAGTTTTACTCAACATGATTCCCTACAATTTTATTTTTTATGGGAGTTTAATCAATTTTATTTTTGCCACAATTTTTTGGCTTATCCGTGAGGAAAAATCATGATTCATCGATTGTTCTAAAGGTTAGATTAATCCGAGCCGTATGCACTTTCTTTGTTGGGGCTAAGCGGTGTAACCAATATGTTTGAGTGGTGTCTTTCATGACCAGCAAACTGCCATTTTCGAGAAAAATCTCAATCTTTTCTTGGCTATTTTTATGTTTAAAGGCAAATTTTCGAACCGCACCTAGGCTTAAAGATGCAATTGCGCCATTCTTTTTTAGATCTGTTTCACCATCACTGTGCCATGCCATACCCTCTTCACCCGTATGGTAAAGATTCAGTAAACAAGAATTAAATGTTTCACCCGTAATTAATTCAATCTGTTTTTTCAGTTCGAGTAATTCTTCAGTCCATGGCAAGGCATATTTGGAACTATTTGAATAAGTGTATTCAAAAGCGCGATCTCCATACCAAGCCACTTTCCGTTTGGTGATGATCTTTTTGCCAAAAATAATCGCTTGGTCATTTTGCCATTCAATATGTGCGAGCAATTTCTCAAAATAATCATTGGCGATGGCTTCATCCATAATTTTTCCGAAATAATTCACTATTCCATCTTGTGGAAGCAAATTCTCATGGGGATCGGTTAGAAACTCAAGTTGTTGCATTTTTCCATTTCACATAGGCTGATTTCATACAGTGTCCACACGGGCGATATTGCAATGCCAAGGCTTCAGCTTCACTACTAAAGAATACCCGATTGGTTTTTAACATCCGCTTGCCCGAACCACAGTTTAAACGTCCATAAATTTTTAGCTTTTGATTGCCTGCAAATAAAATTTCAGCATTCCTGATTTTTCGATATAACGCCAAGCGCTCAATATCATCATGCTTAATCATCATTTAACTCACAGCATCATGAAAAATAATCCCCAATGTATAACGCTCCCCTGTATGCACCTGACTGACAGCATGCTTCATATTAACTCGATAATAACCATAAGTGCTTTTCTTGGGTCTAAACTGTGTGGTAAAAATTAACACATCCCCTTGATCAGGTTGTAAAACAATGGCTTTCGACTGTGCTCGTGGTACTTGCTCAGTCAACACCAACTCACCACCGGTAAAATCGGTATTGACTTGACTCAGTACAAATACCATTTGGATCGGAAAATAGACCTCGCCATATAGATCTTGATGTAAGGTATTAAAACCATCTTGCTGATAGTGCAAAATCAAAACAGTGGCTTTATTTTGACCCGCTTGTTGGAATTGTTGTAAAAATTCAAGATATGAATCTGGATAGTGTCGCTCCAACTTTAAAGCATCAGACCAAGCATTGGCGATAGGAACTAGATAGGGATAAAACTGAGTTCGAAGCTGTTGAAGCAAGTTTGGTAATGGATAATTAAAATATTTATACTCGCCATATCCAAAACGATGTTGCTGCATATTGACGGTTTTTCGATACAGTTGTTGATGGTTGTAATGACTTTTAATCAACTCACACAATTCATCAGATAAAAAGTCTTTAAGGATTGAGTAGCCTTGCGTATGCATCTGAGCACGGATTGTCTCCCAATCTAAACCCTCAATTTTATTGAGCAATGCTGTTGCTTGTTGTGGATTAAACGCTGTCATGTACTTGTACACCTTCCCAACCAATCATTGCGGCTTTACGTGTTTTACCCCAATGGTATTCACCTAAAACACCTGTCGCTTGGATCACACGATGACAGGGAATTAAAAAAGCCACTGGGTTACTGCCAATCGCAGTACCAACCGCACGGAAAGCTTTGGGATTTCCAATCTGTTCAGCAAGGTTCGCATAGGTCGCCACTTGCCCCATCGGGATTTTAAGCAAACTTTCCCAAACTTTAAGCTGAAAATCAGTACCTTTTAGATGTAGCTTAATTTGGTTCCATGGTTTTTGTTCAGATGAGAAAATGGCCAAAGCATGTTCATGCAAGGCATCTGCTTGCTGATAAAATCTTGCTTTAGGAAATTTTTCAACGAGTGCGCTATAAGCATCTTGCTCATGCTCGACAAAAGACATAAAGCAAATCCCTTTGGCTGTTGATGCCACTAAAACGGTTCCAAAACGTGTTTCAGCATACTGGTAGTGGATGGTTAAGTTTTCTCCGCCACTTTTGTATTCAGCAGGTGTCATCCCTTCAATTTGTATAAATAGATCATGCAAACGACTGGTGCTTGATAGTCCTGTGTCATAAGTCGCATCAAATACCGAATGCTCTTGTTTTAACAAGTTTTTTGCATGTTCAATACTAATATATTGCAAGAACTTCTTCGGACTGGTTCCAGCCCATTCTGTAAATAAACGTTGAAAATGTGCAGGGCTTAAATGAATATGCGCAGCCACCTCATCTAAATTCGGTTGTGCTTTAAAATTGTGTTTAATGTATTCAATGGCTTTTGCAATACGTTCAAACTGATTGTGCTGTTGCATCGCATTTCTCCTCACTTTTCTACATCTAACTTAACAGTTGTTATGCAATGAGCAAATCCGAATCGTGCTGAGTTTAGTGATTCAATATCGTTTAAAAATCTCCTCACAATAAAAAACCGTTAGTCATTAAAACTAACGGTTTTGTGCTTTCAAATGAATCGATTACTGATAGATCTTATGCCCTTGATCACGTATTTCAGCAATTTTCTTGCCTTCCATTTTTGCATGATCTAAATGACCACCTTTGACTAGCGCTTGAGTCTTATCAATTTGCGCAATCAATTGATCATATAACTGAGTCGAAGTTGGTGCACTAGCATCACCACGACCTTTAAGTTTGACTTTTTTAGCGTCCGTTGCAGCAGCACGCATATTATCTAAAGCTTTATTTGCTTCAGCGGCATTATTGGTTTGATTAAATGCTTTATAGTTTTTACCTAATGCCTGCATATTTTGTTGTAGCGTTGCAGCAAAAGTCATTGAGCTGAAACCTAAAGCAGAAATCATCATGATGGTGGCTAAAGTTTTTTTGATCATTATGATCTTCCTTAAAACTGTGGCTATTGTTGGGGGTAAAAAAGCCCATTGTGGCTATTGTCCATTTCCAAGATTAAACATAGTTTAAAAGCACAAAAAATAGCAAATAAAAATGCAACGAATTCGTTGCATTTTTATATTCAAACATAACCTGAAAAACTCTTAAATTGGTTCAATCTCATGGTGTAAAGCATCGTGGATCGCTTCAACCAACTGTTGTGCAATTTCTTGTTTCGAAGCTTTCTCTAAATCACGCTTTTCCATCTGGTACTGTTCTGCAAAAAACACGGTCATCGCATTTTGATCAGAAGCAAAACCAATATCAGCCCGCGAGACATCATTGCAGGCAATCATATCGAGTTTTTTTGCAACGAGTTTTCCTGCTGCATATTCCTCTACATTACGAGTTTCAGCCGCAAAACCCACCATAAATGGGCGCTTTGACTGTTGCGCAATGGTCGCCACAATATCAGGGTTTTTCACCAACGAAACATTCAGCTCATCACCAGCTTTCTTGATCTTATGTTCCGAAACTTCTGCCACACGATAGTCAGCGACAGCCGCAGTTGCAATAAACACGTCACAACCATCCTCAAGCTGATGCATGCTTTCATCAAGCATTTTTATCGCAGAAGAAACATTGATACGACGCACACCATTCGGGGTATCCAAACTGACTGGACCCGCCAGCAACGTCACTTTTGCCCCTGCTGAGTAACAGGCTGCTGCAATAGCAAAGCCCATTTTCCCTGTACTGTGATTGGAAATATAACGTACAGGATCAATCGCTTCACGTGTTGGCCCTGCAGTAATCACCACACGCTTTCCAGCAAGCAAGCCAAACTTTTCAGCAATCGCACGTTGTGCTTGATGGAAGTAATTTTTAACTTGTTCTGCTAAATCTTCAGGTTCAGGCATACGCCCTAAACCGACATCCCCACACGCTTGCGAACCCGCTTCAGGCATAATCACATGTACGCCATCTTCAACTAAAGTATTCAGATTCCGTTGTGTCGGCTTAGCTGCCCACATTTGTTGATTCATTGCAGGTGCAACCCAAACTGGTGCTTTGGTTGCCAAATACAAGGTACTCAGTAAATCATCAGCTAAACCTGCAGCAAATTTCGCAATGCTGTCGCAACTTGCAGGTGCAACTAAAATTAAATCAGCCCAACGTGCCAATTCAATATGCCCCATTCCCGCTTCTGCTTCAGGATCTAATAATTCAGTATGAACTGGATTTCCCGATAGCGCCTGAAAAGTTAAAGGGGCAATAAATGCCTGTGCACCTTTGGTCATTACCACGCGTACATTAAAGCCATAATCCTTTAAACGACGTACCAGGATTGCACTTTTATAGGCGGCTATACCACCTGTTACAGCGAGGATAATATTTTTATTAGAAAATACGCTGAGATCAAAACTCACTATCAAGCTACCTTTCAGTTGCAGTGGCGCTCACAATATCATTAAATAGTCTATCTCCCAAGTTATTCAAGGGAGAAAAACCAGAACTAAAATAAGTTTAAAATGTGAAAAATAATGAATCAGTCAATCAAACAATGGCCTAAACAAGAACGTCCACGTGAAAGATTACTCTTACAAGGGGCGCACAGTTTATCTGATGCAGAACTACTCGCAATCTTTCTCCGCTCAGGCTCAAAACAACACTCTGCTGTTGAATTAGCACGCTTGCTCATTCAACATTTTGGTCATTTAAATGCTGTATTTGATTCGTCTTTAGATGATTTAAAACAATTTCATGGCATTGGCGAAAGCAAGTATTCACAACTGATGGCAGTGAAAGAACTGGGACGGCGTTACTTGAAACATCAACTGAACCAAGGTTTAGACTTGAGTCGTTCTGATTTAATCCGAGATTATTTACGTTATGAATTGATTGGAGAATTTCAAGAAGTCTTTGCTGTACTCTGCTTAGATAGCCAGTTACGTAAATTGAGTTTTAAAAAACTATTTTATGGATCAGTCAATTACTGCAATATTTCCATCAATCAATTATTACGATATGTCATACAAAAACATGCGACTTTTATCGTTGTTGCCCATAATCACCCTAAAGGTTTTGCCAAGCCTTCACGCGAAGATTACGATTTAACTCAAGAAATATTAAAAGCCTGTCAACTACTTGAAATAGAATTATTGGATCATATGATCATTGCTGCTGAGCAAAGCTACTCCTTTGCTGAACACGGACTCATCAAATCCCAAACTTTCCCTACAAATGTGATTGACAAGCACCTTTGAAGCGGTGAAGATCACTAAAAAATATAGATTTAAAAAGTATGATTGTCCGCGATCAAAACGATACCCTTAAAATATTACTCTCTTGGCGTGGTACGATTTTACCTAAAGTGCTACCACCGCTTGGTTTTGTGATGCTCATTTCTGCAATTGTCGGTGGCATTGAGTATACCAATTTATATCGTTTTCCAGAATTACCCTTGGTTGGCTTTACCCTGATTGGTGTGGTGCTCTCTATTTTTCTCGGCTTTAAAAATACTGCCTGTTATGACCGTTGGTGGGAAGCCCGTAAACTTTGGGGGATGCTGATCGCCAACGCACGACACTTTGACCGTGATTGCCGTATTTTTCCTCAAGGGCGCCGTGAACGGATCATCCAACATGTAATTGTATTTGCAAACTTATTAAGAGATCGCCTAAGACATCAAACTGCAAATCCAGATGCGTTGGTAGAAACCAGTGGTATGAGTCAACAGGCACTGACACAATTGTATCAACAAACAAATGCGCCTCAATACACGCTGAGTTTGATCCAATGGGAATTGATGCAAGCGCTCAAAGAAGGCGAAATTTCTGACATTATCTATACCCAATTAAATGAACATGTGAATGAGTTAAGTTTGGTACAAACCGGTTGTGACCGTATTGCAACCACACCTTTACCTTTTGCTTATTCAGTTTTATTGAATCGTACGGTCTATTTTTTCTGCTTTATGTTGCCCTTTAGCTTAGGATCATTACTGGGCTTAGCAACACCTTTGCTGGTGGGTATTTTAGCTTATACTTTTCTAGGGCTAGATGCTTTAAGTACCGAGATAGAAGAACCCTTTGGTACGCAAAGTAATGATTTACCTTTAGATTCGATGGTGCGAATGATTGAAATTGAATTATTGGGAACTCTAGGAAAACCAACTCCCCCACCGATTCAAGCCCATGATCACAATTTGCTTTAACGCATCAGTTTCTGATTTTTCTTTTTTATAGAGACATTAACGGCCGAACACTGAAAATGAAATATGTGGTTATCTTTAAGGCACAGATCAATACGCTTGATCAACGGTATTTTCAAACTGCACAACTTTTACGAGAGAAAGCCTTAAGCCAGTTTAACTGTCAAAAATTTGAGTCTCTTTGTGAAAAAGACTTTGAAGTTGCGCTTTCTTATTGGAATACTCTTGAAGATATCCATGCTTGGCATAAAGATGCAGAACATCAAGCTGCCCAACGAATTGGCAAACAACAATGGTATAAAAAATTTAGTGTTGAAATTTGTGAAATCACAAGATCATATTAAAGAAAACGACTAAAATTAATCCGCCAAATATAATTATAAAAGGGATTTTGGTATGTCAGAATTATTCCAACTTATTTTGCATGGTGAATGTAAGGCGTTACTAGAAAAAATCACCCCTGATAACATCAATCAACAGCTTGATGGCTCATCTTTACTGATGTACGCCTTGCAACACCAACAAGATGATATCGCACTCAAACTGATTGAACTTGGAATTGATGTCAACTTACAAAATAGCAAAGGACAGACAGCTCTACACTTCATCGCTGTCTATAAAAATAATATTCATGTCGCCCAAGCAATCATTGACCACGGTGCAGATTTAGCATTGCAAGACAGTTCAGGAAATATTTCACTGTGGACTGCGCTTTATAACGCACAACATCATTATGAATTGGTTAAATTATTACTTGAACATGGTGCAAATTTAAACAGTAAAAATCGGACAGCAAAAAGTCCTTATGATTTAGCATTGTTAATGAAGTTTCCTGAAGGCATTGCTTTGGTTGAGCAATATCAAACCCATCATCACTAACCAATATAAAGATCAGTTTTTATTGTTTTTAAAATGAGTCTTTCTAAAAAAATAAGCACAACCATTCATTTCTACACCATTCAATCAGTGGACTTCAAATTCAGATTCAGCTGGGTCAAAACGCCAAGTACGCACAATCCTCAGTTCAGAGATATCTTTCATTTTTGAGTCAAAACGTCCAAAAGGTGCACCTTTACGCACTGAGTTTTTGGCGGCTTCATCGAGGATTGAATGACCTGAGCTTTCAATCAATCGTATAGCACGAATCCCACCTTCATTATTGAGAATGACCATTAAACGGACTTCCCCCGAAAGACGCTGCTGTTTGGCAAGATCTGGGTAATATCGGTTTCCATACATTTCAACTTTTTCACGAAATTTATCTAAATATCCAGCAGATGCATCTTGCTTGGCTTGAATACCATCTAAGGTTTTAATTTTTTGTTGTTTACTAAAATTTTGTTGTTTCTGTAAATATTGAGCTTCTAGACTCGCCACCATTGCCGTTTTAGCTTGCATCTGGCTCTGCAACTCTTCCATGGCCTTTTTGCGATCATTCTGTTCCGCTTGCTTTTGCCAGCTAAGAACCGTCATTAATACTTTTTCTTCGAATTTCAATTCTCTTTTTTGCTGAATTTGTTCTAAAGCTTCGAGTTGCTGATCACCCGAACTCTTATCTTCTGCTTGCGCTGGCATATCACTTGAAATACGATGCTCTTTACGGAATGTTCCTGAACCCTGCTGATTTGATTGCGCTAAAAAGTCTGCATCTTTAACTTCGTCTTCACTTGGACGAATACTGATTGCGATTTCTTTTGTGCTGGTATTATTTTCTTGGGGCATTCCAAATTGAACAGATAAAAAAAGTACATGTGCAATGACAGCTGCAGAAACAGCTCCAACAAATAATGAGTCTTGCCACCAATACTCAGAATGCTCTGTATTGGCAAATAATTTTTTTATCATGACATTAATCCGACAAAATTCCCCAATCGCCAAATTTAAAATTTATTAAAATAAGTTTGACTTTACATTATTCACAAACTTTGTGACTTATTTAGTAAAAGTAAAAACGTAATTTTAAAACACTCAAAATGGTGCAATGTTTTTTGTTAAACTGCAATCGTTAGACTTGTATTTTTTTAATAATCGACAAGTTTATCGCCTTAAAAAATGATGAAGATTTGGGACAATACTTATGCCGACGCTACTTTCTAACATCGTTAAACGTATTCGACAAGTATACCAAAAAGCAGAAGGTTTTATAGAAGAAGAACGCGAGTTTCCGGTATCACAAGTATTTTTAAATGCAACGTTTAAACGTTTTGTCACAGACAATGTCAAAATTTTAGAAGATTTACATGCTGACCTGCATGATGACTGGCTAAAGCTTTATGCCACACTCAATGTTAATGGTATGCATTTGGTTCTTTCGGTGGATCTTAAATTAGTTCAAATGGAACTCAACAAAGATATGCAGTTGATTGTTTTTGAACAAATCAGTAACACACAAGTGATCGAAGCCAGTTATCCCAATGTTTGGTACAAAATGGGCGTAAACGCTGCTTTATTCTTTTACCAAAAAGTATTGAAAAAAGATCCTTTAGGCATGATCTTAGAAAAATTTGAAGTCATTACAGTAAAAGATGAATTACTTCACTTAGATCTCAATCGCTGGTTAGGGAAAAATCGTTCGATTATGGATACACTAAATAAAGTCCATGTGAATCATGCTGAACTACGTGAGACCGAGTTGGTTGTAATTGGCAATGTGAATCTAACAGCTTTATTTAGTAAATTTAGAGAAGATAAAGACCCAGACTGGGGCGAAGATGATGATCTAGAAACAGAAGTAACCCCGATTGAGCAAAAGAATTAAATCTCTAATTGGTAAGATAGATTTCAAGTCACAGCAATCAAAATGTATACATAAATTCACAGGATTAGAAATAAAGTGAATATTTTATCTTTAATTACACCGCATAATAGGTGTCATATCCAAAAATACTTTTAAATGTATAGGACATTTAATGATGGCAAAAACGTTATTTAAAACATTAAGTATAGCAACTGGTATTTCAACTGCAGTGTTATTGGTTGGATTTTCTAGCAATGCGCTTGCCATGAGTCCGTTCCAAGCAAGTTACCAGTTTGCCTATAATGGTAAAAACTTAGGTACTGCGACTCGTACACTGAGTCAAAATGGCAATAACTGGACTTATGTATTTGCTGCAAAAGCAGCGGCAATTGCATCTGCAAGCGAAACAAGCCGTTTTACCTTTAGTAATGGTCAAATTAATTCAAGTAGTTTTAGTCGCACCAGTAAAGTGTTGGTACATAATGACACCATGACCATTAACTTTAATCCAAACAACAAAACCATTAATACCAAGAAAAAAGATCAGGCACGTTCTTTCCCATGGAAAGCAGGTGCTTTAGATGAATTAAATGCTGAGTTACAAGTACGTGAAGATTTAAAAGGTGCTGGTCTAAAATCAAGTTATTTGATTGCAGATGCAAAAGGTTTAGATGCGCGCCGCTTTGTTAAACAAGGGACTGAGTCAATTAAAACCCCTGCGGGAACCTATAACACGGTCAAAGTTGTACTCACCCATGACAATGGTGAAAAAAGTTCAATTTTCTGGTTAGCACCTCAATTAGACTATTTACCCGTGAAAATGTCACATGTTGATGGTAAAACGTCTTATAACCTAACCTTGACCAGTTACAAAAAGTAAGACATTTTTCACCTTTTGATCAATTTCAGCTTGCATTTTTTTTAGTGCTTTTTAAAATACGCCTTTGCTTTAAAAAGCACCTTGCCTCTAGAGGATTCTCCCTGTGCACGCACTAGAACAGAAAATCTTAGCTGAAGGTATCGTTCTATCTGATCAAGTTCTGAAAGTCGATTCTTTCTTAAATCACCAAATTGACCCTGTGATGATGCAGCTCATCGGTCAAGAGTTTGCTCGTCTTTTTAAAGATGCAGGCATTACCAAAATCATCACAATTGAAGCATCAGGCATTGCGCCTGCTGTGATGGCTGGTTTGGAACTTGGTGTACCCGTTATTTTTGCACGTAAATATCAGTCTTTAACCCTTAAAGATGATTTATATCGTTCAAAAGTATTCTCTTTTACCAAGCAAATTGAAAGCACCATTGCGATTTCTAAGAAACATATTAGCAAAGACGATAAAGCTTTGGTTATTGATGATTTCTTAGCGAATGGTCAAGCCGCTTTAGGTCTTGCTGACTTGATTCATCAAGCAGACGCAGAAGTTGTGGGTATTGGGATTGTGATTGAAAAATCTTTCCAACCAGGCCGTCAATTGTTATTAGATAAAGGCTACCGTGTTGAATCTTTGGCACGTGTTGAATCTTTGGCAAACGGTACGGTAAGCTTTGTAGAAGAATAAGCTGGTCTTACTTCAAAGTTTTTCATTAAAAAAGAGTGCTTTAAGCGCTCTTTTTTATGCTTTTTGATCAGTAGCGTCTTTGTTTTGCCTTTTATTTTGATCAAACCCTCAGCTATATTGTGCAAATAAAGATATCACTCAGGTAAATAATAAATGAGATCAATCACTCAAAAATTAGTTGATCTACTCGACGTACAACAATTGGATGATGGTCTATTTCAAGGGCAAAACACACGATTATTTGGATCACACCTTGTGGGTGGGCAATTGGTGGCACAAGCATTAATTGCCGCATCAAAAACCACCAATCGCCCTGCACATTCATTACATGCTTATTTTATTCGCAGTGGTCGCACAGATATTCCAATTTTGTTTAAAGTTGAAAATTTAAGGGATGGCAAAAGTTTTGCCACTCGCCAAGTCTATGCTTGGCAAAATGGCCATATTATATTTTCAGCCATGGTTTCATATGCCAATATTGAAGCAGGTTTAGAAAATCAGATTGAACCGCCTCACTACCCTTCGCCAGATGAACTGATCCCAGAACAACAACTGAAACAAATGATTTATGAGGATGTTCCTGAACCTGCACGCGCAATATTTATGCGTCAATTTTTTATCAATATCCATCCAGTGCAGCCATTCAACCCATTTAAACCGATAAAATTAGACACAAATTATGCTGAATATTTTCAAACCTTTGAAACTATTCCTACTCAACAAGATACACTCATGATGCACCAAGCCATTGCTGCATATTATTCTGACTATAACCTGCTGACGGTTTCACTTAGACCACATGGTGTCAGTTATGCTAACGGCAGTGTACGTAGTGCAAGTTTAGACCATAGCATTTATTTTCATACAGATTTTAGAGTGGATGAGTGGCTACTTTATGATATGAATGCAACACTATCTAGCCAAGCTAGAGGGCTTAATTTCGGGCGGATATGGCAAGATGGTAGATTGGTGTGTAGCGTTAATCAGGAAAGCTTAATGCGGCTCAAGCAATAACAAGATGTTTCTATAAGCTTCTATCAATCATTCTACCTATTACATTCACACAAAATATAAAGACTGATCACGGTATTCAGTTACAATCAAAATCATGTCATATCCCTGACATGATTGTAACGATAGCGATAAGCATGACAAAAATGCCAGTAGTGAACGTGAATATAAAGCTTAACCATAACTTAATGAAGACAAATGGACTTTGTTGAGTGAGTAAAAATCAATGACTGATGAACAAACAGTAAAGTGCCCAAAGTGTGGCTCTACAGACTTAGAACGCCGTGACCATGAACAACTTTTAGGCAAAGCAGGCAGTGTATTATTGACTTCTGCGGGTGCAGCAGCAGGAACTGTAGGCGGCGCTGCCTCTGGTGCGTCAATTGGTGCAGCTATTGGAACTGTTGCAGGTCCATTAGGTGTTATTGTCGGTGGAACTGTAGGAACCTTCGTAGGTGCAATCAGTGTTGGAATTACTGGTGGATTTCTAGGAAATCGCTTCGGTAAACGAGCAGGTGTGATTGTTGACCAAAATATCTTTTTTGATTACCAATGTAAAAAATGTAACCATCGCTTTAATTTAAAATAATAAAATTCAAAATATCACTCGCCAAAGAACTTCTCTTCTAATCCGTTAAAAGCGTGATAAAAGAGAAGTCTTTCAATTTTTATGCAGCTACCCACAAAATATCAAAAATTATGGGTTTAACTTTTTAACCGTTTCACCTAGACGTTTGCCCTGTTCTGCACATAAAGCTTTTTCATCGGAACTTAAGTTTTGGTCATGACGTGGTCCACTGACATGACTAACCCCATACGGCGTACCGCCTGATTTGGTATTGGATAAGGCTGGATTGGCATTGGTCAAACCCATGATCATCATGCCATGATGAAACAATGGCGGTAGCATCGTTAACAAGGTACTTTCCTGCCCACCATGCATTGAACCTGACGCGGTAAATACACAAGCGGGTTTATCGTGTAATGCACCATTTAACCAAAGACTTGTGGTTTGATCCCAAAAGTATTTCATTTCAGATGCCATATTGCCAAAACGTGTTGGTGAACCTAAAGCTAATCCTGAACAATTTTGTAAATCATCCAATGTACAATAAATATCGCCATGTTCTGGAATGCTGGCTTCTGCTTCTTTTACAACAGTGGAAAGGTTAGGCACCGTCCGAATTTTTACTGCCACACCCGCCGCTTCTACACCGTTGGCAATCAAGTGTGCCATCTCTTTGGTAGATCCATATTTACTGTAATAGAGTACGAGAACATAAGCTTGCATAGAGATTTCTTGATTTCAACATAAGAAAATAAAACTATACGGTATTTTTCTGCTTTTTTGGGTAAGCTAGACAATGAAAATGTAAGACATACCGAAAAATAATTGAGATCAAAGATATATATGCTTGAATTACTTAAAAAACTACCCTTCTATGAAAAAACTTGGTTTCAATTCATTCTTTTTGTAATTGGTCGTTTTGAAGCAGATCGTTGTCGTGAACAGGCGGGTTCACTCACTTATACGACATTATTTGCTGTTGTTCCAATGTTGACTGTTTTCTTGGTTATTATCTCATCAATCAAAGCCTTAGAGCCTGCTAGACAACAACTCCAGCAGATGATTTACAGTAATTTCTTACCGAAAACCAGCATTGCTTTCGATAAGGCTTTTAATGTCTTTACTGAGAATTCAAGTAATTTAACTGTTATTGGTGTGTTGTTTTTATTCATTACCACAGTACTGATGCTTACCAGTATCGAAACGGTTTTTAATCGGATTTGGCGTGTTCAAGAAACGCGTAATGGCATCATTGGCTTTATGCGTTATTGGACCATTATTTCTTTAGGTCCGATTTTATTGGGAAGTGCCTTTGTCATTTCATCAACATTGGCCTCTATGAATGTTTTAAGTAATAACTTTGCTGGTTATGAAGTTGATGGTACAGCGTTACTCGGGGTCATTTCGTTTGCACTGACCACTTTAGGCTTTTTCATTTTATATTGGACCATTCCAAATCGTAGTATTCCTGTTCGAGCGGCCGCGATTGCAGGTCTTTTCGGTGCGATTGCATTTGAGCTACTTAAAAACCTATTTGGTTTTGTTATGGCAAATTTCACCAGCTATACCCTTGTCTATGGTGCTTTTGCTGCTGTACCAATTTTCCTATTATGGATCTTTTTATCTTGGAATATCGTCTTATTGGGTGTAGAAATCAGCTATGCCCTTACCGCATTTCATACAGGTAAAATCCAAACCCGCCATCCTGTGTTGATGATGCTCGATATACTGGAATTATTTTATAAAAAACAAAAAACGGGAGAAGTGGTAACTGATGCAGAAGCACTCAATATTTTAGGTCGCGGTGAAATTGGACGCTGGCCAGTTTATATCCAACTTCTAGAAAAACAGAATTTGGTTAAATGTACTGACAATAATGAATATGTGCTGGTCAGAAATTTAGATGAAATTGATTTCTGGTCATTCTATACATCATTACCTTATACCCTCCCTCGTCGTCATGATGTTGAACATGTACATGATGATGATGTTTGGATGAAACATATCGGTCCAACCTTAATCGAATCCGATGAATATTTGGCAGCCAAATTATCGATTCCGCTTTCAACCATTTTGGATGATAAGTAATTTTAATCAAGATAGATAAACAACTTCCCTTTCCAAGCAATGCCCATTGGAAATGGGAAGTTATATAACTTTTTGATGAATCATTATAATTTCGCAATAGCCAAATCCACTGCATAAAGCGGATAAAAGACACCACAATGGTATAAACCTGTCTTTTTTATAGGATATAATTCAAAGTGGACAACAGATCTTTTTTATTCAGGCAATCTTTGCATGACAATAACAAAAACAAGCGAGAAAAATATACTGACTCAACTCAGTACCAATGATGAGATTATTGCACCATTATGGCTTATTTTTCGACATGATCCCGCACTGTCTGTTTATCCTAAACATGGGCATGCTTGGGGCGAATTTATTTATGCCTTTAATGGGGTAATGGAAGTCAATATTGGTCAAATTAATTATATTACGCCCCCTCCATATGGAGTTTGGTTACCACCAAATACGCAACACAGTGGTTTAAATCGGACTCCTGTTTCCCATGCAACTTTGTATGTTCATCAGTCCTTATGTAAAGCCTTACCCCAACAAGCAGGAATTCTTTTAACCTCACCCTTGGTTTCAGCAATTTTACAGCACATCAAACAGCACCCAATGCAAGCATCTGAGCCTGAATATTTGCGGCTATTACAGGTGTTACATGATCAATTACAACATGCTGAATTAATCGGTAGTTATTTACCCCATACCAATCATGCTGCCTTAAAACAAGTTTTGGATTTTTTACATGCCCACCCTGCTGATCACAGTACGCTAGAGTCTTTAGCCCAACGGATTAATATGACTGAACGCACCTTGGCAAGACTGAGTCAAAAAGAGTTGGCTATGTCACTCAATGAATGGCGACAACGCCTTAAAGTCATGAAAGCAATGTCTATGCTCAATGAGGGAAAAACGGTTGAAAGCATTGCACTGGACTTAGGTTATGCCAATGCTTCTGCTTTTATCAATATGTTTAAACGTTGGATGATGTGTACCCCAGATCAGTTTAGAAAATTGTTGCATCGCTAAATCAACTTTTTAAATTTTGAGTAGATGAAGTGGAGTGATCTAAATACAGATAATCAATAATCTTCCCGACCAATCTATACGCCGATCTAAAAATGCGTGGGCTGCCTTTAACTTTGGGTTATGTAGTAATTTACCAAAGTCATCCATGGGTAATTTTATTATGATGAGCCAATTGGCGATTTTAATACTATTCAAACAACAGCTAAAAAATAGCAGTGGTATAAATTTCAACTGATAAATAAAGCGAGATATATCCTAATAGCTAGCAATGAATTGTTGTTTTATAAGCTCTAGAAAATAAAAACCCAATGCGTATTGATTATAAATAAACACTGGGTTGCTTGAATTTTAAGTGATTATTTTACAAAAGTTTTCCAAACAAAATCTTGGCTTTGACCATGTAAAGTCATACTCAACTGATCACCAGAAGCCAATGCTGCAACACCTGCAGGTGTCCCTGTCATCACCACATCCCCTGGTTCTAAAGAGAATACTTGGCAGATGTCTGCGAGTAAGTAAGCAATATCAAAAATCAATAAAGCCGTATCGCCTTTTTGTCGAACTTCATCATTGACTGCAAATTCAAATGTAACAGCCGACCAATCTTTAATTTCATCCACACTGACCCAATCTGCCAGTACACATGAGCCATCAAAAGCTTTTGAACGCTCCCAAGGCTGGCCTTTGCCCTTTAAGTCATCTTGGAGATCACGTAAAGTTAAATCTAAGCCTAAAGTCACCGCACCAATCGCATCCAATACTTTATCTAAATTGGTTTCGCCCTTAAGTGGCTTGTCGATACGTAACGTCAGTTCACACTCATGGTGGCAATTTCCCCACGCCTCATTCCAAGAGATACCGTCTTGCAATGAAATCAAACTACTGGGCGGCTTGATAAATAAGACTGGACGATCTGGAATTGCGTTACCTAATTCTGCTGCATGCGCTGCATAACTACGACCGACACATACAATTTTAGATGGACGTGTACTCATATTGTTCCCTTCTTATTGCTCAGCGTTAAAAACTTTATAATTCCAAATTACTTTTTAAAAGTATTGATAAAAATCGTTTGATCTGCGGGTGTAGCAAATGCTCGTTTAGGCACAATCACCACAGTACGATTTTTTAATTCGATCATATAGGTAAGCTTGCCTTCTGCAAATTTATCTACATCTGAATAATGATGAACTTGTTTTGGACGGCCACTACTGAATAATTCCATATAGTCTTGAAATAATTCAATACCTTGTTCGCTTTTACCAAATTGATATTTAACGAATTGGCGTTTAAACATCATCGGTAAAAACCAATACCGCATCAGCATTTGCAGAATTAAGAAAAAAGCACCTAAGCAAACATAATATTTACCCACACCCTCTAAACCGAGGTAAATCCCCCAAACCATGATTCCGATGCTGACCAAAGGCGTGAGAAATTGGCTAATTTGCTTTTTACCAAAAGTTGCCAGTTTAAAACCATCTTGAGATTCTTCTAAATTAAGATAATAACGTGCAGATAATGCAGGCTGGGTGTCTGACATAGTTGCTTCAATACAAATATTTTACGATGCCAAGATATTACACTAGATTTTTCTTGCGAGATGCGGATTTTCATCTTGTTTTACAGAACACCTCTATTTTTTAAAAGTGAATCCTTTTAGGGTCTTTCATACAAATGGTTTTTATAAGAACAAGATATTGCCGATTATCAAGGCACAAAAGGAATTATGATGAAAGTATTTTATTTAAATGTCGGTGTAATACTCTTAGTCAGTATCAGTCAAATCAGTTTCGCAAAATTGGTCACTTGGACCGATAATATTCCCAGTGCGTTAAAGCCATTTGACAATAATGCCCAGCAAATTGCGGCAATTGCCCAAGACAATATTTTAATTTATGCCCATCCAGCAACCAAAACGTCACTACCGACATTCTCTAAACAAACCCAACCTATCGCTAAATTTTCAACAGCAGCCATTGTTGTGCCTGTAAGTAGCCAAGAAGTGGCTAAGACATTAAGCAATTACACACAATATGTTGGGTTATTCCCTACTTTAAAATCAGCAAAAGTCATCGAAACGGCAGGAGCGATCAGTCAATTAAAATATCGTATATCCATCCCGACACCGATACCTGTGTTAAATTTTAATGAAGATGTGGTGATGCAACATCAAATTGGACAAAATAGTATTTCAACCATGGTGATTGATGGTCCAATTCCTTATGCATTAGGGAAATTTGAATGGTTCAATTTAACTAACAACAAAACTTTAGTGACCCTGACACAATGGGGCGATTTAAACCAACCGCAAGGTTTCCTGTTTAAGAAAATTTTAAATGCATTTCCTGAAGTAAAACTGGCAATTCCAAATGGTTCGAGTGCCTTTGTTTTAGAAGCACTCAAAAATAAATATACGGCTAAAAAAGTGACTGGATTAACTGAAGGGCAACTGCCTAGCCCACAATTAAATACAGCTCAAATCAATAAAATTGTACAGGTCAGTGCCAACGCGCAACAGCCCGTCAGTATTGTACTTAATCCTGTCACTGTACATTATACCCATGGTCGAGAGGTTTTACGCTTTACCACAAGCTATCAATACTTAAATGCCACCCCGCAACAATTACAACGTTGGACACAACCCTTATCCTATAAAGAGATTTTTCCAAAACAAATCAAAAGTATTAAAACCACAGTGCTCAACACACAAGCACAAGATGCAGACTTTAAAGTCAGTGTTGGATTAGGGGTTATTAGTATTCCTTTTGATTTTAAAATGCATTTTAGCTATCCCAAAGCCACCGAAAATAACTTCTATGCCAATGGCGGTGATCTACGTTATCTCAAAGGTCAAATTCAATTTTTACCCCAAGGCAATAACACCTTACTCAAAATGACCACTACCATCAAAATTGATGAAAAAGCACCATTCTTACTCAAAGCAGCACGTAGTTTACCCTACCATGAAATGTTACCGGCACTGGGTGCAAACGCAATTTTTGCTCAAAAAGTAAAATAGTGCAGATTGAACTTTTAAACTCAATTAATCAGCAAGATGTTTGATTGTTGTGCCAATATTAAACAGAAAATATAACGGGATTGCGATCAGATCACCGACTAAAGTGACGGGGGTTAAGGCTATTTTCTGCAACAGTGTTTTAGAATGTAATGAGTATTTGGTTTTTCCTTGTGTATACATCGCAATTGTATAGTTCTGACTAAAGTTCTGAAATTTCATATTTTTAATTTCAGCGTTTAACCCCACTACACGTCCAACCAATCCAATTTTTCTTTGATAAAATTCAGAGTTTTCCCGGCCATATTCGTATTGACTCAGTCCAAGTCGAGATAACTTATTTTCTTCCTGTCCAGTTAAATTCTTTTTTGCATAATACAGTTCAATATCACTGCTAAATTGAGCTGCTTGTGGATTTTTTTGATCATCGCTTTCCGGCATTAAAGACAAGCTAAAATAATTGTCACTCGGACGGACTGGTTTGATTCGCCAATACTTGGCGTCTAAATCAGATCGAATGGTTTCTAAAATTTCCTTATTTCCAATATCAATCATATACGCATATTTTTGCCCAACCACGATTAAGGAGATATCTACATTGTTTATATCATGGCTATTTTTTGAGGAAGCATTTTCTTTTAAACAGGCAAAACCGACAATTTGATCCTGATCTACAATTACTCGATCTGCATGGGTTGAAACCACTTTACCCGTCGCCAACCTACCAGAATCACTGTTATTCCACAGAATGGCGGTACATCCAGTCATTTGACTGATGACCAACACGATAAAGAATGAGAGATATTTATTCATTAATGATTGGCCTTATTTTTATTATCTTGCTCATTGTGCCATCATTTAGGCACAAAAAAACCGCAATAAAGCGGTTTTTTTAATATTTTATCAAGTTGGTGCGCTCAGAGAGATTCGAACTCCCGACCCCTTAGTTCGTAGCCAAGTGCTCTATCCAGCTGAGCTATGAGCGCGACGTCTTGATGGGACGCATTATACGCCTTTTCATTTTTTTGTTAAGGATTATTTCAATACTTAAGCACCAAGTGTTTAGTATTTGGGCTATTTATCTTTAAATCGACAAAAACCTAGAATCTACGTATTTATACACTGCTTGCATGCTGTTTCATTTGAAATTGAATTAAATATTTTTCAGTAAACAACCAAAATAAATAGCCAACTATACTCAATAGGATTCCAGCAGCACACACGGCATACCATCCCCAATGACCATAGAGTGTTGTTGCCAGTAATGAGCCCACGGCACTACCCAATGCATAAAATAACATATAAGCACCCACCAATCGCCCATGTAGTCGAATATCCGCTTGGAAGATCAGACTTTGATTAATCACATGGATTGATTGAATAGCTACATCTAATAAAATAATCGCTAAAATAAAAATCCAAATTGAAAAATATAAGCAGTTTAAAATAACCCAAGCTCCGATCAGTAGTAGAAACGCATATTGTGTAACACGCTGCGCATAGCCTCGATCAGCTAACCCACCAACACGGATTGCCATAACTGCACCGATGGCACCAATGATGCCTAAAAAACCAATCAAGCTATGTGAATATTCAAAAGGCTGAACAGATAAAGGAAACACCAGTGCATTCCAAAACAGATTTAAATTGACGAAAATGATGAAAGCAAGTACACCTCTAATCTGTAACACTCTATTTTTAAACAATTGTTCAAACAATGAAAAGATTATCTGGGAATAAGTGAATTGCTGAGTAGGATCTTTTTCGATGCAGATAACAGCTAAGTATTTCCATAAAAACACACTGATCATACTCATACATAATACTGAGAATATATATACCCCTTGCCATCCAAACCAATCGGCTAAACTACCAGACAGTACCCGAGATAAAAGTATACCAATCAACACACCTGCTTGGACTGTACCCACGATTTTGCCGCGTTCATCAGCAGCCGCCAAAACTGATGCATAAACAATTAAGCCTTGGGTCATCGCTGTGCCCAACATGCCCACAATCAGCATACTCAATAACAACGTGAAAATATGATCTGAAAAAACCAACAAGATTAAAGCTAGGCATAAAATGATGGACTGAAACAACATCAAAGATTTTCGTGGTATTAAATCGCCTAAAGGCACAATAAAAATTAATGCAATGATTGATCCCACTTGAGTCAATGAAACAACTAACCCCGCCCACGAATAATCTAATTTAAAATCTTGGGCAATCAAATCCAGCAATGGCTGTGCATAATAAACATTTGCAACACTCAATCCAGCAGCACACGCCAACAGCATCACCAAGGCTGGAGAAAGCTGAGATCGCTGCTGTTCTCTTGTTTTATTGCGCTGTTGATGATCTGTTTTGTTCATTTTGCACCAATCTGGTTTTAATTTGCAACCAGATTAAATTACGCAATCTTGTTTTAAATTGCAACTAGATTTATAGTCTATTTTTAAGATGAAATATGGACAACTGATGAATCAAGATAAATATGAAGCTTGCCCAGTTGCGCGGTCAGTGCAATTGATTGGAGATCGTTGGGCTTTATTGATCATTCGCGAAGCTTTTGATGGGGTAAAACGATTTAGTGATTTTCAGAAAAATTTACATGTCGCCAAAAATATTTTGTCTGATCGATTGGCAAAACTTGTTGATGCTCAAATTCTAAAGAACCAACCGGCATCTAATGGTTCAGCCTATTTGGAATATGTGCTCACTGCACAAGGTTATGCACTGTTTCCAATCATCGTGGCATTACGTCAATGGGGTGAGCAATTTTTATTTGCTGAGGATCAACCACATTCTATTTTGCTTGAGAAAAATACAGGTGATGAATTGGCACTTATGCAGCCAATGACAAAAAAAGGAAAACATCTACTTGCACAAGAGACCTTTGTGAAAAAGATCAATTAAATGCAAATCATGTTTTCCCAGTTAAAGTGGATACTCGTTTTAAAGAGCAAACTTAAGTTTTAATGGTTTTACTCAACCAATAAATCTTTTGGATTAATGCTATCACCGTAGACAGGTTTTAACGTCTTTTCATATGCTTGCTGGATAACCCCTGCTTTAGATAATTTTTCTAAGTCTTGATTCAACCAATCCAATAATTCTTTATCACCCTTCTTGACTGCAGGTGCAATCAAATCATGCTGACCCAAGCTGGTAATACCCACTGTATAATTTGGGTTCTCTTTTGCCCAAGCAAGTACCAATAAATTATCATGTGCCAAAGCCACACCACGTCCATCTTTCAAAGCATCAAAGGTCTCTGTATTCTGCTCGTACTTTTGTAATTTAATTTCAGGATGTGATTTGCTAAAGAATGAGTCTGCTGTCGTGCCTTTATTGACCAATAAAGTCTGGTCTTTAAGTTGTGCAATATCTGTAATTGGCTTGGCTTTAGGCGATACAACACCCAAAGAAACTTTTAAATAAGGCTGAGCAAAATCTACAACTTCCTTGCGTTCAGGTGTCACGGTGAAATTAGCAAAAATAATATCGACCTTATTGGCTTTAAGGTACTCCACACGATTGGCAGCCTCCGTTAAAACAAATTGAACTTTGTTTTCATCTCCTAATAGGTCTTTGGCAACATGCTTAGCAATTTCCACATCAAATCCTTGGTTTTTACCTTGTGAATCCAAGTAACCAAAAGGTGGCTTATCACTAAACACCCCGATACGAACCACACCATTTTTCTTAATTTGTTCAATACTTGAGCTTGTTTTTTCAGTTTCAGCAGTTTTTTCAGTTGTTGAAGCATTTTTATTACACGCCGCCAACCCTAAGCTAAGCACAGAGGCTGCAAGTAGATGAGTCAGCTGTTTTATTGATATGTTCATTTAATTTTCCTCTAATCTATTTTCATACTTAAACGATGATTTCTTTTCGTATTTAAACGCTTTGATGCAATTTTTATTTCGGTTTCACATCCAAAAAGACTTGAGCGTCCACAGTTCCACCGTAAACTGGCTTTAAGGTCTGATCATAAATCTTCTGAATTTCACCTGTTCTTTGTAAGCTTGAAATTTCAGTATTGAGCCAATTTAGAAGTTGGGTATTGCCCTTTTTCACTGCAGGTGCAATAAAGTCTTGATTACCAATTTGCTGAATTCCCGCCGTAAATGTTGGATTCTCAGCTGCCCATGCCAAGGCATAAGTACTGTCTTGAGAAATTGCATCACCACGACCATCTTTCAGTGCATTAAAAGCATCAGTATTTTGTTCAAACTTTAATAAATTAATTTTTGGGTAATTCTTAGTGAAATAAATATCTGATGTCGAGCCTTTATTGACGATCAAGGTTTTGCCTTCGAGCTGCTGAATATTGGTAATCGTCTTGGCTTTAGGCGATACAATGCCTAAAGCAGCCTTTAAATACGGTTGGGCAAAATCAACCACTTGTTTACGTTCAGGAGTGACTGAAAAACTGGCAAATACCGCATCTGCTTTACCCGATTTTAAAAACTCCACACGGTTAGCAGCCTCAGTCACCACAAATTCAACTTTATTTTCATCCCCAAGCAAATCTTTGGTCACTCTTTTTGCTAAAGCGATATCAAAACCTTGTGGTTTACCTGCACTGTCCACATAACCAAATGGTGGATTATCTGCAAAAACAGCCACACGAAACACGCCCTGCTTTTTAATCTGATCTAATGATTGATCATTCTGGGTATTTTGCTCCGCTGATGCAATTGGTTCAGTTGGCTGACTACATGCGCTCAACATTCCCATACATAAGGCCACACTCAATGTTCGAACAACGTTGGAAATATTAAAAAAATTCGATGGTTGAGTTAAATAAGATAAAGCCATACATCCTCATTTTTATAGATCATTATGTGTTGCTATTAGGGTGAATATTGATGTCTAAATTACTGTTAATAATTCAACATATTTAAAAAGGCTTTTGCCCGTTCAGTCTGTGGATGCTCAAAAAATTGTTCAGGTGTGGCTTGCTCAATAATTTTGCCTTTATCCATAAAAATAATTCTGTCGGCGACTTTTCTGGCAAAAGACATTTCATGAGTCACGATCAACATGGTCATTCCTTCATGTGCAAGTTTTAAAACCACATCTAATACTTCACGGACCATTTCAGGGTCTAAAGCAGCGGTGATTTCATCTAGCAGAATCACTTGAGGCTGCATCACCAATGAACGCACAATTGCGATACGTTGCTTTTGCCCACCCGATAACTGTCGCGGATAATCTCGCTTACGATCGTATAAACCGACACGTTTCAATAATTCGTCTGCAACTTTCTCAGCTTCAGCTCTTGTTCGTTTTTGAACTTTTAAAGGGCCTAATAAAATGTTATCAATCACATTCATATGCCCAAAAAGTTCATAGTTTTGAAACACCATGCCAATTTTTTGACGTACATCCACCCACGCTAAATCTTTGCCCAATACACCTGAGCCAGCTAAATTGATTGTGCCCCCCTGTATTTTTTCCAAGCCATTGATACAACGCAACAATGTGCTTTTTCCACATCCCGATGGACCAAGGATCACCACGACTTCACCCTGTTTTACGTCCAAATCTATGCCTTGTAAAATATGACTTTCTGCAAATGATTTCTGTAAACGTTGTATAGATAACAAAGTCATGATTACTCCCAAACTTTTTCTAAATGCGTCGCTAAACGGGATAAGGGATAGCAAATGATAAAATATAAAATAAAGATCAAACCATAAATCCAAAGAGATGCATTCGGAACAATTAACAGCGAATTTTCAATAATTTGCTGTCCAACTTTAATTACTTCGACCACTCCAATCAGCACTGCCAAAGAGCTGGTTTTAATCATACGCGTGAATAAATTGATTGCGCCTGGTGTGACTCTTTTTAAACTCTGTGGGAAAATCACATAGCTCAAAGTTTGCATAGGACTCAGGCCAAGTGCATGTGCAGAATCGTGTTGATGTTGATCTATCGATGTGATGGCAGCACGAACTAGATCGCCCATTTCAGCTGTGCCCCATAATACAAAGACCACAATACATACCAGTACCGCTGAGAGCTGCCAGTTAAACCATGTTGCAAAGCCAAAATAGAAAACAAACAATAAAACCAGAATTGGAATAATCCGAATCGCTTCTAAATACAATCGACACAAACTTTTAATCAGTAAATTTTTTGACGTCATAATGACACCGAAAATCGTGCCAAAAATTGCTGAAAAAAATACTGATATAAAGGCAATTTTTGCAGTAACCCACAGCCCTTCCAGTAATCGTGCAAGATGACTGGGTTGAAACAGATAATCAAATTCCATGGCTCACCTTCCGACTGCGGTATTCCAGATAACTGGTGAGAATAGACACAGGCAATAAAATAATCAGATAAGACATGATCAAGAGAAATAATGCTTCTGTGGTTTTATAATCCATACCAATTAAGTCTTTGGTGACAAACAATAGTTCCACCACTGCAATGGCACTCACCACAGAACTTTCTTTAATCAGAAATAAACAATTTGCACCAATTGCAGGAATTGAAATTGCTAGAGCTTGAGGGAAGATCACATATTGAAAAACTTGCAGTGGATTCAGTCCTATACTTTCACCTGAATCAATTTGCCCTTTGGCCACAGCTTGTAAACCTGCACGAAAGGCTTCAGCCATATAGCTTCCACCTAGAAAAGTTAGACCAATGACCCCACAGCTAAATCCATCAATTTTAATCCCCAGTTTTGGTAAACCGTAATAGAGAAAAAATAACTGAATCAATAAGGGCGTATTGCGTGATAATTCAATGTAAATTTTGACAATTTTGTCAAAGACCCGTACCCGATAGGTAATGAGAATACTGCAAATTAAACCAACCAATATTGCGAGAATAATACTGATGATTGAGATTTTGAGTGTGGTCACCATTGCTGAAGCAAACTGTGGCATCACACTGTAGATATATTGCCAATTCAAAGAAATCGTCCAAAATAATTATTTTATTGTTACGCTCTAAAGCAGAAAAAATGATTTGGAACCATCTTACAGTGAGAATTTTTTCTAAATAAATATGATTATCAGATAAGCTTTTCTATAAAAATAATGCTGGATAATGCTTACTTTTTTGTGAGAAAAAATCAGCGAAGTTAAAATTGAATATTCATCAACCCCAAGCAATTATTCGACATTCACTACGTCTAACAATTCCATACATTCAGCACAGAAGATGACAGATTCATTCTCTAAACTTTGGATTTGCAGTTCATAAACAAACCCTGTCAACGTGCGATTACAGCCATCACACTGTTGCAGGTTGAAATGACAAATAAAATCAACATGCTGGTAAATATAATATCCATCTGTATATTTCTTCATGTTCTTCTTTCTAAAGCTTCGGTTATTTTAATTATTTTAATGTTTTTAGCCCTAGAATAGATGTTCTAATCCTTGCGCTGCGACAAGAATAGACGTGTAAAAAAGGATAAAACTCATTTTATTTAAATTCCAACTCAATCAATCGTGTACTATTATTTCATCAATATTTCTATAAAAATTCAGATAATAAAAGGAAAAAAATGGGACATTACTCAACACTTTTGATTTCATCCGATCTCGATAGAACTATTGGGCAAATGGATGAAAATGAAACCTATCAAGAAGTTAAATACTCTATTCCGTTATTTTGGTTGGCCTTATTTAAAGTTGAAGACATTACCGCTATTCAAGATGAAGATGACTTAACCTATTACGTCTTTCGTGCAACGATCTTAAAAAGCTGTGAAACGTTTAAATCCAGACTCAACATATGGTCAGCACTCTATAATGATGAAAAAGTAGCAATTTTAGCTCAATCATTTTTACAATATTTACAACGTACTCCAACATTTTCAGTCGAGTTAAACATTACTGATATTATGGGAATGATGATTTATCCATTTAGCATAGAAACTAGAAATGAAATGGTGGATATGATCCATTTCATCGAACAAAAACATCGAGATCCCAAAAGTCCATCACCTTCAAAATATTGGCTGCCAAAATCTTTCGAACTTAATACACCCCAAAATCGATATTTAGATATCGATGGTTTTGGAGAGTCTTTACTCCCCTGTTTTGAGGTCGATAAATGGTTAAGTAACAATGAAAAGACACAACAGCCTGTTAAAAACAAATTCAATGCGTCTTTTGATGAGGTCCATTTTTATCGAATGCTGCTATCCAAAGCTGAAATCTCACCAAACAGTTCATTCGGTTTTAAACATCGGTTTTTAATTCTGATGCGAATTAAAAATAAGGAATTACGCAAAAGGCTCTTTCAAATATTTTTCTTTAATGAAATCCTATTTTTCTGTTTATTATGGCTTAGTCTAAGTTTAATTAGCATCTTTTTTCTTTTTAAAATTAGCACTTTTTCCTATTTAGAGATAACTGGCATTATTATTGGGCTTATTGCATTTAGCTATTTTATTTTTCGTAAAATAGCCAAGAGAATCAATATATTCAACCAACTAAAATCATCAATCTAAATTTCAGGTACAAAAAAACCGCAACGTATGCGGTTAATTCTTCAAGTTGGTGCGCTCAGAGAGATTCGAACTCCCGACCCCTTAGTTCGTAGCCAAGTGCTCTATCCAGCTGAGCTATGAGCGCAATACTTGTGTTGCCAAAAGGCATTCGTTACATCATGATTAACTTATTGGTGCGCTCAGAGAGATTCGAACTCCCGACCCCTTAGTTCGTAGCCAAGTGCTCTATCCAGCTGAGCTATGAGCGCGTCATAAGTAATCGTTGGCGGTGAGAGAGGGATTCGAACCCTCGATACAGTTACCCGTATGCATCCTTAGCAGGGATGTGGTTTCAGCCACTCACCCATCTCACCGTAACGAGCCGCCATAATACAAACTAAAACCCGATTCGGCAAGTGATGACATTAAAAAAAATAGAGAAATTTACTCAATTAAATACTTTTTAAGCGATTTTCATCATTTTGTTGTTTTTTTATGCTGCAAAACAATCACAATCTACAAATACAAAGAAAATTTCTCTAAAAATTAAATTAAAAACACAATATTGCAATCAATTACGTGCAGTATTCCACTGTATGTCTTATGCTAATCCTATCTTCTGACTAGAAACCAAATACATCATGAAAAATTGGGTCGATCCTGAAGCCAAAGCTGAAGCTGAGCGTTACGACAATCCCATTCCAAGTCGTACCCTTATCCTAGAAATCATTGAACGAAAACAAGAAGCATTGTCACATGCAGATCTTGTTGAACTGCTTGAAATTGTCGATCAAAAAAGTATAGATGCGCTCAGCCATCGTTTAAGTGCAATGGTCCGTGATGGTCAATTGATGAAAGATGGTTTTAAATATCAGCTGATGGCCGATCAACCTACCCTAGACGCTACTGTTTATGTCAACGCTAAAGGTTTAGGCGTTGCAAGCTTAGATGGGAAGAAAGATGAGTTCCTTCTGCCTGAGCGCGAATTACGTCAAGTCTTCCATGGTGACCGCGTTAAAGTCCAACAAACTTCTGTAGACCGTAAAGGTAAAGCTTGGGGCTATATTACTGAAGTGACTCAACGTCGAGTTAAACAACTGATCGGTAAAGTTGCAGAATTTGAAGGTGAATACTTTATTCAACCTGCACCGCCCAATGCGCATCAACCCATAACTTTAGAAAAAGAACTGATTGAACATGCCAAAGCCAAAGTCGGCGATGCATTACGTGTTGAAATTGATGACTATCCAACACGAGATGAATTTGCGACAGGTCATGTGATTCAATCAATGGCGGATAAAGCCGATACTGAAATCATTATCCCGCAAACCATTTTAGAATATGGTTTACCTTATGAATTCCCAGAAGAAGTCATCAAAGAAGCCGAAGCGTTTAAAGAACCCTCTGCAAAGGATCGTCAAGGTCGTATAGATTTACGAGATTTGCCTTTAGTTACCATTGATGGTGAAGACGCACGTGACTTCGATGATGCAGTCTATGCTGAAAAACGCCCTGGTGGTGGCTATCGTGTCGTTGTCGCAATTGCAGATGTCAGTCATTACGTCCGTGTTGGTAAACCTTTAGATGATGAAGCGCAAGAACGTGGTACATCCGTGTATTTCCCACACTATGTATTACCCATGTTGCCTGAAGCACTTTCAAATGGCTTATGTTCTTTAAATCCACATGTTGACCGTTTATGTATGGTGTGTGATTTAAATTTAAGTCGTGCTGGTAAAGTGACTAAATTTGAATTTTATCCATCAGTGATGCATTCAAAAGCACGTTTAACCTATACCCAAGTTGCACAATATTTAGATGGCGACAGCAATGCGATTCCTGAAGACCGTGATGTCCGTAAGTCAGTTAATACGCTCTACCAATTGTATGAAACTTTAAAAGGTTTACGTGCACAACGTCATGCAATGGAATTTGAAACCGTTGAAACCTACATGACTTTTGATGAATTGGGTGGAATTAAAGAAATTTTACCGCGTTCACGTAATGTTGCGCATAAGCTTATTGAGGAATGTATGTTGCTTGCTAACGTTGCAGCAGCAGAATATTGCTTAAAAAATGAAGTTCCAATGTTGTATCGTGTGCATGAAGCACCAGAGTTTTCACGCATTCAAAAAGTAAAAGACTTTGTAAAATTATTGGGCTTTAAATTCCCTGACCAACCGACACAAGCCGATTATCAAATGGTGATTGAAGCAACCAAAGATCGTATTGATGCACCGAGTATTCATGCGGTGTTGTTACGTTCAATGATGCAAGCCTACTATGGTCCAAAAAATGTGGGGCACTATGGCTTGGCTTATGAAGCATATACCCATTTCACTTCACCAATTCGTCGATACCCTGATCTGCTATTACATCGTGCGATTAAAGCCAGTTTAACCAACAAAAAGTATCCTCTTTCAGGTGCAGCATTAGAAGATGCGGGTGAACATTTCTCTGCAACTGAACGCCGTGCAGATGAAGCTTCGCGTTCGGTTACTTCATGGTTGAAATGTCACTATATGCAGCAACATTTAGGCGAAGAATTTGTTGGTGTGATCAGTGCAACCGCTGAATTTGGCTTATTCGTAACCCTAAAAGATTTATATGTGGATGGTATGATTCACGTGAGTCAATTGGGCGATGACTACTTTGTTTATGACCAAGTTAGTCAAAATTTAGTTGGTCAAAATCGTGGTCAAGCCTTTGGCTTGGGTGACGAAGTCAAGATCAAAGTTGCTGGGGTTAACCTAGAAGAACGTAAGATTGATTTTGAATTGTTACAACAACTGTCGCATGCGGGCCGTGTCATCCGTAGTCGTGCACCACGTGTTGCAAAACCCGTTGCCAAAGAAGAAGTTTTTTCTGAACGTCCTGTCAAAGTTAAATCTGAATCTGACAGTGGGAACGCCAGCGAAGATGGGGAACGTCCCATTCGAAAGAAAAAGCCCAAAGGAAAACCCAGCTCTTACAATAAAAAACCTGGAAAAAGTGCTGCAACTCAGCCTGAAACAAAGGCTAAAGATAAAGTGAAGAAAAAGGCTAAAGCAAAAAAGAAAAAGTCGAACGCAAAAGCAAAGACTGAGTAATTTTACTTAGTACAAAATCAGAGAGCTTCGGCTCTCTTTTTTTATAATTATAGTCACACCACCTAATTACTCATACAAGTGATTTGCTTCAAACCATTGATCACAAATCAAGCTTATCTTTTTGTATGAACTTTTATAAACTATTAATTGTCAATTATTTTTTATACTTTTGAATCATAGATGGCCGTTCTATCGTGTAGCGACAAGGATGTCGCCGTTGGGTGGGGGTACAGGACGTATCCCTCGCCCATGAGCAAAAACAAAGCACTGCTTTGTTTGCAGTGCAAGGTTTGGCATCGCCTACGCGATGGTATTTAAACTTTGAATGTAAAGCGTGGCAATGAAAGCTTTTTATAATCAAACAACTCATTTCCTCATGCAATTGATTTAATTAAAAATATTAATCAATAGAAATTATATTTTTGCGTATGATTTTTTTGACAGGTTGACTATTGTTTTAACAAAACTTTATTTTCAGAGTATTTTTTTAAAAATTGATTTTGTTTTAAGAAAAATGTAGTTTTTCACTTAATGATGGCTCCTCGTATTCTTCATCCCCATCATAAGTAAAGTCATAAACCTCTATCAAATAAATATGTTGCTCTTCTGGTTCTTGTTCAGGATCAAAACTTACTACTTTTAATAAATACTTTTCTTGTACCCTCATAGAGTCTTCCTTGTTTTATAATGCATGCATAGCGACTCAAATAACTCTAGAAATAACAGCATGAAAATTAAAAATATACTATCACTCTCAATACTGCTACTCAGCTGTGTAGCTTCTGCTGAAACCATCACCTTTAAAACCCAAACTATTCCCCCCCAATATACGAATTTTTCAGGAAATATTCCCTTTATCCAAGGCAAAGGTTTTGAAAAAATCAACCAACAGATCACACACGAACTTTTGGCAGATGATGCTACACGTATCGACTTTAGTTCAGGAAAGATCTATCAGGATCAAAACTTTTTAAGTGTTTATACTCATTTAGAAATTGAAGGCGGACGCAGCTATTATCGTGAAAAGTATTATGTGATCGATTTAAAAAATAAACAGTTCGCAACATTGTCACAAATACTACAAAAATATCAATTGTCCGCAGCACAAATCTCAAATGAAATTGCTCAGCAACTTGATCCATGTATTGAAAATAAAACAGCAACGCTTTCTAAAACGTCTAATGACTGTGATAGCGCAGATCTGCAATACCTATACCGATACCGATACTATTCAGAAGATCGAGATTTTATTGCGCTAAAAAATGCAAATGGCTTTTATCTTAAAAAAGATATTTTAGGCATCAGTTTTGATGCGGGTGCATATTCTATCCCTTTTGAATACAACCTGAAAACCAAACAAGTCCATTAACATCTGTGTTAATTTTATTGTCACACCTTGATTTCCCCTGCCAGAAGCCCTACATCTATCTATAACTTAAGAAATGATTTGGCATAAAGCTCATGACACTAGAACAGGCAACGTTGCCAGTACCGCAATTTGATCAAATTAGTTTAGATCAACTCAAACAAAATATTGAAAAAGCCATCCAAGACGGTCAAAACTTTTTAAATGACTTGGTACAAGTCCCTGAAAGCATTCAAAAACAACTTGCAGTGATCGAAAATGTAGATTCACTTGAAAATAACATGAGTGAATCTTGGGGAATTTTGTCACACCTCAACGCAGTGATGAATAACACTGAAACGCGTGAAGTCTATCAAGACTTATTACCAAGTTTAAGTGAATACTACACTCAGATCGGTCAACACGTTGCTTTGTTCCAAACTTATCAAAATGTTTATGATCATGCGATGTTTAGCGACTTGCCAACGGCGCAACAAAGTGCAATTAAACTGGCTTTACGTGATTTTAAACTTTCAGGTGTTGCCCTTGAAGGTGAAGCTAAAAAACGCTATGCAGAAATTTCAGCACGATTATCACAACTGTCTTCTGATTTTTCTAATCATGTTTTGGATTCAACCCAAGCCTATAGCAAAACTTTAACCACGGATCAGCTTAAAGGTCTACCACAAGGCAGTATTGAACTACTCAAACAATATGGTCAACAACGCGAACTAGATCAGCCTGTTGCGACCTTAGATATTCCATCTTATTTGGCCATCATGACCTATGCAGAAGATCGTGCGCTCCGTGAAGAAATCTATCACGCTTATGTTACACGCGCCTCAGATCAAGCTAGCGATACGCAATTTGACAATGCACCCGTAATGGTTGAAATCCTCAGCTTACGTCAGGAAATGGCCAAGCTTTTAGGTTTTGACAATTTTGCAGAATATTCGCTTGCTTCAAAAATGGCACCCGATGTGGCCACTGTTGATCAATTTCTGGTTGATTTAGCAGAACATGCACGTATACCTGCATTAAAAGAAATTGAAGAACTCAAAGCCATTGCCAAACAAGATGGCATAGATGAGCTAAAACCTTGGGACAGCAGTTATTATTCTGAAAAACTAAAAGTTCAACAGTTCAACCTTTCTCAGGAAGATTTAAAACCATACTTCCCTGCGCCTAAAGTGATTCAAGGCTTATTTAATGTGGTCAATCGTTTATATGGAATTCAAGTCATTGAACGCCAAGCACCACTTTGGCATGCAGATGCCCATTATTATGAACTAGAAGACCAAGGCACTGTGATTGGTGGCTTTTACTTTGATCTCTATGCGCGTAACGGTAAACGTGGTGGTGCATGGATGAGTGGTTTCCGCTCGCGTATGCAAACCGAAACGGGGTTACAAAAACCAATCTGTTATATGGTTGGGAACTTTACCCCACCTGTCGGTGACCAACCTGCCCTATTAACACATGATGAAGTGAATACCTTATTCCATGAGTTTGGTCATGGCTTACACCATATGTTGACAGAAGTGGACAATATTGCAGTTGCTGGAACACATGGTGTTGCATGGGATGCAGTAGAGTTACCTAGCCAGTTTATGGAATTTTGGACATGGGATACTGAAAGCTTGGCTTTAATCAGTGAACATATTGAATCTAAAAACACACTTCCTGAGCATCTTTTAAAAGCATTACTCGATGCTCGTTTCTTCCAGTCAGGTATGCAAACTTTACGACAAATTGAATTTGCACTGTTCGATTTAACCATTCATAAACTTACACCTGCCCTAAATGCTGAACAAATCCAAGCAACTTTAGATGATATTCGCCAGAAGTATGCGGTTTTAGCAACAGCACCTTATAACCGCTTCCAGAATGGCTTTAGCCATATTTTTGCGGGCGGTTATGCTGCCGGTTATTATTCTTATAAATGGGCAGAAGTTTTAGCAAGCGATGCTTTTGACCGCTTTGAACATGAGGGTGTGTTTAATACCCAAACTGGACAAGAGTTCCGTAAGGCAATCCTTGCAGTTGGCGGAAAAGATACAGCACTTGATGCATTTATCAATTTCCGTGGTCGTGAACCTAAAATAGATGCATTATTACGTCATCAAGGTTGGACGAATAGCTAAAAAAACGCTTAAACTAACGGCCAAAATTGTTTAAAGTGTGGTGGGTGTATGAATATTAGACGTCGTTTCATTGCTGGTGCAAAATGTCCAAAATGTGAAGCGATGGATCGTATTGTTATGCTCACCCAAGACGATGCGGAATGGATTGAATGCATCGAGTGTGGATATTCTGAAAATCGCCCTACTCATGTAGATGCGCCTGAAGAACCTGCTATACCTGATGAAATTGGGGTCATTCAATTCAAGCCTCGCTCTTCAAAATAGATCGGACCGAATAAAATGCATATAGAACAAAGAAACAATTCAAAATTAATGTGGATTATTGCTGGTGGTTTGGGGGCAGTTATCGTTTTAATTGCTATTTTTTTCTGGTTAAATAACACCTCTGAAAGCACCCAAATCAATGAGCAATTGAATCAACCAACACCTACTACGAAGAAAGTGGAAGCAACGGCTCCGCCTGTGGCAACGCCTGTTGAACAAAGTGCTGCTTCAGAGACTGCCAATGTAGAATTGGTCAAAGAATCCATTTTAAAAGATAAAATCCCTGAAAATACCAGTTTAGCTAAAGAAGAAGTGGCTAAACTAGAAGATATCCAAAAACAACTCGATGATCAGCAACAAAACCTCAAGTCTCAACATGCCGATGCAGATCAATTGATTAAACTTAAGGAAGAGCAAATCAAGCTACTTCAACAACAAATAGCTGCACAAAATCAATAATTTTTGCCCATACGCAAAAATGACGATCTGATACCAGAAAAGCCTTAACCTATTTATAAGTTAAGGGTTTTTCAATTTCAACTATAGATCCTCCAATATTTTAAAGTGAGTCCAATGATTGCTGTATTGATTTTTTCCATTGGATTGGCTTTTGGATAATTTGCGCCAATAAAATTCCACAGAGTGTTAAACCACCACCAACCAAATGAAAAACTTGTAAATGTTCACCCAATAGCACTACGGCAATTAAAGCTGTAAACACTGGCAATAAATTCATAAAAATACTATTTTTATTGGGTCCCAAATGTCTTACACCTTCAATCCATAAATAAGACAATAAAATCGATGAGAAAATACTGGCATACAAAATCAAAGGAACGGTCTGTTGATTCAGTTGCATTTGTGATGCGGGTAAAAAGATAAAAAACGGCAAAACATATAAGATGGCAAAGGTCGACATGACAAAATTCGATTGCCATGCTGGGATCGGCATTTTCCAACGTTTTAACAGCACACCATATAAAGCGTAGCCGATTGCGGCAAGCAACATCAAGCCATCTCCAAGATGCATACCTTGGCTAAAAACTTGGGCAATATGCCCATGACTCAATAAATACAAAATGCCATAGAATGATAAGAAGCCTCCGATTACTAAGCCGTAGCTAATCTGATCTTTTAAAATCCATGTACTTAAAATAATCGTCAATAATGGAATCAATGCCGTCACAATCGCCATATTGGTTGCTGTCGTGGTTGTCGCTGCTTGATAAGACAAAAATTGGAATAAGGATACAGAAAGAAATCCACCTAAAGCCAAATGTTTCCAATACTGGCGAATAATATGGCGATTTTTCCAACTGGGAATCAATACAAAAGTAGTCATCACCGCAAGCGCAAAAACCAAACGATAAAATGTAATCGCTATAGGTGAAATTGCATGGCTTGCCATTTTAGATACAATTACATTTCCAGCCCAAAATAAAATGGCGAACAATGGGTAGAAATAAGCTTTTTGAAACATGCTGCTCTGCCTATACAGAAAGATTCAACCATGTTAAAAAATAATCATTTTGAACTTGTACGATAAAATGACAATAACTATCGCATAAAGGACATTATGATTGAGAACTAAGCAATTCCACGAAGGTGTGATTGGCAGTGCCATATTGATTGAGGACTAAATCATGGGAAATAATTATGATCATGGATTTTTAGATTATCCAATTTATGCTTTTACTGAAAATTATTCCCATGGACATATCGAAGATTGGCATAGCCATGAACGTATCCAACTGATTCATACGCTTTCTGGTGTTCTCCGTATTCAAACGGCAGAAGGAACATGGGTCACGCCACCGGGACGCGGTGTATGGATTCCAGCATATAAGGCCCATGCTCTTCTGATCAGTGGTGATGTACAAGCTTATGGTGTATTTATTGAGCCAGACGCACGTTCAAAATTAGTCAATGAGTGCCGTGTCGTCACGATCTCTCCCCTTTTAAAAGAACTTATCCGCTCAGCAATGCAGATACAATCGACGATTCACCCACAAAGCCGTGAAGCACGATTGCTTGAATTGATTTTAGATGAGATGGAACTTCTTCCTGTTCTACCATTTAGCTTACCTGAGCCACAAAATATTAAATTGCAAAAGCTTTGTGCTGAAATCAAACTTGATCTCAGCCATACATGGACACTCGAACATGCCGCCCAATTTTTACATGTTAGTTCGAAAACCCTCACTCGGCATTTTCAGAAAGAAACCAATATGCATTTTAGTCATTGGGTACGGCAGGCAAGGCTAATGCAGGCCATGACTGATTTGGCAATGAATAAATCTATTTTCAATGTTGCACTTGATTTGGGCTATGACAGTGCCAGTGCATTTAGTGCCATGTTTAAACGTGAAACCAGTTTAACGCCGAGTGAGTACATTCAGCAGTTTCAATTTAAAGATCACTAAATCTATTCAAAGCCACAGACAGAAAAAAAGCGCCCGAAGGCGCTTTTTAGACATTCAATTATTTACTGGCATACCAGTCAAACAAGTTAAACATGTACGGCGCATAGGTCACAATCACCAATGCGGAGAACAGCACCACGATTGGCAAGATCCAACGCTCATAACGATAGTAGAAGCTTGTATATTTGGCTTTTGCCTCAGCATCGGCGGCGGCAACTTCTGCATCACCGACCGAGAGCCTGGTCAGTAAATGGTTGAGCGCAACTGGTGGCGTAACATAACCAAACTCAAATGCAACCAGTACAATCATCCAGAAGTGAATCGGATGGATACCATTTTCAAATGCAACTGGCGCAATCGTCGCAGCAACAAGAATCACCGCACCAAATGGATCTGTTGTCATACCAATTAATGCAAGTAACAATGCCATAAAGCCAAGTGTCACCAAGATACTACCCAAATGCGTTGGCACCATGGTCACGATCTCACTGCGTTCAATCAGACCACCAACACTTGCAGACAATGCCATTAGAATAATTAACGCACCAATATGACCAACACTTTCAGATGTTGCAAAACGAATTGCGCTACGGAAGCCACGTTTCGTTTCAGCGGTATCACCATGCTCACGTAAGTATTCAGAATTTTTTTCATGCTCTAGAGCAAGTGCTTTATTTGGGTTTTCTGGTATCGGTAATTTATTACCAAATAACTTATCAAATAAAATAAATGCCAATAACATGATTGGAAGAATTACAGGGGCGGTAAATTCATCCATTTTCGTGTCCAGACCAAACTGATAGAAGCCAATTACGACAGCAACAATCAAGATATATGGAAGCACAGGAACGAAAGCACGCAACATACCAGGGACAGCAGTTTTCGGTGAGTTAATACGGAACTTATTCTCAGCAAGGAATAACGACACCCCTAAGAAAATAAATGCGGTTAACCAGAATACATAAATACCATGATCAAATAGCTCGTCTGAAGTTACATGACGGCTATCCAACATGGAAATTAAGATCACCAATAGACACGGACGTAATACAACACCCAGTGAACCTGACATTGCCGAAACAGCAAGTGCATATTGACGACGAGCACCTGAATTCCACACTTCTTTGTAGATAATTGCACCAGCAGCAACAACGAAGATTCCCGAAGCGCCTGTATATGCTGTTGGAATTGCAGCACCGATCAAAATGATCCACGTCAATGTTTCAGGCGCTAAGTTCCAAGGACGAAGAATCGCCAAGAAAAGATCCATCACACGTGTTTGGGTCAATAACATACCCGCCCAAATAAACAGTGCTAAATTAAGGAAGATATTTGAAAATTCAGTCAACAAACCAAGGTAAATACCTTGCCCCATTGGGTAGTCCATAAAGAAAGTAAATGCAATACCTGTCACAATTGCCATAAAGGCATATAAAGGTATGCTCAGCAGCGCAAGGCCAAATTTACCGCCTTCTTCAGCATTTTCTGGGGTACGGAATAATTTAAACAGGCTGATGACTGTCAAGACAACGAACAGGATCATCCATAACCAATAGACCCCAATCGTTTCAAGGGTAGATTCAACACCAGAATTGAGTACTGAACGATATTGGCTAATGACCGAGAAGCTCAGTAAGGCATTCCCCAGTACCATCGCAATATTATAAACTTTAAAATCAAGCTTAGTACGCGCTGGACGTAGCCCAATATGATGCATCTTCAATGATGCTGTAATTGCAGCAATCACCACCATCAAAATCAGAATGAGTACACGATGTTCAGAGCCCCATTTTAATATCCAGAAGAAACCCGTTTCCATCGAACGATATGAACGAAGGGATGGATGATCTTCCATATGTTTGATCGATTTATCATAGAACGCATATTTCTGTTCACAATCCGTTTGAGCTGAAACGAATGAAGCGCGAACATCTGCTTCTGGCGTTAAACCAAAAAATGCCGCATCAGGATCACTGGCTTCCTGTTGCATTTTTTCTTTGACAAGCTTATCGATATCTACATTGCGGTCACATGAAGGTTTGTTGGGCTCAGCACGTAAAAAGGAATATTGCATTCCTATTTTTTCGTCTCCATATAGGCGTTCACCTAAACGAAGCATTTGCCCATGAATCATATCCCCTGTCCCAATGATCAAGGTCAGGAGAAGCAGAATAAGGATGGAAAAGGTTGAGAACCACTCATTCCAGAGATAACTGAGTAGACCTAATCCCGATCTATTATTTACAGGTTCTTGCATTGTTATTCCAGTTTTTATAACCAGTGTACAATCGCTTGCACAGCTTATCTTTTATTATTAGGTGAGAGGTAAAATCCTTTACCAATACCCATTCCTATCATCACCACTCAAATTTGCCCTAATTTTCCTAAGAAAGACATGACAAAGATTAATTTTTTTGGCGAGCTTTTTGTCAACTCATCTATAGTCTTATCATTAAATGTGAAAAAACAACTAAGTACTTATATTTTTTACAACTAAAATTGATGTAACATTCACATAATTAACCACAAATGAGAATCAGCATTCATTCATTACAAAGCATTCATTCAAATTTTTTTTAAATATATTTACGCTTCTATGTGCTTAACCTCATCAAAATAATAAAATTTTATAAAATAATACTTCATGCAAATAATATTCTTGATTCATTTTCTATTTCATAACATTAAGTCGAAAAATTAAGCTCAAGATGGCACAAATACTTCCAAAAATCACCCCAAGCAAATGCGCTTGTATTAAAACAGGATGACCAATCAATTGTTCAGTTTGTAGTGCACCAAAAAAATGTTCCCATGCGATTTTGCCTAAGATGCATAACAATACGATGAAGGCAAAATTTCGTTCTGGCTTTTCTTTTAAACTGACGATTGCACAAAATACAAACAGACCATGAAGAATGCCAGACAAACCTGCATAAGCAAAAATATGAGGATAAATCAGATAAAAACAGAGACTGAGTAAAGGCGGTAAAATAAGCAATAAAGCAATAAAAACTTTCTTTTTAATGTTTGGAAATAAAAAGGGTAAACAAGCCAAAGCCAAAACATTTAAAACATAATGAATCCATCCCACATGAACCCAATGCCCTGTCCACCAGCGCCAAGGCTGGCTTAAAAAAACATCGTGCTGATAAATGAAATGAGTTTGAAAAAGCTGAAGAATTGCAAAGAAAATGATACTGGTTGCAATAAACAATATATTTTTATCTAACTTGTGTTGTTCCATGCTACACCATAAAAAAAGAAGAGCTGTCGCTCTTCCTCAATTCTAACCAATTCATGCAATTGAATACTATGGATTTGCTGCAGGTTCGTCAGCTGAAGCACTTGGCTCTTCAGTCGGTGCAGGTAAATCATTAAATAATTCATCATCACCCGTAGATGCTTGTTCATCCCAGAATGTGGTCATTCCATCATCTGCTGCACGAACACCGGTATGTTCAGTCCAATAACGATCTGCAATGCCTTGAACCATTTGACCCGCCATACCATCTAACAATCTAAATTCAGGGTTTACTGGCTTATCATCTGCTCGCGATGCGGCATAAGCTTTTAACGCCGCTCTTAATTTAGCATCATCACCACTAGCTTGTGCTGCAACAGCATTCATTGCAAATGCTAAACGAACACCTTTCTGTTCTGCGATTTGCATTGATTGTTGTAAGGTCTGTGTTGGATCAGGCTTACCATCTCCTGCACCTGGTAACAATATCCAAATCACTGCACGGGTCGCCATTGGGGCACCCCAGAATTTGTTATTGTCTAAACATGTCATACCACGTTCAACAATCGCAGCAATATCTTTCGGTACATTGACTGCACCACCAGAGTTAATGTCATTGGTCATCGATTGCAAACCACTGAGCATACCGATTAAATAGATGGTTTGATCCAAGTCCTTACGCATGGTTGGACAAGAATCACCTAAAGTATATTTATATTTTGCCTGCCAACGTTCTGCAAATAGTTGATAGCCCGTGTATTGACGTTCTGCGGCAAGAGCTGCCCAACGTTTTTGTTCTATACGAGCATCTTGAGCTTCAGTCACTTTACCGTCTTTTGAAGCCCGTAAATATCTGAGTTCTGCATCCAAAGCACGATTTTCTGCACACATTCCCGCAGCTGAATATAATAATACTGCCATACGGGTTGGGTCAGCCCCCATATCTTTTGTTGCCATAATTGCTGGTGTTAAGGCGTTGCCTGAGTTGCACGCCATATCTGTATCATTACCTGCCAAAATGGGTGGGACGATATGTTTCTCACTAAATCCAAGCGCAACATTGGCACCTGATTTTACAACATATGAACAACCTGATAACACAGATGAGGCAACGACAGCGGTCAGCATCAATTGACCAAGCTTGTGGACCTTAGACATACTTCCTGTCCTCTATATAATTGTGTTTATATCCCTTTTAAAATAACAATATCAGATGCAATCTCTGAATAACAGAGTAATAGCTCTAATTTCATCTGAAGAATTTGCCACAATATAGAAAGTATTCAATTGACCTGATCTAGTTTTTATACAAATTTTAAGCAAAAAAAAGTAGCATTGCGACGGTTCAGCACATGCTACTTGTTAAAAGGTAAACTCTTTAAGAGAGTTTATTCGTTTTAAGTCTTTTAAATTTGCTACCGTTAACACTGTTAGCGTTAGCTTTCTCGATCTGTTCCCTCAGCATAGTTCCTAGTCTTCCAAATATAATTGCAAAAACAATTGCAACCACTAAGAACCAAAACGTATGAATTTCACCCATTTGGAAATTCCTCCTCGCTGTTGGTGATTTTAATTTACATGCAAAATCAGATTTTCACAGATAGAATTGTCGGACAATCTCATAATTGCGCTATTTTCTATATATTTGGTCTAACAATGAATATTCAATAAGAAAAAATACAAATAAACTACTGTTTTATTTAAATTAAATTAAAATTATATTTTTTATATTTGTCAGACAATTAACTTAGCGTGACCCGAGATTTCAAAGATTTCCACTGTATTGTGCTTAGTTGATCTTGCCAAATAATTAGACTTTTATTGCTTTCCTCACAAAAATACACCGCAATATAAAATTGATGATCAATCATTTTCTGAATTTGTATATGATGAATTTGATTGGAATCCTCATATTGTAAGCTCCAATGCTCTAAATCAAAATGTTCCAAACTTCGGACTTCTGGACGCATTCTAAATATTTTTAGACTAAAGCATGCCAGCAACAGCAATAATACACTTGTCCATACAGTTATAATGGAGCACAGCACAATAAAAATAACTGTTAAACACAAAAGCTGAAAACCCAGTGCAATACGACTGGGTTTGAATTGATATCGTTGGTGAGTTTTTACCTCATCCGTGGACATAATCTTTAAGTTTATTAATCAAACCTCTAAGTTCAGGTCGAGGCGGTTCTGAAACTTCCATAAACCAATCCAATAAATCTGGGTCTTCCTGATCAACTAACTCTTTAAACAAGGCTTTTTCTTGCGCACTTGCTTCTAAGTAATATTGTTTTACATATGGGTCAAAATATACATCAATTTCTTTTAAACCGCGACGAGCACGATAAATCACTTTACGTTCTTCTAAAGTAAGTTCTTCTGACATCATTTTCCCCCAATGGTTAATTCTGACTTAGTTTACCTGATTCCCGATCAATTTCTCGCTAAATTCTTTTAAATGACCAAATTCATCATTTAAAAGTGAGTTTTGAGCATTCATCTCATTGCGACAAATAAGCAATTCACATAATTTCAACTCACTAAAACTCATATGGATATTATAAAAATGCAATCAGGTGCTATCCGACCTTTAACCAATATGTTGCCTCGTAAATTGTTTGATTCCGATCACGAAGCTTTTCGTGAAACAGTACGTAAATTTTATGAAAAAGAAGTTGTCCCAAATATTGCTAAATATGAAGAACAACAACATGTAGATCGAGATTTATGGAACAAAGCAGGTGAAATGGGTCTGCTCTGTGCAACCATGCCTGAAGAATATGGTGGTTATGGGGTAGATCGCCTCTACAGTATGATTCTGATTGAAGAGCAAGCTTATGCAATGGATTCTTCTACAGGTTTTTCTTTGCACTCGGATATTGTTGCCAACTACATCAACAACTTTGGTAATGAAGAACAGAAAAAACATTGGATTCCTAAAATGGCTTCTGGAGAAACAGTCACAGCCATCGCGATGACAGAACCAGGAACAGGCTCAGACCTACAAGGCGTTCGCACTACTGCTGTTTTAGACGGGGATGAATATGTAATCAATGGTTCTAAAATTTTTATTACCAATGGTTATCTGTGCGATATGGCAATTGTCGTATGTAAAACAGGCAGTTCAGAGAAAGGTTCTGCCAACCTATCTTTGATTATCGTTGAAGCTGACCGTGCTGGCTTTAGCAAAGGAAAACCACTCAATAAAATTGGTATGAAAGGACAAGATACTTGCGAATTGTTCTTTGAAGATGTTCGTGTACCAAAAGAAAATTTATTAGGAATGGAAGGCATGGGGTTTATCATGCTGATGAAAGAGTTGGCGTGGGAACGTATGCTGGTTGCGATTATCTGCCAAGCAGGCGCAGAAGCAGCGCTAGCACATACGGTTCAATATACCAAAGACCGTAAAGCGTTTGGTAAACCAATCAGTGCTTTTCAAAATACACGCTTTAAGCTTGCTGAAATGCGCACAGAAATTGATTTCTGTCGTGCTTATCTCGATCGTTGTATGGAATTACAACTTGAAGGCACTTTAGGTGTTGATGCCGCAGCTGCCGCAAAATACAAAATTTCAGAAGTATTCTCCAATGTCGTTGATGAATGCCTCCAATTACATGGCGGGTATGGTTATATGCTGGAATATCCAATTGCGCGCGCTTATATTGATAATCGGGCAAATCGTATTTATGCAGGTACAAACGAGATTATGAAAGAACTGATTTCCCGTTCTTTATAATTTATTTGAACACGGTTAAAGGAGCTTTGGCTCCTTTTTCTATCACTAACCATTCTTTTAAATCAATTTTCATGTCGCAATAAAATAAGGAGCTTTCGCTCCTTATTTATTTCATAGTTTCTTTATTTTGCTATTGCTTAGTTTAGTGATTTCTAGGCTTGATTAAGAAACCAGTTTAGGCTTTTTTTCAAGTTGTGCTTCACGCTTATGAAATTTTAAAACTCCATCTTCAAACTTAGCATTTTTGAGTTCTTTGCGATCTGCTAAATAGTTATTCGACACTTTCCAAGGTGCATGCTTACCTTGTTTAGGCATCACATCTGCCGCACGGGCAATATAACCTGAGCTTAAACTGCCCATCACCGTATCTTCCATCAATTCAGTTGCATCACCTTGAGGAATAACTTCATCATAGCCTTTCTTGTCCATATAGTTTACAAGACGGCAAATATACTCACCTGTGATATCAACTTTTAATGTCCATGATGCGTTGATATAACCAATGATCATTGCCATATTTGGCACATCGCTAACCATCACACCTTGATACAACATATGCTGTGAAGTATTCATTGGCTTATTATCAATTGTAGCTTTGATACCACCCAAGATTTGGATTTCTAACCCTGTTGCTGAAACGATGATATCCGCATCTAAATGTTTACCAGATTTTAATTGAATACCCGTGGCAGTAATTTTCTCAATTTGATCTGTTTCAACACTGGCTTTACCAGAACGTAAAATTTTAAATAAGTCACCATCTGGCACAACACATAAACGCTGATCCCACGGATTATATGTTGGGGTAAAGTGTTTCATATCCACTTTACCTTTTAATTGCATTTCAATCGATTTGAGTAAGAACTTACGTAGTAACTTCGGTTGTTTTTGTGCAAGCGCATAAATCCCGCGTTGCATGCCAATATTACGTGCGCGGGTTAACTTATATGCCACATCTTCAGGTAAAACCTTACGCATTTTGTCATAAACAAAATCAATAGATGGAATTGAAGCAATATATGTTGGTGAACGTTGCAACATGGTCACATGCCCTGCCCCACCTTTTGACATAGCAGGAACCAAGGTAATAGCTGTTGCACCACTACCAATAATCACCACTTTTTTACCCGAATAATCTAAGTTTTCAGGCCAAAATTGTGGATTAATAAATTCGCCTTTAAAATCATTTTTACCAGGGTAGTCAGGCTGATAACCTTGATCATAATTATAATAACCAGTACATCCAATGACAAAATTTGCAACCCACGTATTGAGTTTTTTATTTTCATCTTCAATTTGTACAACCCATTTTTTAATTGAAGAATCATAATTTGCAGTACGTACACGCTGATTAAAATGAATTTTATTTTTTAATTTAAATTCGTCGACAACTTCAGCAACGTAGCCTTTGATTGAAGCACCATCTGCTAATACATTGGCTTTTTGCCATGGTTTAAAATTAAACCCAAAAGTAGACATATCTGAATCGGAACGAATACCCGGATATTTAAATAGATCCCAAGTACCACCAAAGCTCTCGCGACGCTCAATAATTTCAAATGAACGTTGTGGTGAGTGTTTTGAAAGATGTGCAGCTACACCAATACCAGAGATACCTGCGCCAACGATAAGAATATCAACTTGCTTTTCCATGTTGTTTTTATAACCTTTTTAAGAGTACTTTTTTATTAAAGCACAAATCTGACAATACGCAATGTCAAGTTTGCATTTTTCTGACGAAATTTAAGTCAATTTGGGACAAAACCATAAATTGTCCAACAAAAAGGCACAAAAAAAGGCCGGTGAAACACCGACCTTTTTCGAACAACCGATTGTTCTGTGACGTGAGTAATTAGTTTACTTCACGATCCACAAGTTCTACATAAGCCATCGGTGCAGCATCACCTGCACGGAAACCAGCTTTAAGAACACGTAGATAACCGCCGTTACGTTCTTTGTAACGAGGGCCAAGAACGGTAAATAATTTACCAACTGTTGCTGCTGAACGAGTACGAGCAAACGCCAAACGACGGTTTGCTACAGTATCGTTTTTAGCTAAAGTGATTAAAGGCTCAGCTACACGACGTAACTCTTTTGCTTTAGGCACAGTTGTTTTAATTAACTCATGCTCAAACAAAGAATTAGCCATGTTTTGGAACATCGCTTTACGATGGCTGCTGGTACGGCCTAATTTCACACCACTATTACGATGACGCATGGTGATAGTCCTACTTAATTAACGGCTACGATAGGCGAAACGATCGTCCATACGGAGACTAGCTGGTGGCCAGTTCTCTAAACGCATGCCGAGCTGTAAGCCCTTAGAAGCCAGAACATCTTTGATCTCAGTAAGCGATTTTTTACCAAGGTTAGGAGTTTTAAGTAACTCAACCTCAGTACGCTGTACTAGATCACCAATGTAGTAAATATTTTCTGCTTTCAAACAGTTAGCAGAACGAACAGTAAGCTCTAGATCATCAACTGGACGAAGCAAGATTGGATCAACTTCTTCACGTGGCTCTTGAGCAACTGGAGCTTGATCTTTCTGAAGATCAACAAAAATTGCAATTTGTTGTTGCAAGATTGTTGCCGCTTTACGGATAGCTTCTTCAGGATCTACAGTTCCATTCGTTTCAAGATCAATGACGAGCTTATCAAGGTCAGTACGTTGTTCTACACGAGCATTTTCAACTGTGTAAGAAACACGTTTAATCGGGCTATAAGAAGCATCTAACTGTAGACGACCTACAGGACGCGTTTCGCCTTCAGGGAAACGTGAGTCAGAAGTTTCATAACCACGACCTTGAGAAACTTTCAAGCGCATTTTTAATGAGCCTGAAGCACTTAAAGTACCAATCAAATGTTCAGGGTTAACCACTTCAACATTATGTGGTAAACGAAGGTCAGCAGCAGTAATATCGCCAGGACCTTGTTTTTCCAATGTCAAATATGCTTCGTTTTGATCGAACAGCTTAATAGACAATCCTTTTAGGTTCAGCAAGAGCTCGACGATGTCCTGCTGCAAGCCTTCTAAAGTACTGTACTCGTGCTCGACACCCTCTATCTCTACTTCAACCACGGCTGCGCCAGGCAAAGAAGATAATAGGATGCGACGTAAAGCATTACCAAGAGTATGACCAAAGCCACGCTCTAATGGTTCAAGAATCACTTTTGCCGAGGTCCCGCTTGCCGCTTCGACTTTGATCGCTTGCGGGGTTAGAAACTCGTTTGCAGTACGCGTCATTATTGCTACCTCAAGGATTATTTAGAATACAATTCTACAATCAAGCTTTCGTTGATTTCAGCAGGTAAATCAGAACGATCTGGTGCAGCTTTAAATGTACCTTCAAGTTTTGAATGATCTACTTCAATCCAAGCAGCTGTGCCACGTTGAGCAGCTAATTCAATCGCGTTTTTGATACGTAATTGTTGTTTAGCGCTTTCGTGAACTGCAATCACGTCGCCCGCTTTAACTTGGATAGACGCGATGTTAACACGACGACCATTTAAAGTGATTGAACGATGAGATACTAGCTGACGAGCTTCTGCACGTGTAGAACCAAAACCCATGCGATAAACAACGTTATCGAGGCGGCTTTCAAGCAATTTCAACAAGTTTTCACCTGTTGCGCCTTTAACACGAGCAGCTTCTTTGTAGTAATTACTAAATTGACGCTCTAAAACACCGTACATACGACGTACTTTTTGTTTTTCACGTAATTGTAGTGAATACTCTGATTGTTTAGCACGGCTTTGGCCATGTTGACCAGGAGCTTTAGCAGATTTTTTTGTTTTGACGTCAAATGGTTTAACGCCAGATTTTAATTGCAGGTCTGTCCCTTCGCGGCGAGAGAGTTTGCATTTTGGACCAATATAACGAGCCATGAATGTTTCTCCTTACACGCGACGTTTTTTAGGTGGACGGCAACCGTTGTGCGGGATCGGTGTCACGTCGGTAATGCTGTTAATTTTATAACCCACTGCACCTAATGCACGAACCGCAGATTCACGACCTGGACCAGGACCTTTAACAAGGACGTCCAAGTTTTTCAAACCGTAATCTAAAGCAGCTTTACCAGCAACTTCAGCAGCTACCTGAGCAGCAAACGGAGTTGATTTACGTGATCCACGGAAGCCTTGTCCACCTGAAGTAGCCCAAGCCAATGCATTACCTTGACGATCAGTAATCGTAACAATGGTGTTATTAAAAGAAGCGTGAATGTGTGCAACACCTTCAGAGACGGTACGAGTGACCTTCTTGCGTGCGCGAGTATCTTTAGCCATCTTTTAGCTTCCAGAAATCTTATTTCTTAATAGGTTTGCGCGGACCTTTACGGGTACGTGCGTTAGTTTTGGTGCGTTGTCCGCGAACAGGCAAGCTGCGACGATGACGAAGACCGCGGTAGCAGCCTAAATCCATTAAACGTTTAATGTTCATGGAAATTTCGCGACGTAAATCACCTTCGGTCGGAACCTTAGCAATTTCTGCACGAATCGCATCAAGCTGAGCATCATCTAATTCACGAATTTTCGTAGTAGTCGTAATACCTGCAGCAGCTAAAATGTTCTTAGCTGTGTGGCGACCAATACCAAAAATATACGTAAGAGAGATAACAGCATGCTTGTTATCCGGAATGTTTACACCGGCAATACGAGCCATTCAAATTTCTCCAAAAAGGCAGTAGAGATAATCAACCGCCCCACAAAAATCTTGAGGGGCGGATAATAACCTAATTAGCCTACTGAAATCAACAGGTCTTAATTAAATTAACCTTGACGCTGCTTATGACGAGGTTCTGCGCTGCAAATTACGCGAATAACCCCATTACGACGGATAACTTTACAGCTACCACAAATTTTCTTTACAGAAGCTTGTACTTTCATGATGAAACCTTCTAAGTGCGCTTATCCCTTAGGATGAGCAGTCGTTTTTCTCATTAACGATTGATCGTCATATTGATGTGATGTTAAGTGGGCTTGAAGCTGAGCCATAAAGTCCATAACAACTACAACTACGATGAGTAATGATGTACCACCCAAATGGAATGGAATACCAAAAGAACTCTGTAAAATCATCGGCATTAAACAGATGACGGTAATGTAGATTGCACCAATAAACGTCAAACGATTAAGAATATGATCTAAGTAACGAGCAGTTTGCTCACCTGGGCGAATACCAGGTACATAAGCTCCACTGCGTTTCAAGTTCTCTGATACTTCTTTCGGGCTAAAAACTAGCGCCGTATAGAAATAACAGAAAAAGATAATTAACGCACCGAAGAGCACTAAATATAACGGTTGTCCAGGCGATAATACCAATGCCAAATCTTGTAGGCTACGTTTTACAATTCCTGCATTTGGATCAGCACTGCCTAACCATTGACCTAAACTTGCAGGGAACAACAATAACGAACTAGCGAAAATTGCTGGAATAACCCCTGCCATGTTGATTTTCAATGGCAAATGCGTTTGCTGTGCAGTGAATACACGACGACCTTGCTGTTTTTGAGCATAGTTCACAGGTATACGACGTTGAGCTTTTTCAATAAACACAATTGCTGCTAAAACAGCAACTGATAGCAATCCAAAGATAGCCAAACCAATTAAACTTGATTGACCATTATCTACCGAAGTAAATGCCTGAATCACTAAATTTGGTAAACCAGCAACAATACCTGCAAAGATAATCATTGAGATACCATTACCAACACCACGTTCAGTAATTTGCTCGCCTAACCACATTAAGAACATGGTACCTGCAACTAACGATGTTAGCGCAGGAATGTAAAAAGCTAATCCTGAAGTCAAAGTAATACCTTGACTGATTAGACCAGCACACATTCCAATACCTTGGACTAATGCAAGTAATAGGGTGCCATAACGCGTATATTGATTAATCTTACGCTTACCTTGCTCGCCTTCTTTCTTCAATGCTTCTAACGAAGGAACCACTGTCGACATCAACTGCACAATAATTGATGCAGAAATATACGGCATGATCCCTAACGCAAGAATGGACATTCGTTCTAATGCTCCACCCGAGAACATATTAAACAAACCTAAAAAAGTACCTTCATTAGCTTTGAAAAAACGTTCTAGAGCAACATTATCAATACCCGGCAGCGGAATATGCGCTCCTAGTCGAAAGACTACCAATGCACCAATCAAGAACATTAATCGGCGAATAATTTCACGATATTTCACGTGAAATGGTTGACCTTTCATCATGTTGACATGACCTGAAGAACTAGGAGACATAGTCACTCGCGATTACTCCTCGACTTTACCGCCAGCAGCTTCAAGAGCAGCTTTAGCGCCTTTAGTCAATGCAACACCTTGAACAGTGAATGCACGAGTGATTTCACCAGAAAGAACAACACGAGCACGCAACATATCTTTACGTACAACATTCGCAGCTTTCAAAGTTTCAAGTGAAACAATATCACCTTCAACTTTAGCAAGTTCAGACAAACGTACTTCAGCAGTTTTCAAAGCCAATTGGCTTGTGAAACCGAATTTAGGTAAACGACGATATAACGCAGTTTGACCACCTTCAAAGCCTGGACGAACGCCACCACTTTTACGTGATTTTTGACCTTTGACACCACGGCCACCAGTCTTACCAACGCCAGAACCGATACCACGGCCTAAACGACGGTTGTCACGTTTTGCACCTTCAGCAGGTGCAAGCTCATTTAAACGCAGAGTCATGGCTTATTCCTCTACACTAACCATATAGTAGACTTTGTTGATCATACCACGGTTAGAAGGTGTATCTATTACTTCTACTGTATGACCAATACGACGCAGACCTAAACCTTGTAGGCAAAGTTTGTGATTTTTCAAACGATGCGAAGAAGATTTAGTCTGGGTAACTTTAATCGTTTTCATGATTGATTACCCTAAAATTTGTTCTACTGAAAGACCACGTTTAGCAGCAACTTTCTCAGGAGACGTCATATCACGTAAACCGTTAAAAGTTGCATTTACAACGTTAGCCGCGTTAGTAGAACCATAACATTTCGTCAATACGTTACGTACACCCGCAGCTTCTAAAACTGCGCGCATAGAACCACCAGCGATTACGCCAGTACCTTCTGATGCAGGTTGCATGTAAACACGGCTAGCGCCATGACGAGCATGAATAGGATGTTGTACAGTACCATCAACAAGATCAACAGTGATCATGTTACGGCGTGCAGCTTCAAGTGCTTTAGAAATAGCAGCTGGAACTTCACGCGCTTTACCGCGACCAAAACCTACACGACCATTACCATCACCCACAACAGTCAATGCTGTGAAAGAGAAGATACGACCACCCTTAACAACTTTGGCTACACGATCAACGGCAACCAGCTTTTCAACAAGACCTTCGTTTTGTTCAACTTTAGCCATGATTAGAACTCCAAGCCGTTTTCACGAGCAGCATCAGCCAAGGCTTTGATACGACCATGATATTTAAAACCAGAACGGTCAAATGCAACTTTAGTTACACCAGCAGCCTTTGCACGTTCTGCGATTAAAGCACCTACTTTAGTTGCTGAATCTACATTACCTGTAGTTCCGCTACGTAAAGATGCATCCAAAGTAGAAGCTTGCGCTAATACTTTGCCACCATCTGCAGAAATAACTTGAGCATAGATGTGACGCGGCGTGCGGTTTACACACAAGCGAGTCGCACCCAATGCACGAATGTGCAAGCGTGTGCTTTTCGCACGACGCAAACGGGATTGTTTCTTTTCGTTCATAAGAACCTCGCGCCTTATTTCTTCTTAGCTTCTTTACGAAGTACAACTTCGTCAGAATAGCGAACACCTTTACCTTTATACGGCTCTGGTGGACGATAACCACGGATTTCTGCAGCAACTTGACCTAACAATTGCTTGTTAGCTGATTTCAAAATGATTTCAGTAGCAGTCGGAGTTTCAGCAGTTACACCTTCAGGAAGAGCGTAATCAATCGGATGAGAATAACCAAGGTTAAGGTTCACAACTGTACCTTTAACCGCAGCTTTATAACCAACACCGATAAGTTGTAACTTACGTTCGAAGCCTTCATTAACACCTTTTACAAGGTTATTAAGAACAGCGCGAGCAGTACCAGCTTGCATCCAAGAATCGCGAGATTCTTTAACTGGAGCAATATGAAGTTGACCTTCTTCCTGTTTAAGCTCGACCAGCGCATGCAGGTTGAAAGACAACGTACCTTTGCTGCCTTTCACTTCGACCTGCCGGCCGTTCTGAGTAACTGCTACACCGTTAGGTACAGTTACTGGGGCTTTAGCCACACGAGACATGAGGAATCACCTATTAAGAAACAAAAGCAATAACTTCACCACCAACGCCTGCAGCACGTGCAGCGCGATCAGTCATGATGCCTTTGCTTGTAGAAACAATTGCAATACCTAAACCTTGCTTAACGCTTGGAAGTGCATCTTTACCGCGATACTGACGTAGACCTGGGCGGCTTACGCGTTTCACAGTTTCGATAACTGGTTTGCCTTCAAAATATTTTAAAGTAATTGTCAAAGTAGCTTTGCCTTCAAGATCAGCAACTTCTACATTTGAAATGTAACCTTCTTGTTGAAGTACGTTTGCAATTGCAACTTTCAACTTAGAATTAGGCATAGAAACAGTTTGTTTCTTTGCCATTTGTGCGTTACGAACACGTGTTAGCATGTCGGCAACGGTATCTTGCATACTCATTTATAGTCGCTCCTTACCAGCTTGCCTTAACAACGCCCGGTACATCACCCTGCATTACTGTGTCACGTAATTTGTTACGGCTTAAGCCGAACTTACGGAAGTAACCATGAGGACGACCAGTTAAACCACAACGGTTACGAAGACGTACTGGAGACGCATTACGTGGTAATGCTTGTAACTTCATCATCGCTTCGAAACGTTCTTCATCAGATGCATTTACGTTTGCAATCGTAGCTTTTAATTCAGCACGTTTTGCAGCGTATTTAGCAACTGTAGTTTCGCGTTTCAATTCGCGATTAATCATACTTTTCTTAGCCATATCGACCTCTTATTTGAACGGGAAGCCGAATGCACGGATTAGCGCACGGCCTTCGTCATCAGTACGAGCAGTCGTAGTGATAGTAATATCCATACCACGAATACGATCGATCTTATCAAAATCGATTTCAGGGAACATAATTTGTTCCTTGAGACCCATTGAATAATTACCACGACCATCGAATGATTTCGCAGAAAAACCGCGGAAGTCACGAATACGAGGAATCGCAATAGAGATCAAACGGTCTAAGAATTCGTACATTTGTTCGCCGCGTAAAGTTACTTTACAACCAATCGGCCAACCATCACGGATTTTAAAACCAGCGATTGATTTACGCGCTAATGTAAGAACTGGTTTTTGACCAGCAATAGCTTGCATATCCGCCAAAGCGCCATCTAACAATTTCTTGTCAGCTGAAGCTGCACCAACACCCATGTTGATGGTGATTTTAGTAACGCGAGGAATTTCCATCACGTTGCCCAAACCAAGTTCTTCTTTCAACTTAGCTCGGATTTCGTCGTTATAACGTGTTTTAAGTCTGGCCATAGCCTAGTTCAACCTATTACTTCGCTACCGCCACTGATTCACCATTTGATTTATAAACACGAGTTTTCGTGCCTTCAATCACTTGGTAACCAACACGGTCAGCCTTTTGGGTTGCAGCATTAAAAACTGCCACGTTTGAAATATGAAGCGAAGCTTCTTGTGTAACGATAGCGCCTTCAGCACCTGTTGCACGGTTCGGCTTTTGATGCTTCTTAACTAAATTAAGGCCTTCAACCTTAACTTGGTCATTTGAAACAGACAAAACAGTACCCTGTTTGCCTTTTTCTTTACCTGCGATCACAATTACTTGATCGCCTTTTCTAATCTTAGCCATGATTGCCTCTATTATAGAACTTCAGGAGCCAATGAAATGATTTTCATGAACTGTTCAGTACGAAGTTCACGAGTCACTGGTCCGAAAATACGAGTGGCAATCGGAGCCTTGTTGTTGTTCAAGATAACTGCAGCATTATCATCAAAACGGATCACAGAACCGTCTGGACGACGAATACCGAATTTAGTACGAACTACAACTGCATTCATCACGTCACCCTTTTTAACACGGCCACGTGGAATTGCTTCTTTTACAGTAACTTTAATAATGTCGCCAACAGAAGCATAACGACGATGTGAACCACCTAGTACTTTAATACATTGTACGCGGCGAGCACCACTGTTGTCTGCTACGTCTAGCATACTTTCGGTCTGAATCATTGCCCTACTCCAAAACCGAGCATCACCGGTCGCAATTTCGAAAGGCTCAAAGAGTACTCGAAATTGACCGATGATGCAACAAGAACGTCTAATTACTCAGCAGCTGCTTCAATAACTTCCACTAAAGTCCAAGCTTTAGTTTTTGAAATTGGGCGGCTTTCTTTAATGGTTACAACATCGCCAGTTTTAGCAGTGTTATTCTCATCATGAGCGTGTAATTTTGTTGAACGGCGGATTGATTTGCCATACAACGGGTGTTGAACGCGGCGTTCAATAAGTACAACAATAGACTTGTCCATTTTGTCACTTACTACTTTGCCTGTTAACGTGCGAACTGTTTGCTCACTCATTGTGCGTTCCCCTGTTTTTCGGTAAGGAGGGTCTTGATACGAGCAATAGTCTTACGAGTTAACGCAACTTCATGCGATTTACCCAATTGACCAGTTGCTTTCGCCATACGAAGACGGAATTGGTTAAGCTGTTGCTCATCTAGCAAAGCTGCCAACTCTTCTACCGATTTTTCACGTAGATCTTTAGTTTTCATTACATCACCGTCTTAGTAACGATAGTGGTTTTAAATGGAAGCTTAGCAGCTGCAAGCGTAAACGCTTCGCGTGCCAATTCTTCACTAACACCATCCATTTCGTACAAGATCTTACCTGGTTTGATTTGGCAAACCCAGTATTCCACAGAACCTTTACCTTTACCCATACGAACTTCTAATGGCTTTTCAGTAATTGGTTTGTCTGGGAAAACACGGATAAAGATCTTACCACCACGTTTAACACGACGGCTAATTGTACGACGCGCAGCTTCGATTTGACGAGCAGTCATTTGACCACGCTCAACAGATTTAAGTGCGATTGTACCGAAAGATACTGTGCTACCACGATGCGCTAGACCAGTGTTACGGCCCTTTTGCACCTTACGGAATTTAGTACGTTTAGGTTGCAACATGGATTATTCTCCTTTTTCAGCAGAACGATCATTGCGACGACCACGACGCTCTTGACCTTCACCACGACCGCGACCGCGTTTAGCTGGACGTTCTTCAGCAGGAGCAGGGTTCATGACTTGTTTCATGCCACCTAAGATCTCACCACGGAAAATCCAAACTTTAACACCAATCGTACCGTAAGTAGTTTCAGCACGCATAGTTGCATAGTCGATGTCAGCACGAAGTGTATGTAAAGGTACACGACCTTCACGATACCATTCAGTACGTGCAATTTCTGCACCACCTAAACGACCAGAAACCTCAACTTTGATACCTTTAGCACCAGCACGCATAGTGTTTTGAACCGCACGCTTCATAGCACGACGGAACATTACACGCTTCTCTAATTGTGAAGCAATTGCTTCAGCAACTAAACGAGCGTCTAAATCTGGGCGATCGATTTCGTTGATGCTTACTTGCGCTGGAACACCCATAATCTTGGTGAGTTCACGCTGTAATTTCTCAATGTCTTCGCCTTTTTTACCGATAACGATACCTGGACGAGCAGTGCTAATAGTTACTTTAGCAGCGCCTGTAGGACGTTCGATAAGAATTTTGCTGATCATCGCGCTTTTAAGTTTTTTAGTTAAAAACTCACGAACTTGAAGATCTTTAAGCAAATATTCAGCGTATTGTTTCGGACTCGCATACCAGTTGGCGTTATGACGTTTTACAACACCAAGGCGGATACCGATTGGATGAACCTTCTGACCCATATCAAACCCCTACCTTAACGGTAATGTGACAAGTACGCTTAGTAATACGATCTGCACGGCCTTTAGCACGTGGCATAATACGTTTAAGGCTCGTGCCTTCATCAACGTAAATCGTAGTAACCTTAAGGTCGTCTACATCTAAACTGTTATTGTGTTCAGCGTTTGCAATTGCAGATTCCAATGCTTTTTTTACTATAACTGCAGCTTTCTTATTGCTGAAGTTTAAGATATTAAGCGCGTGAGCAATAGATTTGCCACGGATTAGATCTGCAACCAAACGAGTTTTTTGTGCCGAGATAGCGGCACCGCGTAATTTAGCAGTAACTTCCATCATAGCACCTTAACGTTTAGACTTCTTGTCAACACCGTGACCACGATAGGTACGAGTTGGCGCGAATTCACCGAGTTTGTGACCAACCATATGTTCAGATACGATCACTGGAACATGGTTACGACCATTATGTACAGAAATTGTTAAACCAACAAAATCCGGGAGGATCATCGAACGACGCGACCAAGTTTTGATCGGCTTACGGTTATTAGCCGCGATAGCCGCTTCAACCTTAGCGAACAAGTGCGCATCGACGAATGGGCCTTTTTTCAGAGAACGAGGCATTGTCAGATTCCTTTACTTGTTACTTAACGCGACGGTCGCGAATGATCATCTTAGTCGTACGCTTATTGGTACGTGTTTTGTACCCTTTAGCTTTTTGACCCCATGGGCTTACAGGTTGAATACCTTTGTTACGCCCTTCACCACCACCATGTGGATGGTCAACTGGGTTCATCGCCATACCACGAACGGTAGGACGAACACCACGCCAGCGTGCAGCACCTGCTTTACCAAGTGAACGAAGGTTGCTTTCTGAGTTAGATACTTCACCTAACACAGCGCGACATTCAACGTGTACTTTACGCATTTCGCCTGAACGAAGACGAATAATTGCGTAAGAACCGTCACGACCCAACAATTGAGCAGAAGTACCAGCAGAACGCACTAACTGTGCACCTTTACCGATTTTAAGCTCAATGTTATGTAATGTAGAACCGATAGGCATATTACGAAGCGGCAAGCAGTTACCTGGACGAATTGGAGCATCGTTACCAGATTGTACTTTATCACCAGCACGTAAGCCTTTAGCGGCAATAATATAACGACGTTCACCGTCAGCATATTTCAATAAAGCAATATGAGATGTACGGTTAGGATCGTATTCAATACGCTCAACTACAGCTGGGATGCCGTCTTTGTTACGTTTGAAGTCAACAATACGGTAGTTTTGTTTATGACCACCACCAACATGACGAGTGGTAATGTGACCATTATTATTACGACCACCAGTACGTTTCTTAGCTTCAACCAACGGTGCATAAGGCGCGCCTTTGTGAAGATGATTATGAACCACCTTCTCTACAAAGCGACGTCCTGGAGACGTTGGCTTACATTTTTGAATTGGCATAATTTTCGTCCTTATTCCGCTGTGCTTTCAGCGGTATCGCCCAAGTCAGCCATTTCAACATCTTGGCCAGCTTTCAGGGTGACGTATGCTTTTTTAACATCAGAACGACGTCCCAATGTTTTACCAAAGCGCTTAGTCTTACCTTTAGTGATAGTCGTGTTAACTTTAACAACTTCTACACCAAACAATTGCTCTACTGCTTTTTTGATTTCAAGTTTGTTTGCATCAATAGCAACCTTAAAAACTTGAACACCAGCAGTTTCGCCTAGAACTTGTGCTTTTTCTGAAAAAACAGGCCCTTTTAGGACTTGATAGATACGTTCGTTGTTCATCCGAGTTCTACCTCAATCTTCTTAGCAGCCGCAACAGACATAACAACTTTATCAAACGCGATCAAGCCAACAGGATCGATCCCAGCAGCATCAACCACATCAACGTGTGGAAGGTTACGAGCAGCTAAATATAGATTTTCATCTACAGCTTCAGTAACGATTAATGCGCGAGTAGCGTTCAAGCCGTTAAGTTTAGCAAGCAATTCTTTAGTTTTAGGTGCTTCAACAGCAAACTCTTCAACTAGAACAAGACGATCTTGGCGAACAAGTTCAGCTAAGATACATTGCATTGCACCGCGGTACATTTTACGGTTAACTTTTTGAGACCAATCTTGTGGACGAGCAGCAAAAGTTTTACCACCACCAACCCAGATTGGGCTACGAATAGAACCCGCACGAGCTCGGCCAGTACCTTTTTGACGGAATGGTTTCTTACCACCGCCAGAAACGTCTGCACGTGATTTCTGAGCTTTAGAACCTTGACGACCACCAGCTAAATAAGCTGTAACAACTTGGTGTACAAGAGCTTCATTAAAATCACGACCGAAAGCTACTTCTGATAATTCAACAGCAGAGCCGGAAACAGTTTTTAAATTCACGTTATTTCCCCTCAGGCCTTGATCGTAGGACGAACGATAACGTCGCCACCAGTAGCACCAGGAATCGCACCTTTAACAACAAGAACTGAACGTTCTGCGTCGATAGATACAATTTCAAGACCTTGAACTGTTACGCGTTCAGCACCTAAATGGCCAGCCATTTTTTTGCCTTTAAATACGCGACCAGGGGTCTGGTTTTGACCTGTAGAACCCAAAACACGATGCGACAAAGAGTTACCATGTGTAGCATCTTGCGTACGGAAGTTCCAACGCTTAACACCACCTTGGAAGCCTTTACCTTTTGATTGACCAGTTACGTCAACAACTTGACCTACTGCGAACAAATCAACACCGATAGTTCCACCAACTTCACGACCTTCAAGATCAGCTTCTGTAGCACGGAATTCGCTAACTAAACGACCAGCAGCCACACCAGCTTTCGCAAAGTGACCTTTCTGAGCATTTGTTACGCGAGATTCGCGACGTTCACCAGTAGTGATTTGAATCGCTTGATAACCATCAGTTTCAAGCGTTTTGATTTGAGTGATACGGTTAGGATCAACCTCAATCACTGTTACAGGCACAGAAACACCAGCATCTGTAAAGATACGTGTCATACCGCACTTGCGACCGACTAAACCAATAGCCATGTGCATAAACCTCTAAAAAAGCGGCCTAATTAACTTATAAAGCGTTAATTAACCGAAAGCCTTAACCCAATGCGATCTGAACATCAACACCAGCTGCAAGATCCAACTTCATCAACGCATCTACAGTTTTGTCTGTAGGTTGAACGATGTCGATCAAACGTTTATATGTGCGGATTTCATATTGGTCACGCGCATCTTTGTTCACGTGTGGTGATGTTAAAACGTTAAAACGTTCGATGCGAGTAGGCATCGGAATTGGACCACATACTTGTGCGCCAGTACGTTTTGCTGTTTCTACGATCTCTTGAGAAGATTGATCAATTAAACGATGATCAAAAGACTTAAGACGGATACGAATTCTCTGGTTAGACATACCAGTTAACTCCAAGCCAAATATATAAAGAATCACCCTTGACGCATCTCACCCCACTAAAGTAGGCAAGTGTCAAAGGCAGTGAAAATCACTAAGGTCGTGATCGATGCCACGACTGTAACGATCTGAATGACTTTCTTCGCCATTCACCCCACCATATTGGAGGGTCGCTCATTATAACGATTGTTTAACACTTAAGCAAACTTATTTGGACATTTTTACCTTTTTTTGAGTAATTAATTATAAATAAAGCGCTTATTATTTAAACACCAACTTAAACCCTCAAAACGTAGTCAATCGCATGATTGAGTAACTGATTACCAATCACATAGTCCATTTGTTGTGATTTTTTTAAATCCAATAATGATTGACTGTGTAGCCCACTAAACACCATATCCTCTTCTTCATGTTCAATGAAAATTTTTAAGCTATGCGGGGTGATTTCTGGATGAAACTGAAATCCCAACACATTCTTGCCTATTTGATAAAGTTGGTTGGGACATGCTGGATTCTCCGCCAAACGAATTGCACCTTTAGGAATATCAAAGGTCTCACTATGCCATTGCATGACATTGACCCGCTCAGGCAATTGGAAATAATCTTCTGGCACATGGTTGCTTTTATTGACCAAGGTCCAACCGATTTCCCGTACAGTATTACGTCGAACATTAGCACCTAGAGCATTGGCTATCAGCTGCCCACCCAAACACAAACCGATTGCAGGCTTTTCCGATGCTAAATAGCGGCGAATCCATCGTTTTTCAACCTTTAACCAAGGATAGTTAGCTTCATCATTTACACTCATTTCCCCACCCATAATGATGAGTAAATCCACATCATTGACATGCGGTAAAGCTTCTATTTCTAACTGAGAATCTATAGGTAAAGCAAAAAATTCTGTTGCAGTAATTTCTGCGCCCATTGCTTTCAAATACTCATAACAGCTTCCAAAGCCTTCACCTGCAATATGCTGAAAATAATGCACTTTAAGTTTTTTCATGTTATCACCTATTCTTGTTGTATCAATTACGCTACAAATCACAAAACATAGTCTGATAAATGCAAAAATGAAGCCAATATCAATTTTATTTATTATTTTTCACAATTTATTGCTTTTCGTCACTGAGCGATTATGTTTTGCTTACTTTAGTCCAGCTATTAACAAAAATTGAGTATTCCTGTGAAACAAGAACCAGTTACTGCTTTAATTCATTCTTCTCGTAAAGCACCACAATATATAAATACTATACAGCCTCCCCTATTTCGTGCGTCAACAATTATATTTGAAAATACCGATGCACTATTTAATCGCCATTGGACAGATCGTTACGATTATAGTTATGGAACACATGGCACACCGACAACATTTACCTTAGGCGATCACATTGCTCAAATTGAAGGGGGTGAATATTGTTTACTTGCACCTAGTGGTTTATCTGCGATTAACATAGTCAATTCATGTTTTTTAAGTCATGGAGATGAAGTTTGGGTCGCAGACAATATCTATGGTCCCAACATGGAACACCTACGTCACCTTGAAAAAAGTTATGGCATTATTGTTCAAGTTTACAATCCAATTGATGCAGACTCATTCCAACCCAATGAAAATGCCAAACTGATTTGGTTAGAAGCCGCAGGTTCAGTCACACTTGAATTTCCGGATCTTGTTAATTTAGTCAAAAAAGCCAAAGCAAAGAAAATCCTGACGGCCTTGGACAATACTTGGGGAGCTGGTATAGCTTTTAATGCCTTTGATTTTAGTCATGAACATTTAAGCGTAGATATCAGTGTACATGCCTTGACCAAATACCCGAGTGGTGGGGGTGATATTTTAATGGGATCTGTGGTCACTCAAGATAAAGCTTTACATCATAAGCTGTTCCGTATGCATGCCATTCAAGGTATCGCGATTTCAGGTGATGATGCCGCACAAGTGCAACGTAGTTTGGCCTCAATGCAAATTCGTTATGAGCATCAGTCTCAAAGTGCTTTAAAGATTTTAAATTGGCTAAAAAATCAAAATGCGTTTGCTCAAATTTTACACCCTGCGGATTCTGACAATATAAGTCACACCTATTGGAACCAGACCTGTCAAACAGGACAAAGTGCTGGTCTTGTTAGTGTTATTTTTAAACCTGAGTTTGATATCAACAAAATCCGAAAGTTTTGTGATCATTTATCTTTATTTAAACTCGGTTTTAGTTGGGGTGGTCCTGTCAGCTTAGTCATGATTTATAATCTGAGTGACATGCGTCATTTAGAACGCGCACATCTAGAGCAAGGTCTATTGGTTCGTTTCTGTATTGGTTTAGAGCATCCAGACGATTTAATCCAAGATATTCAACACGCGCTTCAAGCCATTCAGGCTTAATACATAATATATGGGTCTTTGCTATATCAAATGATGGCAAGGGCTCTATACTCACCTCTAAACACGATTAAGCGCAGAGTTCATTCAGCAAAAAGTACATTTAGTTTTTACTTATTCCCTCTGCATTTCAGGAAACAATTCGCACCACCCTACATTCATATTCAACAATAAAAACAGATTTACAACATCATCATTTAATGCAATTTTGTATAACAACAATGATATAAATATTGAGTCAGATAAAAAACATCCAAACTCAAATTAAAGCTATAGGAATAACAATGGGTACACCAATCGTCATCGCAAAAAAAACTTCGGATACAACACAAGATATTGTATTACATTCACAATTTGCTAACCGTCACGGCTTAATTGCAGGAGCCACAGGGACAGGCAAAACCATTACCCTTAAAGTGCTTGCTGAAAGTTTTTCACGGATTGGTGTACCCGTATTTCTGGCTGATGCAAAAGGCGACGTTTCAAGTATAGCCAAAGCAGGTTCAACCAATCCTAAATTTGAAGAACGCATTAAAAGCTTAGGGATAGACAGTGTCCCTTTTGCTGCATCACCGACTATTTTTTGGGATTTATTTGGTGAGCAAGGACATCCGATTCGTACCACAATCTCTGAAATCGGCCCACTGTTACTTTCGCAAATGCTGAATTTAAATGACACTCAAGAAGGTGTGCTTTCAGCGGTGTTCCGTGTTGCAGATGATCAAGGCTTACTGTTAATTGATTTTAAAGATTTAAAAGCCATGCTGACCTATGTCAGTGAAAATGCTGCGGCTTTAAAAGCAGAATACGGCAATCTATCACCAGCAAGTTTAGGTGCTATTCAACGTAATCTATTGGCATTAGGTGATCAGGGCGGTCAACGTTTCTTTGGTGAGCCAAGCCTTGATATTATGGATTTTATCCAAACTGATGCCAATGGACATGGTTATATCAATCTATTGGCTGCGGATAAGCTGATGAACACACCAAAGCTCTATGCAACCTTTCTACTTTGGATGCTTTCAGAGTTATTTGAAAAGCTACCTGAAGTCGGTGACTTAGATAAGCCAAAATTGGTGTTCTTTTTTGATGAAGCGCATTTGCTCTTTGATAATGCCAGCCCAGCATTACAAGAAAAAATTCAACAAGTGGTCCGTCTAATTCGCTCTAAAGGTGTCGGAATTTATTTTATCTCACAAAGTCCATTAGATATCCCAGAAAATGTTTTAGGGCAGCTCGGTAACCGCGTGCAACATGCATTACGTGCCTTTACCCCTAAAGATCAAAAAGCAGTAAAAACTGCTGCCGATACCTTCCGTGCCAATCCAGAGTTTAAAGTAGATCAAGCAATTACAGAGCTAGCTGTCGGTGAAGCGCTTATTAGTTGCCTAGATGAACAAGGTACGCCTCAAGTGGTTGAACGAGCGATGGTGATGCCACCCTACTCATCATTTAGCCCAATTACTTTAGATGAACGAAAAGCATTGATGGCGCAAAGTATTGTCGCAGGTGTTTATGACAATGAAGTGGATCGTGATAGCGCTTATGAAATGCTACAACGTAAAGTTTCTGATAGCTCACAACAGCAGGTGGCTTTTGATGCTGTAGCTCAACAAGCCAAGCAATTAGAAGAGCTCACAAAGCAACAACAGACTCTCGATAAGCAACAAGCCAAAGAGCAAGAACGCTTAGAAAAAGAAGAAGCAAAAGCTGCAGCTGCGCGTGCCAAACTGACTCAAGATGTGATCGGAACTTTTGCTAAAAGTGCTGCACGAACTTTAGGCGGCCCTACAGGACAAAAACTGGTCCGCGGTTTGTTAGGTTCATTATTTGGTGGCCGTTAATTCGCTTAAACACAAATGTGAGGAGCGTTAGCGCTCCTTTTTTATTCTCTATTTTATAGCGCATGTTCTTGCTTATCTTTTCATTCGCTTATCTCGCTTAATCAAGCCATCTAAACATATCTAAAAAATCATTTAAAAAAATTTAAAAATAAGTCCAATGATTTCAATCAATAGGGCTTAAATTTAAAATAAACCATAATTATTTTATGTGTTTTTATTAAAGGTGTATTGCAAATACACTTTATAAGATGTATTTTAAATACATCTTATAAATGACAGCCAAGAGAGATCAACAATGACTCCGCAGCAAATTGACCTTGTAAAAGCAACAGTTCCTGTTCTTCGCGAAAATGGTGTAGCACTTACTGGTTATTTTTATAACCGCATGCTCGGCAATAATCCTGAATTAAAAGAAACCTTTAACATGGGGCATCAACGTAGTGGTGCACAGGCTCAAGCCTTGGCTGGTGCTGTTTTAGCATATGCTGAAAATATTGAAGACCCTTCAGTACTTTTGCCTGTGGTTGAACTGATTGCCCACAAACATGTCAGTCTGAATATTCAAGCACCTGATTACAACATTGTCGGTGAAAACCTATTACATTCAATTAGTGAAGTATTAACTATTTCGATGGAAGATCCATTGATTGATGCATGGGCTGCAGCTTATGGACAATTGGCCGATCTATTTATCAGTACTGAAAAAGCGATTTATGAGCAGCACCAACAAACTCAAGGTAGCTGGTTAGGTTGGCGTAAATTTAAAATCGTTAAAAAAACGAATGAAAGCGAAGAAATTACCTCTTTCTATCTTGCTCCAGTCGATGGCGGTACATTACCTAAATATGAAGCAGGTCAATATATTTCAGTGCGAGTATTTGTTGAAGCGTTAGGCTTAAAACAACCACGTCAATACACACTATCAACAAGTCCACAAATAGACTATTTACGTATTTCAGTTAAACGTGAAGATGAAAAAGGTGATTTGGCAAGTGGTTGGGTATCAAATACTTTACATGGCTTAGCTGAAGATTCAGAAATTGAAGTGTCTGCTCCAACAGGTAACTTCTACCTGATTGATAGTAGCAAACGTAATGTCTTCATTAGTGCAGGTGTAGGTTTAACCCCAATGATTGCAATGCTTAATCAATTGGTGACTTTAGACATGCCTCAACCAGCTAGCTTTATCCATGCATGTCGCAGTAGCCAAGTACATGCAATGAAACAACATATCCAAGAGCAAAAAACTAAATTCCCACGTCTCAGTACATTTACAGCTTATGAGTTCCCACATAGCGGTGATGTTATCGGCGAAGATTACGATGTGGCTGGTCGTTTAGACTTGGCAACACTTGATACTGCATTACTCCCACCCCATGCTGATTATTATCTTTGTGGCCCAATACCATTTATGCAACAACAACACCAAGCATTGGTGGCTCGTGGTATTAAACCTGAACAAATTCATAGTGAAGCGTTTGGTACGGGTGGTGCAGGTATCTAAATCTCCATTCGTTCTTTATAAGGCTGGTCTATGATAGACTGGCCTTATTTATTTCAGGATGAGATACATCTTTACCCATAGATGAGCAGCCTACATGCAACTAAATAAATTTACCGACTATGCCCTGCGCATCTTAATGTACATCGCGCCTCCAAAAGATATGCCTTATACAATTGCCGAAATTGCAGAAGATTTGCATGTTTCAGAAAATCACTTGGTCAAAATTGTGCATTTTATGGGAAAACAAGGTTGGTTAATTACCACACGAGGTAAAGGCGGTGGTTTGCGCTTAAACCCAGATATCTTAGAATTTCGCTTAGGGCATATTGTACGAATTCTCCAACGTGATGCACAAATTGTAGAGTGCAATACGCCACCTTGTGTGCTACGTCCACGTTGCGGTTTAAAGGGTATTTTAGATCAGGCCGTTGAACAGTTTTATCAAAGTCTAGATCAGTATACTGTTGCCGATGTTCTCCATGCGCCACCACAACATCCAAAGATCGTAAACTCACCCATTCCCAATCTCAATGTTTAAGTCACAAAAGCTCATCGTCCAGCATCCCAATAGCCAATATTTCAGTTAACACGATCAAAATTCGCTTGAATCTCCGACTTCCTTTATAATGCACTTTGTTTATCCGTTTATTGAAGTTGAAATATGCATCGCAGCAGTGGAAAGTCTAAAAATAGTAAGACCTCAAGCGCCCCTAAACAAAAAATCAGTTATGAAAAAAAGGCTGATCCTGCGATTTCAGAATACTCAACTTCATCTTTGAATTGGTTGCGTAAAGCTGAATTTCTGATGAGTGCGCCTAAACTGAATCTTTGTGTAGAAGATACTGGTTATGAAGTTGCCTTTGCAGGCCGTTCAAATGCCGGAAAATCAAGTGCTATCAATGCATTGACCAATCAAAAGCAATTGGCACGCGCGTCGAAAAGACCTGGCCGTACGCAAATGATTAACTTTTTTAGTTTAGGTAATCCAGATCAACGCCTTGTCGATTTACCAGGTTATGGTTATGCAGCTGTACCTGAAGCAATGAAAATTGTCTGGCAAAAAGAACTTGAGAATTATTTGATTCATCGAAAAAGTTTACAAGGTCTGGTTCTACTCATGGATATTCGCCACCCTTTACAACACTTCGATGTGATGATGTTGGAATGGGCATATTCACGTCACTTGTTTGTACATGTACTGTTGACTAAATCCGACAAACTCAACCGTGGTCCTGCCAGTAAAGTGTTGTTAGATGTACAACAACAGTTGAAGAAAATGAAGTTGAATTTTTCTATACAACTGTTTTCATCACTCAATAAGCAAGGTCTAGAAGAACTTGCGTCAATTATGGCAGGTCGCTTAAATTACACCTTAGACAAAACTTTAGATTTTGATATTGATGCAATTCCTGAAGCCACTGAAGATGATCTGGATGATGAGTTCATTGATCAGGATCAAGAATCCGAATTCAATAGTGAAAATATTGATGGAAATGTAGATGAAAATCCACAAGCATAAATAAAAAAGTCTTGTCTAACAAAATTCATCACATATTGATACTGGAATGTCCTAAATTGCTAATAACTATTTAGGACATTTTTTTATACTTGAATAATAAAGTGTGAAATCACCAAAGAAAAATTAGGACACTGTGATGAAGTTACTCGCTAAATTAAAGAACAGTCGGATTGGATCGTCTATTCAGTACCACATCAAACCACGTAAAGTGAAATTTGAATGGCAAGATACCCCTGTCGATTGGATTCCAAATCAGCCATTTGTCAGCTACTTTATCAATGAAATTAACAATATTCTCCCAGCAGGTGAATTTTGGTTCTGCCGTTTATACAATCGTGTTTTACCCAAAATCACAGATGAAAAATTAGCTGAAGATGTTCGTGCTTTTATCCGCCAAGAAGCCATGCATGCTCAAGCACATGCTTCGGCAAATAAAGAATACTTAACTGTGCGTAATATTGATATTCAACGTAATCTTGAGATTATGGATTTCTTGTTTGGCAAATTACTTGCAGATCAACCACTCGGCTTTAAAGTACCCAAAGTCCTCGATCATCAATGGGATTTGTTCCGCTTAGGTATCGTCGCCACTGTTGAACATATGACTTGTGTCTTGGGTAAATATGCACTTTATAATAAAAAATGGGCGGAATTGGGTGCAGATCCAAATATGCTTGATTTAGTCAAATGGCATGGTGCCGAAGAGATTGAACACCGTACAGTGGCTTTTGATCTATATCGCCATTTAGGTGGTGGTTATATTTCTCGTTATTATCAAAGCGTTATCGTGATTGCCGCTGTATTGGGCTTATGGGTTGATGGTGCTGCACATATCATGGGGCAAGACCCACGTTATGCAGATAAAAAGCCTGCATTCTATAAGCCTTGGATTTGGCGTGAATGGGCGAGTATCGCACAATCAGATAATCGCTTAATGCCGCATCCATTATGGCTAGTTTCACAGCAATTGGGCTATTTAATGCCTTGGTATGATCCCGTACATGAAGCTAAAACAGAAGATGCGATTGCTTATTTGGATCAATCTCCTGCGGCAAAACGTGCATTGCCTAGAGTTGCAGCATAATAACTATTGAATAGTGATACTGAAATCAAATAAAAAAAGCAGGATTTAGATCCTGCTTTTTTGGGTCAATCTTTTAGAACAAGATCCTAACCATACACTAGGTTGGACTTTCCATATCTTGGGTATTTCGGTCAACAACCACACTAATCATCATATCCCCTTGTACATTCACTACAGTACGTACAGTATCGAGAATACGGTCAATTGGCAGAAGAATCGCAATTGCTTCCGCTGGTAATCCCACAGATTGTAGCACCATAATCATAGTGACCATGCCCGCACTTGGAATACCCGGCGCACCCAATGAAGCAATCATCGCAGTCAGACAGACAATCACTTGTTGGGTAATTGATAACTCTAAACCCATTAAATTGGCAATAAAAAGCGCTGCTGCTGCTTCATAAAGTGCTGTTCCATCCATGTTTAACTGAGAACCGAAAGGAATCACAAAGCCTGCAATTTGTGGGCGCACGCCTAAATTTTCTTGAGTACACTTTAAACTCAAAGGCATGGTTGCAGAACTTGAACTGGTTGCAAATGCTGTAATTAATGCTGCACGCGTTCCTTTAAAAAAGGTAATCGGATCCATTTTTCCAAAGATCCATAACAACAATGGCAGAACTACGACACCATGAAATATAGTGGTTCCCGTAACAACAATAGCAAACTCAGCAAGACGGCTTAAAATAGAGATGTCTTCTGTTGCAATCAGCTTTGCCATCAAAGCAAAAATACCAATCGGCGCAACTTTCATCACCCAACCAACTAACATCATCATAATGTCAAAAAATTGACGTGCCAGTTGTTTGATTGAATTAAACCGCTCTCCGCCATGTACCAATGCCAAGCCCAATAACAAAGCAAACAGCACGACTGCCAAAACATTACCATCACTAAATGCTTTAAATGGATTGATGAGGGTATTTTGAATAAAATTGGTTAAAAACGAACTGGGGGTCAATGAATCTGGGCTTTTATGTTGATTCATTGCATCTTGAAACATTGCAATATCCACACCTTGTCCAACATTGAATAGATGTGTCGACGCTAAACCAAGAATAAGTGCCAATGTCGTTGTGGTCACACAACAAGCCAAGGTTATTTTCCAAACTCGACTGAGTTGACTACCCGCTTCTAAGTTTGAAACACCCACCAAGATTGAACTAAAAATAAGTGGAACCAAAAGCATTTTCAATAAACCAATAAAAATACTACTGGCGATGCTCAAACCATAAATACTGGCATCTAAAAATTGAGTATTGGGGAATTGGTTTAATAAAAATCCAAATGCCACACCAAGAATGGCTGCAATAAAAATTTGGGTGTTTAAACTCATCTTCGCTGACTATTATAAATATTTACACGTTGAACTATGCCATTGAAGTTATTTAGAATCGAGCATTTTTTTGTCACAAGCTCTGCTAAAAAATAGAAAAGCCATCACAGATGATGGCTTAATTTAGAATTAGAATCACAGCACAAACTATATTATTGATTTTCGATTTCACGTACTCGCATCAAACCTTCTTGCACCGTACTACAAACCAATTCGCCATTTTGCCACATACGACCAAAATTCAGACCGCGTGAATTTGCACTGACGGTTGCATCCATATCGTAGAGCATCCAATCATCTGCTTTTACTGGTTTATGGAAATAGATCGTATGATCAATACTGGCACATTGCAAACTTGGCGAGAGGTAATTGAGACCATGTGGGCGCAAAGCAGTCATCATCAAGGTATAGTCTGAATAAAACGCAACAATTGCCTGATTTAACGAGATATCATCCGCCTGTTCTGTAGTTAATGGCTCGTGCGTACGCAAGTAATGTGCATAAGACGGCGCTTCAGGTTGTGGTTGAAATGGGTTGGTCACATTGAGCGGACGAATTTCTACCTGACGTGGACGCATAAACGCAGCGCGAATATTTTCTGGGATAAAACTGATTAAATTTTCTTTAAGCTCTTGCTCAGCTTTTAATTCATCAGGTGCTGGATATTCTGGCTCAGCAATTTGATAATTCAAGCCTTCTTCAGGTGTTGCAAATGACACCATTGCAGAAAAAATGGTACGTCCATGCTGAATTGCACGGACTTGGCGGCTTAAGAAGCTTTTGCCATCACGTAAGCGATCCACCTCATAAATGATTGGGGCATTGATATCCCCGCCATATAGAAAGTATGCATGTAAAGAATGTACCGGGCGATCAGCAGTATATGATGCTGCTCGCAGTGCTTGCCCTAAAACTTGCCCACCAAAAACACGCTTACCAACTAAATTTCGACTTTGACCACGAAAAATATGTTCTTCAAGTTTTTCAAGGGTTAAGAGCTCTACAAGCTCTTGAGTTAAAGCATTCATAAGTGACCTTTCTATATACTGACTTTATTCCAACGGCTAGGACAAAGTATTCATATTTTAGAGATTTAACTCTATTTTGCCACAAATCCACAGTGAAACATTAAATTTTCATAAACCGTATTGTCACTTCTCTTGTGCTGATGGATTGTTTAAAATACGTTTTTTAACGATAAAATCTGACAAGCTACATGCAGTTTGTCAGAAAATGACATACTGTTCTGTGCTTTAATTACAGAAAATATTTTTTATCCGCTTTATTGCGTGATTCACCATTGGCTAGGAGTATTTATGTCCAAGAGTGGCTTTGGTCAAATGTATCGTCGACTTTCGAGTAAAATACTTGACCTTGTGGTAACACCACATGTTCTTGGAGAGGTTCCTACAGAAGCTCAACCTTTAGACCCTTCAACTGAAAATTCTGAGCTCATTCAGCCCCCAACTCAAAAAGTTGTCTGCTATGTTCTACAGAATTACTCACGAAGTAACGCTTTAGTTGTTGATGGTGAAACACGTCGTTTGCAGCTTCCTCCTGCACTTGACCCATTAATGATTGGCAATAGTCGCGAAAAAGCAGCGATTTTATTTTTACAACACCAAGATGAAAACAATTATTTTAATCCACCTACGCATGCTTATCCGCCGCGTTTAGTTCGACTGATTGAATCACTTGATCAAAATGCTGAATTAGATATTGAATTAATCCCTGTCACAGTACTGTGGGGACGTTCACCAGATAAAGAAGACTCTTGGTTTAAACTGTTATTTACCGACACTTGGGCAACGCCAAGTAAAGTTAAACAGTTGATGAACATTGGTTTACATGGTCGACAGTCATTCCTTGAATTCCATGAAGCGCAATCACTTAGAGCTTTAGTGGATCATGCGAAAATTGCTCATCCCAATATTTCACCAGCCACTTATATTGTCAATCAATTAAATGACTACTTAGATCGTCAGCGTGAGGTCATTCTCGGTCCAGATTTATCTGATCGCCGTAATGTCATGCAATCACTGATTAAAGCCCCTGATGTACAAGATGCGATTCGTAAAGAAAGTATTCGCTCAAAAATCAGCATGATAGATGCTGAACATAAAGCGATTGGTTTTGTAAACGAAATTGCATCCGACTATTCTGCATCTGCTGTACGCTTTGCAGATATGGCCTTGACTCGTCTGTGGACACAACTTTATGACGGCGTTGAAGTACATAACTTCAATACTGTGCGTGAGTTAGTCAAAGACTATGAAGTGATTTATACACCTTGTCACCGTAGCCATATCGATTACTTGTTATTGTCTTATGTGATTTATAAACGTGGCTTGATGGTGCCGTATATTGCCGCTGGCGATAATCTTAACATGCCATTTGTCGGTCAATTACTGCGTGGAGGCGGTGCATTCTTTATCCGTCGCTCATTCCGTGGCAATGCACTTTATACATCGGTATTTAAAGAATATTTATTTAGCATCCTATCTAGAAACACACCTCTTGAATACTTTATCGAAGGTGGTCGTTCACGAACTGGACGTTTGTTACCCCCGAAAACTGGCATGCTCGCAATGACGGTACATGGTCATTTGCGCGGCCGTGCCAAACCAATTGTCTTTATCCCAACCTATGTCGGTTATGAGCGCTTGATGGAAGGCGCAACTTATGTCGGCGAAATGAATGGTAAGCCAAAAGAAGCTGAATCCATTTGGGGAATCTTGCAAACCCTGAAAAAAATTGAGCGTATTTTTGGTAAAGTGCATGTCAATTTTGGTGAGCCTGTTTTCTTAGATGACTTACTCAAAGCACATGGCGCTGATCAAATCACCATTGAACATAATGATGATCCAATCCCACAAGAAGTCTCAGATGCAGTAACCAGCTCGGCAAATGCTATTCTGGAAAATATCAACCGTGCTGTGGTGATCAACCCTGTTTCGTTATTGTCACTGATTTTATTGGCAACACCAAAACACACACTTGATGAAGAAATCTGCATTAAACAGCTTGATACATATCGCAAGTTATTAACCGCAAATCCTTATGATAGCCGCACTCAGGTCACGCCATTATCAGGTAAAGAAATCATTGCCTATGGTATGAAGTTAAAATTGATTAAACGTGTTCAGCACGTCCTTGGCGATATTATTGCCATTGAAGATAATCAAGCCATTTTACTGACTTACTTCCGCAATAACATTTTGCACGCTTTTGTTTTACCGTCGTTGGTCGCAGCATTGGTGGAACATAATGGTAAGATCAGTAAGTCTGATTTACTCAATGTGATTCGCACCCTTTATCCATTCTTAAAAGCAGAGTTGTTCTTAAAATGGAAAGATAGTGAAATCAAGGCTCAAGTGACTGAATATGTCGATGCTTTGGCTCAAGCGAATTTAATTTTTGTCGATGATGAAGATTTTATTTTCAGCCCTGCGCCAAACTCAGAAGACCATAATCAATTGGCTGTTTTGGCTGCTCCAGTACGTCAAAGTCTTGAACGTTATTACATGACGCTGGCTTTAATTACTCAACGTGGCTCTGGGAATATCTCTATTCGCCAAGTTGAAGAATTAAGTCACTTGGTTGGACAACGTTTATCTGTATTGTATGAGTTCAACTCACCTGAGTTCTTTGATAAAGCGTTATTCCAAAGTTTTATGAAAGTCTTAACTGAACAAGGCTATATCAAAACCAATGAAGACCATGCCATTGTTTTTGATGAGCAGTTTAGAAATGTTGCACAATATGCCAATTTGGTGCTTGATGATGTAACTTTGCAAATGCTCCACCATATCACCTCATTTACAGATGAGGAGTTAAAAGAAGCTTTAGATGCTTTAGCCGCTCAACAAGCCAAGAAGCGTTTAAAACGGAAGAAAAAATAAAAGCTTTAAAGTGCCTTTTTTCTTTGGGAGAAGGTTGGGATGATTACCTCTCCCTAACCCTCTCCTGCAAGGAGAGGGAACTTCTCAAGACCTCAATGATTGAATAATTCTAAGACTCTACGAACTAATTTATAATTTTCAGATTCTAGTGTGGTATATCTAGCTACGAAAAAATAACTGTTTCATCAATTAAATTTATTATTTCTATTTTTAGGCTCTAGCCTCACCAACAACTTATCTGCTGACTAAATTTTACAGTAGCTTCCGAAACGTCAGACTCATTCTAGCCTGTTCAATATTTGATTTTGGAATACAATGTTGCCATTCCTCCTGAATCTGCTGACTCATATAAATTAAGCTGCCAGATGACAACAAATACTCAGAAGTTACCTCATAAGCATTTATTTTTCTAAATTTTAAAATCCGCTCACCACCTAAAGAAATAATCACAACACCAGTTCCCGAAACAAGGACATCTGTTTGATCCGAATGCCATCCCATACGCGCTTGACCATTCATATAATAATTAACAAGACAATTATTTGGTTCAAAACTCAAAGTCTCTTTAATTAAATCAATAATCGGTCTTATTTCACCCAAAAAAGGAGCTTCAGGATATGACATTTGAGAATAATTATAAGATTTACCAAAACTCGCAGTTTTACGTGCTGTCATACGCTCATCCCATATTATTTTTCTATTTAAAAGAGCAAATAATTTATGGTTATCTTTTAAAAAATCTTTAATATAAATAATATCTTCCACTTAAGTCTCGCTAATTTAATTTAGTATTCTGACAATAATTTTTGCTCATAATCAATATAACAATTTTGATGTACCCACTTAAATCCTGTTGCAACCATCCTCTCCGCAAAAATTCTTTTACCTGTTTCCTTTTCGCTTTCCAAAACCAACTCTGGCAAATTCAACTCGCGCTGAAGGTTTAAAATTTTCTCATGCAAAGGTTGTGGTTGATTATTTGTACAAATATATGATTTTTCTGGATGTTCCACGTGAAGCAAATGCGCTAAGAAATGTGCAAGGTCATCTATATGGATTCGATTTGACCAATGAATATTGGGATAACTTCGTGTGGTTTCTGCAAGTTTAACCATACGAGCAACGGATGTGCCATAAATTCCAGTTGGACGCACAATCACACATTTAGATGGATAAGCCTGTTGCCATTGCTGTTCCATTGCCAATAACAATTGACCCTGTTGATCACTTGGAATAGGCGTTGACTCATCATCAATACGCTCACCACAGTTTTCTCCATAAACACGTGTCGATGAAACCACAATAATTCTTTTGAGCGGATGGCCTTTTAAAGCCCTCACAATTGGCTGCACCGAATCTACATAGGTTTGTTGATAATTTTCGATATCACTTAGCGGAGAATTTCGAGTTGGTGCGAGCAATACATACATCACATCGACAGGCTGAATTTGCGCTAAATCGAGTTGTTGAATGTCTTGAATCAAATGTTGTGCGAAATCATCATCTTTCACACTGCGGCTAACTGTGGTAATTTGGTGATCTTGCTGAAATAATTGTTTGGCAACACGTTGCGATGTTTTACCATAACCAATAAATAGAATATGCATTACACGACCTATTCTTCGAAACCGATTTTCAAAATCAATCAAACTTAAGTTGAGGGGACATGGCTGCCGTCCATCAATTGCAAGGGGTTGGCAATGCCGCCGCTGCTTTACTTGAAAAACTAAATATTTTCACCACAGATGATTTGCTGTTTCATTTGCCACGTGATTATGAAGATCGTAGCACGATCATTCCGATGAACCAATTACAAGTCGGTCGTAGTTATCTCATGGAAGGCGTGGTCAGATCAATCGATATGCCACCTGGTAAACGCAAATCGATGGCGATTTTATTGCAGGATGATTTTGGCAAGGTTACTTTACGCTTCTATCATATCTATAAAGCACTCACAGATCGTGCTAAAGCGGGTAATCGTTTAAGAATTTTTGGGGAAGTCCGTGTTGGCGCTCGTGGCCTTGAACTTTACCATCCTGAGATCCAGTTAATTACTGAACATACAGCACTCCCTAAAACCCAACTGACAGCAATTTACCCTGCTACCGAAGGCCTAACTCAACCCAAATTACGTGAATACGTTAAGCAAGCTTTAAACCAACACGCTGATGCTTTACCTGAGTTATTACCTGAAAAATTCACCAATGGTTATGCGCTTAAACAGGCGCTGGAGTATATTCATCACCCTCCTGTAAATGCCAATATGCTACAACTTTCACAAGGTTCTCACCCTGCTCAACAACGTTTAATTTTTGAAGAATTGGTTGCACATCAAATCAGCCTATTAACCCGACGTGCTTATATTCAACAAATTGCAGCGCCAGCATTTTCAACCAGTAAAAAATTTGCAAAAGCCTTATTGGCAAGCTTACCTTTTGAAATGACCAATGCACAAAAACGTGTATCAAATGAAATTGCCAAAGATTTAAAACAAAACAAACCCATGTTGCGACTGGTTCAGGGCGATGTAGGTGCAGGTAAAACATTGGTTGCAGGTGTTGCGGCTTGTCATATTTTGGAAGAAGGCTGGCAAGTCGCACTGATGGCACCGACTGAAATTTTAGCTGAACAGCACTATATCAATTTTAAGAAATGGTTCGAGCCACTCGGTTTAAATGTGTCATGGCTTTCAGGCAAACAAAAAGGCAAGGCACGCGCTGCGGCTGAACAAACCATTAAGGATGGAACTGCCAATATTGTGGTGGGTACCCATGCTCTATTTCAGGACAATGTTACATTTTCCAAACTTGGTCTCGTGATTATTGATGAACAACATCGTTTCGGGGTAGATCAACGTCTAGCTTTACGTAATAAAGGCGTGCATAACACCACACCACACCAATTGGTCATGACAGCAACACCAATCCCTCGCACACTGGCAATGTCTGCCTATGGCGACCTAGATACTTCAGTGATTGATGAATTGCCTCCTGGACGTACTCCCATTCAAACAGTCACGATTCCTCTTGATAGACGTGAAGAAGTCTTGAATCGTATAACCATGAACTGTGCTGAAGGCAAACAGGCATATTGGGTCTGTACACTGGTCGAACAATCAGAAACTCTCGATGCTCAAGCCGCAGAAGCCACCTATCAAGAGATTAAAGATCGCTTTCCGCATATTAATATCGGCTTAGTTCATGGGAAAATGAAAGCCGATGAGAAGCAATTGGTCATGCAACAATTCAAAGACAATGAATTACAACTGCTGATTGCAACAACAGTCATTGAAGTCGGTGTTGATGTCCCAAACGCTTCCATTATGGTGATTGAAAACGCTGAGCGCTTAGGGCTTTCTCAGTTGCACCAGTTACGTGGCCGTGTCGGTCGTGGTGCAACCGCAAGTTTTTGCGCCCTGCTCTATAAGCATCCCTTATCACAAAATGGCCAAGAGCGTTTACGTATCATGCGCGAAACCAATGATGGTTTTATCATTGCAGAAAAAGATTTGGAAATTCGAGGACCGGGTGAATTACTGGGGACCAAGCAAACAGGAGATTTGGGCTTCCGTGTTGCCAAGTTAGAACGAGATGATCATTTACTTAATCAAGCGCATTATGCTGCCAGCCAAGTCCTGAAAGATGCTCCAGAAAATGCTGAAGCTTTATTAAAACGGTGGTTACCTGAAGCGCCAAGATATGCCTATGTATAAAGATCTATATAAACATCCATGCATAAGTGTCTTAGCTCGGATGTTTGATTAATTCCGCCTAATGATATGAAGGTTGCAATCCTATGAATATATCAAGTTTAAGTATTATCAAGCTTAAAAAATCTTGGGTTGATCTATTTAGCTCACTATGAGAAATTAATAACAAATAAGAATAGAACAGGCCATGCTCCAATTTATCAATCAACTTCTCCATAAAAGCATTCAAAGCATTTCCCCTTGCTTACTTTGCGGGATAGATCAACAAAAAAAGCATTCTCTCTGTAATGATTGTTGGGCACAGCTTCCGTGGTATAAGCAATATATTGAACGGCATCAACAAAAAATTCTTTGTGCTCATCGTTATGACTTCCCAATAGATCGCATTATCCAAGTCTATAAATATGAACAACAACTGCATTATCAAAATCTATTAGCACAAAGTTTATTAAATTTAAGCTTACCTAAAATTCAGGCCATTGTTCCTATGCCCATTTCTAATGATCGCTTAAAAGAACGTGGCTACAATCAAATGCTAATTATCGCTAAAATCATGGCAAGACAATTAAACATCCCCGTATGGCAACCTGTAATTCGAGAAGCACAACATTCACAAAAAGGGCTAAGCAGAATTGAGCGCTTAGAAAATATTGAATATCAATTTAAAATAATTAAAACAGAAAAACGAAAATTTAAAAAAATACTGATTATTGATGATGTCGTGACCACAGGTAGTTCAATTCATGCTTTAACCCATGCTTTAGAAAACTTAGGATGCCAGCAAATTTATAATGCTTGTATTGCTGCAGCTCTATAAATTTCCATTATCGCTTAGCGATACAAATATAGAGAAGCAAACATCGTAAAAATTATGAATGGATTAAATTTGCTTTACACCATGGGATCACGATCTCTTTGGTCAATGGCGCTAAAAGCGTTTGCGCATCATCCAAATCAATCCATTTCATTTCAGCAATTTCTGCATTAATTTTTGGTGTTTGCTCTACGTCAACTTGATAGAGATAACTCACTAATTGAAAGTCTGCTTCATTGGCTGCTTTTGTTTCAAAACGCCCAATAAACTGAGTAATCTCTGCTTGAACACTAATTTCTTCTAAAATCTCACGCAACATGGTCTGCTCAGGTGGTTCATTGGGCTCAAGCTTTCCACCAACCTGCATAAAAAATTGTGTATTTTGCTTTCTCACCAAGAGCAATTGATTTTTATCATTCAAAATCACAGCTGCCGCGACAGTAATTACATTCATAAGTTTTAAAAATAGAAAAAACACAATATATTGTGACAGTAATAAATTTAAAAACAATATATTGTGTTTTAGTTTTTAACCAAATCTACGATCTGCTTGATCTAATTTCACCAATTCTTCACGTTCTTTCACACCCCATTTTGGTTCTGGCGCTTGATAGTGATTAAAGTGAGTCAAAATTTCTTCGATCGAAGCAGAATCAATCAACTGATCTGTAAAACGTGCTTTAGAAAAGCCTTTGTCTGTCGTAAGTTGAATAAATTTCAATAAATCATCATAAAAACCTTCAACATTTAAAAATGCACAAGGTTTTAAATGAATTCCCAATTGCGCCCACGTCCATTGCTCAAAAATTTCCTCAATGGTTCCTGCTCCACCAGGCAATGCAATAAAGCCATCAGAAAGCTCAGACATTTTTGTTTTACGTTCATGCATATTTTTAACAATATACAGCTCGGTCAAATCTGGATGTGCCAATTCACGATCCACCAATCCCTGAGGGATCACACCAATCACTTTGCCTCCTGCTGCCAAAGCGCTGTCAGCAACAATACCCATTAACCCTGAACGGCCACCACCATAGACCAAAGTTTTCCCTTGCTTGGCGATTGTTTCACCAGTCAGCTCCGCAACATCAGCGAAAATTTGATCCGTACCTAATGATGAACCACAAAAAATAGCAATAGAATTCATAAATTTAACCTAACTTTAATTTTGTCATGCTAAAAATGCAGACGGCCAATCAAGATTTTTTTTACAAAACAGCAATGTAATGAGTGTTTTTCCTAAAATCCTTGTCTAAAATACACACATCAAATTGACACCACACTGCGCAAGGGAGAAAAGACATAATGCTTGAAGCCTTTTACGCCACTGAGCGCGGTAGCTTAGAAGATGCAACAATTAATGGTGGATTCGACCTACACCCTGAATTGGTATGGGTTGACCTCATTGCACCTTCACAAGAAGAACAAGAATGGGTTTTAGATGCTTACCAGCAAAATCTACCAACTCTTAAATCTTTAGAAGACATTTCATCCTCTGCACGATTCTACCGTGATGATGATGGGATTCTACATATCAGTACTTATTTTTTAACAAAAAATAAAAATTACCAAGTTGAAGGCGATCCCGAAGATACTTCAAACATGCTTGCCAATGTGCAAACGGTTGCGTTCATTTTGCATAAAGACCGCTTATTTACCTTACGTGGTGAAAAGTTGGTTGCCTTTCGTGCCTTTCGCGCACGTGCACGCCGTAATGACTATGAAATTGAATACAAAGATCCGACATGGATTCTTTTAGGCTTATTGGAAGCAAAGCTAGATGAGCTTGCGGATATCTTAGAAGATATCCACAAAGACTTAGAGTTATATTCCACAGAAGTCCTAAACGTACGTCATCGTGAAATGATTTTAGACTTAGATGACATGATTACCCGCTTAGCACAAAAGGAAGATATGCTTGGAAAAGCGCAACTTTGTCTGATTGACTTACGTCGTGTCTTGACCTTTCTGTCCCGTCCTCGTGCCTTGGGGAGTCATATCTATGATGCAGATATTCGAGAGTTGAGTGAGGATGTCCGCTCACTTGTCGAACACGATGCGTTCTTGTTCCAAAAAGTACGATTCTTGCTTGATACCACCTCTGGATTTATTAACACTGAACAGAACGATACCATTCGTCGCTTCTCCATCTTACCTAGTATGCTTGCGCCACCGATGTTGATTGCCAGTATTTATGGGATGAACACTGAAATTCTGCCATTTGCCCATGGCCACTGGAGCTTTTATGTGGTGATTACCATCTTAATTGCTTTCTTTGTAGGGCCTTTGGCTTACTTTAGATGGAAGAAATGGATTTAAATACTCCACTCCTTCTGTTGGATTGTGTTGAGATTTACAATCGTTCAAAATCCATTAGTCAATAAAAAAGCACCCTTAGGTGCTTTTTTACATCAATCTTGCATATGCTAAATTAATTTCAAGTCATCTTGCAAATGGCAAGCTTGAATAATTTTCATCATCTTTTCAGGCACTGCTTTAAACTGCAGCCCCTGAAGATTTGATGTTTGACGTAACCACTGCACAAACACAGATAAAGCAAGGGTACTGCCATGTTCAAGCTGTGATAGATTCACAGTTATTGGAAAATTTTTCTCATTTTGAATCACTCTCAAACCATTTAAATAATAGCTTTCAGCATTCTCGTAAGCAATTTTACCGCTAACATATAATTCCTGATTTTTAAATTCAATCACTCGCTTGCACCTATCTATGTTATGAGCTTACTTCTTAACAGCAGCGTCTGCATCAGGCTTGAATGTTGCAATTGCTTTATCAATATTGCCACCGTTGCGTTGCACGTTCGCAGCAAATTGGTTACGGAATTGCAAACCTAGATCGATACCAGACACATTCAAATTACGTACTTTCCATTGGCTACCTGCATCAGACAATTGGAAAGATACAGGGATCTTTTCGCCATTGTTATTGAAGTCTAAAGTAACGACAGGAAACTTGCTGTTGGTTGCCTTATACGGACGCATTGAATACGATTGATTTGAATACTTTGCAAATGCGCTACCATAATTCTCAATCAAAGTATTACGGAAGTTTTGTTCAAATTGCGCACGTTGAGCAGGAGTACTGCTATTTGCATAAGTTCCCATCACAATACGTGTAAACGCTTGACCATCGACATAAGGATCAAGGTTTTGGCGAACAATCGCTTTAACAGTAGCAGGGTTTTGCAATTTACCTTGATCTGCTTTTAAGCGTGAAATCAGGCCATCAGCAACACGTTTAACAAATGCTGGTGGTGCTTCTGCTGGAGCAGCTTGAGCGGCAGTCGCCACCATAGTTGCTAAAATAGTTGCAGTAAAAGTTTGTTTTAACAGCATGTTCATTTTCAATAACTCCTCTAATGCCTATTCAACAAATGAAGTTTGAGCATCAGTTGTTTCAGTGGATGCAGATGCATCTTTAGCTTCCGATGCGCCAGTTGATGATTTTCCTGCACCACCCGTAATAAATTTAGTAATCAAATCCTCTAGATCCATCGTACCTTGGGTGTTTTCAATGCTTTCACCACGTTTAATGTAGTTAATGCCACCACCTGGTACGATTTTCAAATATTTTTCGCCTAAAAGACCATTGGTTGCGACCATTATGTAAGCATCTTCATCAATATTTGTGATGGATTTCATGTTACCTAACAGTTGCGTTTCCATTTCTTTTTGTTTCTCAGGTGTCGCAGCCTGATAGTCAGCACTGTAATGTAAATCGCCTAGCGCATTTTCTTTTACTTTTTTCAACTGTTCTGCATTGAATGTTGTCAATGAACCATCTAAATCGAATTTAACTGTTGCATGACGTGTCACAGGATCAAGTGTAATTGCGTCAACTTGTCCAATTTTAACACCACTCATGGTCACTTTGGCACGCGGTTTTAAACCATTCACATTGTCGAATGTTGCAGTCATTTCATAACTATCTTTTAAGTTTGTACCCACCAAGCCACTCACTTTCATAGCTAAAAAGAACAGAGCGAGACCAAAAATGATGACAAAAATACCGACGGTCAGCTCACTAGCACGTGATTTCATTAAACACCTCCGAACATGACCGCAGTCAACACGAAATCAAAACCTAAAACACATAACGATGAATACACAACAGTACGTGTCGTAGATGTTGCGATACCTTCAGATGTTGGTTCACAAGCATAACCTTGATACACCGCAATCCAAGTACAAATTAAAGCGAATACTAAACTTTTTATGATGGTCCCGTTAAACACATCTTTCATAAACTGAGTACTACTCAGAATACCACTCCAGTACGAGCCTTCGTCTGCGCCGAGAAAATCAACTCCAACCATTTTGCCGCCCATAATACCAATCGCAGCAAAGATCACAGATAGCATCGGTAAACTGACAATACCCGCCCATAAACGTGGAGAAATCACGCGCTTTAACGGATCAACACCGATCATTTCCATACTGGATAATTGTTCAGTCGCCTTCATTAAGCCAATTTCTGCGGTCAAAGCAGAACCTGCACGACCAGCAAAAAGTAAGGCAGCCACAACAGGCGCAAGTTCACGCAACAAGGTTAAAGCCACAGCCGCACCCAACATTGCTTCACTACCAAAAGTGACCAAGATGTTATACATCTGCAAACCGAGTACTGCACCGATGAACAGACCAGATACAGCAATGATCAATAAAGACAGTACGCCTACTCGATACATCTGATAAATGAAAAGTTTTACACCAAGTATTGTTGGCAAAGAGAATAAAATGCGCAACAACATGAGCATTGCAACACCAATGCCCTGAACACGTTCTAGAACGCGTCTACCCAATAAGGCAATAGCATTCATGAACTAACCTCATTACTTAAATAGGCTTGATGACTAAATTGATAATCAACAGGACCTTCAACTGAACCTGTTAAAAATTGCTGTACAAATGGAGAAGCGTGTTGTTGCAATTGCTCAGGTGTCCCCTCGCCTTGCACCTTACCTTCAGCCACAACATAAATATAGTCAGCAATTGATAATGTTTCATCAACATCATGTGAAACAATAATTGTTGTTAGATCTAAAGCATCACGTAATGATCGAATTAATCGGGTCAAAACCCCCATCACAATCGGATCTTGCCCAGCAAAGGGTTCGTCATACATAATCAAGTCTGGGTCAAGCGCAATCGCACGAGCAAGCGCCACGCGTCGATTCATCCCGCCAGAAAGTTCTGCGGGCATTAACTTTTCAGCACCACGCAAACCAACCGACTCTAATTTTAGTGCCACCAACTCAGCAATTAAATTTTCTGGTAATTTTGTATGTGCGCGAATTGGAAAAGCAACATTTTCATAGACGGTCATGTCGGTAAATAACGCACCACTCTGAAATAACATCCCCATACGCGCACGTGCAGCAAAAAGCTCATTACGTGACATCGAAGCAATGTTTTTCCCATCAAGTCGTACTTCACCAGCATCTGGGCTAAGCTGACCACCAATGAGCCGTAACAGGGTTGTTTTACCCGTTCCAGATGGTCCCATGATTGCGGTAATTTGCCCACGACGAATCTGCAAACTCACATTATCGTAGATAACGCGTTCACCTCGGTTAAAACTTAAATTTTTGACTTCAATTAAAGCTTCAGCTTCGGAATGACTGTGTTTATTCATAGCTGAACTTTTTCCTGCATTTATCAGCCCACATACTATACTCTTAAATATCTATATGTTTTGTAATTAAAAGATAATAAAGAATATTCATCTTTATAAATAAGGTTACTTGGTCTATTTTTAGTTTTTTACTTTTAAATTTTATTTAATGAGCAAATAGATTATCTAAAAAGCAGGCTATAAAAAAAGTACCCAACATTTGAGATCAATAAAAGTGAGAACATGTATAACATAATTACCTCAAAGAAATCACCAACTTTATTAGATTCAATTTTTCATAAGTTAAGTCTAACTGTTTTATTAAATAAATTGAACTATGTCACACTTTATTTTACCAAATACTTTTCAACTTGCAATAAAAAACCAGCCTTTAGGCTGGTTTTTTATTAAAAATATCTAATTAATCGTTGAATTTGCGACGCGGACGGTCTGCATTGAATTCACGCTTTGGACGATCTTCACCACCAAATTCACGTTTAGGACGATCTTCACCGCCAAACGCACGTTTAGGGCGATCTGAATTAAATTCACGCTTCGGACGATCTTCACCACCGAATGTACGCTTAGGACGATCATCACCGAAAGAACGTTGTGGACGGTCACCGAAACTACCTTCACGGCGTGGTGGACGATCACCAAAATCACGCTTAGGACGATCAGCAAAACTACCTTCACGACGTGGTTTGTAATCTACGCTGTTGCCACGGTTGTCATCATTCGAGTTAAAACGAGGTTTATCGTTAAAACCGCCTTCACGACGTGGACGATCAGAGTTGAAATCACGCTTAGGACGATCTTCACCACCGAATGAACGTTGTGGGCGGTCACCGAAACCACCTTCACGACGTGGTGGACGATCACCAAAATCACGCTTAGGACGATCTTCACCACCGAATGAACGTTGTGGACGATCACCGAAACCACCTTCACGGCGTGGTGGACGATCACCAAAATCACGCTTAGGACGGTCATCACCATAAGATGGACGATCACCACGTGGTTTGTCATCGAAGCTACGGCGTGGGCGATCATCACCACCTTCACGACGTTTGAAGTTTGATTCACCTTCAAAACGACGACCACCGCCGAAACCGCCACGACCGCCTTCACGACGACCACCACCGTTACTACGACCACGACCGCCACCATCACGACTACCGCGAGCTGGAGGTGGAGATGGTTCTAAACCTTCGATTTCAGAAACACTTAAACGCGCTTCTAAATAATCTTCTAAAGCACGGATTTTACCGCGTTCACGGTAAGTTGCTAAAGTGATTGCTTTACCGGTACGACCCGCACGACCTGTACGACCAATACGATGCACATAATCTTCATTCTTCATTGGAAGACCGAAGTTAATTACGTGAGAGATTGTTGGTACGTCAAGACCACGAGCAGCTACGTCTGTAGCAACAAGAATTTTTGCACGACCTTCACGGATACTGCGTAAACGACGGTTACGTACAGTTTGTGGCATAGCACCATGAAGCGCAACAACTGAAAGACCTGCTTCTGCAAGCTCTTCAGCAAGCATATCTGTATCTTCTTGAGTTGAAGCAAATACTACTGCTTGATCTACGTCTTCTTCATTTAACCAATGCGTAAGCAATTTTTTCTTATGCTCAAAGCCATCAGTCCAATGTAAAGTTTGGGTAATATCAGTATTTGTAGAATGACCTGTTTCAATTGCAATACGTTCAGGTTCGTTCATCATGCGTTCAGCAAGATTAATGATACGTGGTGCAAATGTTGCAGAGAACATTAATGTTTGTTTTCGATTTAAAGCTAAATCGCTGATTGCTTCTAGGTCTTCAGAGAAACCTAAGTCAAGCATACGGTCAGCTTCATCGACGATTAAAGCATCAACTAAATCAAGTTTAATTTGACGACGGTTTACAAGATCAAGTAAACGACCTGGAGTCGCAACAACAACTTGTGCACCTTTTAATTGTTGGATTTGCTTACCAAAAGGCATACCACCCATAATTGCTGCAACACGTACACCTTTCATATGGCGTACAAATGCAATCGCATCTTGACATACTTGTTGTGCAAGTTCACGAGTAGGTGAAATCACCAAGATATTTGGTTGAGTTACTGCTTTCATACGATCTTTAAATGGTACAAAAGTATCTTGACCAGCTAAAGCGTTTAACGTAGGGAGTAAGAATGCAGCAGTTTTACCAGAACCAGTTTGGCTTGATACTAGAAGGTCTTTTCCTTCTAAAGCCGCTGGAATAGATAGTTCTTGAACAGGAGTCGGCGTAGTAAAACCAAGACTCTCGAGTGCTTTCTGTAGCGACTCGTCTAATGAAAATTCAGCAAAAGTTTTGCTCATAGAGATATTCACCCTAATGTGGGTGCTCCATTAATATATGGTCTGATGGACATCGGCAAAAAGCGGCACAGCAATAATCGCTGAAAATATAGAATCAGCGGCGATCCGAGAACGACGATGCGTATAACGCACATTTGATAACAGCCGCAACCTGAAGGAATCGCTTAAGCGATTGGGTGGGGCGCGAAATATTGTCCTCTCTTTGGACCGGACGCGCATACACAATATAGAAGAGAAATGTTCAGGTAATGAACGAAATTTAGTGCGTGCGCAGAGTATAGCAGAATTTATAATAATGTCACGAAGTTTTATTGTTTTTTCCTGTATTGTATTAAATCATTCATAATATTCAGGAATTAAATAAAAAACTTGATCTACAACTAGACTCTCATCCTCAATAATATCTGCTACAGCGACCGCTAAACACCTAATGGTAAACTCACTTAGAATAATCATATTGGATTGCCAATGATATGTGCCTAAAGCGCACTCTCCTGTTTGTTTATTTTTCTGCATTAAATATTGAATATTTTCAGTTGTGCTTGCACTGCCCAAAAATGTTTGTCCATCTATAATGACCCAAAAGTCTATGTTTTGCAGCGCAACATCTTCATGAGGAATTGTATGATGGGTTTTTAGACTAAATTTTTCATTTTGATAAATAGTTTTCAATTGATCTATTCCGAGTTAGTTTTTGGATTTCATCTAAGTGCCACCATTAATTCGATAAATTCTATACCGTGCCTGTTCTGCAAGCTCTTCTTTATCTGAATGCGTATATTCTTCTATTAAATTGATAGCTTCTACTGTACCTATTTCTTGTAATACCCAAAGACATCTTTTGAAATAGGCAGAATCCTCTTCACTAGCTAAATATGCCAAGTGAGGTTTTAAAAAAATTGCTCGCTTTATATAAGGAATAGCATAAGGATCTTTTCTCATTTGAAGATCCCAAATAATTTCCATATGATCCTCATGCTCTAATAGCAATAATCTTTCGCATTGCTCTTGAGTTGTTTTAGATTCATCTATTTTAAGATATGGATTTCCCTGTTCCATTTTTTGGCTCATAGATTTAAAACCAAATAACTTTTTTACTTTATCCAGTAAATTTCTCACCCTTAGCTTCCCCCAATAAGTTGTATTATTTTTTATATAAGTACTATTCGCTAGGTCTTGCAATCACAGAAGTTTAAACAACGACATTCAGTATTGGTAGTATTGCATTAAATCACAACCCATAAAAAAGCCTTCATAAAAATGAAGGCTTTTTAAAACTCAATCTACACAAGTATAAATTACTTCGCAGCTTCACCCCAAGCAGGAACAACAGCTTGCATCAATGGTTTTAACATTTTCATAGAACACGCAATCACTTGACCATTTTCCATAGAATCTGAACCACCACGAGCATCAACGACTGTACCACCCGCTTCTTTCACCATAAGCTCGCCTGCTGCGATATCCCAAGGTTTTAAACCGAGCTCAAAATAACCATCTAAACGACCAGCTGCGACATAAGCCAAGTCTAATGCAGCAGAACCTGCACGACGATATTGTGCACCAGCTTCAGTTACATTTAATAATGATTCAAAATGGTTTTTCGCATAAGAAACAATCTCACCATTACGTTTAGCGCGGTAAGCATGACCTACACCCATAAAGGTATTTTCAAGACTGTCTTTAACATTCACACGAATACGACGTTGATTCAACATTGCGCCACGACCACGGCTTGCAGAGAATAGCTCATCTTTCACAGGGTCATAAATAACACCGTGTTGAGTTACACCTTTATGTTGAACTGCAATAGATACACAGAAATGTGGGAAAGCATTGATAAAGTTTAAAGTACCATCAAGAGGATCAATCACCCAACACCAATCGGCATCATGACCTTTACCTTCTTGTAGCCCAAACTCTTCACCAAGGAAGCTGTGATTTTTATAACTTTTACGAAGCGTATCAATAGTCAACTGCTCGATATAACGATCTACACGAGTCACTGGACCATCAATTCCTTTTTCTTCGACTTGTAGATCGAGTTTATGACGATTTTGATGCGCTTTTAAAAGCTCTTGACCAACTAACTGAGCCGCACGCGCAGCCATCACCACCATAGGTTCCATTGAACACCCACTACAAATTTGAAGATACTGATAAAGAATAATGCATAAAAGCGCCGACATTTTAGCAAATATCGGCGCTTTTTGGGAAATTTTGTTTCTAAAATTTTACAACTTCAATTTTTACATAAGCTTAAACGTGTTGTACTAGCTTTAACCATGCCTGTTCAATCGAGTTTTGAATACCTTTTTCATCTAAACCACAGTCTTGAAGCATTTCAGAGTGGCTTGCTTGTGCAAGAAATTCATCAGGTAAACCTAAGTTTAAAATTGGCTTCAGAATTTGTGCCTGTGCCAAGAACTCATTTACGGCACTACCCGCACCTGCCATCACCGCATGTTCTTCAACAGTAACAAATAAGTGCGTTTTATCTGCCAAATCACGAATAATTTGTTCATCCAGTGGTTTCACAAAACGCATATTGATCACACGAATTGCGATATCCAATGTTGGTGCGAGTTGTTTTGCTGATTCAAGCGCAGGTTGAACACGACTGCCAAAAGCCAAAATCGTGATACCGTCTTCGTGTTCAGTATTGAGTTCTAACAATATTTCAGCTTTACCAATTTCCAGCTCAATCAACTGTTGTTGAATTTCTACACCTAAACCATTACCGCGAGGATAACGTACTGCAGTTGGCCCTTTGTATAGATATGCTGTATGCAACATTTGGCGACATTCGTTTTCGTCTTTTGGCGCCATGATCACCATATTTGGAACAGTACGCATATAAGCATAGTCATAAGCACCAGCATGCGTAGGACCATCTTCACCGACTAAGCCTGCACGATCAATACCAAAGGTCACATCAAGATTTTGTAAAGCAACATCATGAATCAGCTGGTCATAACCGCGTTGCAAGAAGGTTGAATAAATCGCCACAACTGGCTTTAGTCCTTCACAAGCCATACCGGCGGCTAATGTCACAGCATGCTGTTCTGCAATAGCAACATCGAAGTAGCGCTCTGGAAATTGCTTAGCAAACTGTACCATGCCTGAGCCTTCACACATAGCAGGGGTAATCGCGAGTAATTTGTCATCTTGTGCAGCTTCATCGCAAAGCCATTGCCCAAATACATCTGAATATTTTGGTGCTAAATTTTTAGTAGCTGAAGCATTAATTTTGCCAATCGCATGATATTTAATTTGATCCGCTTCAGCAGGCGCAAAACCCTTACCTTTCACAGTATAGACATGGATCAGGCGTGGCCCTTTACGTTTTTTAAGCGCATTAAAGACTTGGACCAGTTGCTCAACATTATGGCCATCAAATGGGCCAAAATAATCAAAACCAATCGCTTTAAATAGATTATCCGCGGCATCAGTCGCAGATTGATGTAAGCGAGAGTTGTAGTTCCATTCAGGACAATCCTGTACAAAAGCTTGCCCTTCTTCATCAATATTGATGAATTGCCCTTGTTCCCAAATTGCAGCCAAATGCTTAGCAAAACCACCAGTGCTACATGAAATCGACATATCATTGTCGTTGAGTACCACCAACAAATCAGCATTATGTGCCACTGCATCATTCATGGCTTCAAATGCCATTCCAGCAGTCATCGCACCATCACCAACGATGGCAACAACTTCACAAGGATCTTTTTGATAACGACGTGCCAAGGCCATGCCCAAGCCAGCAGAAATTGCAGTCGATGAATGTCCTACACCAAAAGTATCGAATTCGGATTCATCACGTGCTGGAAAAGCTGCCAATCCATCTTTAGAACGGATGGTCATCAATTGCTCACGGCGTCCTGTAAGAACTTTATGTGGATACGCCTGATGGCCTACATCCCAAACTAAACGATCTCTTGGGGTTTCAAAACAATAGTGTAAGGCGACTGTTAACTCTATAACGCCAAGGTTTGCACCAAAATGCCCGCCACTTTGTCCAGCAGCATACAAAATAAATTGACGCAATTCGTCTGCGACCTGCGGCAATTGGCTTTGCTCAAACTGACGTAATTGTTGAGGATGATTAATTTCATTCAACAAAGGCGTAACAGGACGATGACTAGGTATTTCGGTATACAACATATGTGGCAAAGCCTTCTAAAGCCTGGCAAATCTAGCTAGGTAAACGGGTTAGCATGATTGTGAGAACAAATCATATCACATTCGATCAGCCACATTTATAATGATGCGTCATTGGAACTTCCAAGTCAGCTAGTGTGCTATTGGTGTCAATTATCATGAATAATCTATCTATATATCAACTATTATCGTGTGCTTTATACAAAAAAGAAATTTTTATAGCAATGTTATCTATAAAAACATGCTTTACAAACCTACCAATGTCCAAGCATTACGCTATACTTTAGCCAATTTCTAAACAAATAGATGGAAGATTCTGTGTCAATAGAGTTTGTTGCCACTTCAAAATTACCCACTGCTTATGGTGATTTTAAAATTTCTGTATTTCAAGATCCACAAACAGGTGAAGAGCATGTTGCTCTTTCTAAGGGTTTAGAAATCGCGCCTACAAACCCCGTTTTAGTTCGTATTCATTCAGAATGTTTAACTGGCGATGCCTTTGGCTCATTAAAATGTGACTGTGGTCCTCAATTGCACAACACCATGAAAATGATGAATGAAGCAGGTCAGGGTGTGATTTTATATTTGCGCCAAGAAGGTCGTGGTATTGGTTTGACCAATAAAATCCGTGCTTATGCGCTGCAAGATCAAGGGCACGATACTGTTGATGCAAATTTATTGTTAAACCTACCTGCTGATGCACGTAAATATGATATGTGTAGCATCATGCTTGATCATTTACAGGTCAAACAAGTTAAACTCATTACCAACAATCCATTAAAATTAAAAGCTTTAACAGATTTAGGTATTGATGTATTAGATCGTGTACCGTTGACAGTGGGCTTAAATAAGTTCAATGAAGATTATTTAAAAACCAAACATGACCGTATGTCTCATATGTATGAGAAAGATGATTTTTAAATAATCACTAAGTTAAATAATAGGAGACTGAACTAATGAAATTAAGCTCAATCTTATTTGCAATCATTCTCCTTTTATTCAACGCATATGATTCAAAAGCCTAATCTGCAATCATTCAATAATTAAAACAGCTCCAACAACAAGGTCACTTTTTGCCCGACATTTTTTATATTCTGAGATACAAAATCCTTAATTAAAGCAAAAACTCGATTAGCTATGAAAAATTTTTAGATATTATTGGCCTAGAAAGCTCAGATATTATTTTAAATACTTGGGTATATGTTGAAGTCATTAATAAGTTAATTGAACAAAAGAATCAGTAAAACCATAACATCTCTAATAATTCACTAATTTTTATAAATAAAACATCAAGAAAGATTTTGCTCTCTCGGATGGCGACAGGGATGTCACCGTTGGGCAAGGATGACAGGAGTCCCCTTTGCCCAACTAAGGATTTTTGTTTCTTTCATCCCTGAAAAGAAAGGAATCATCTACACTTCTTCATCTAAATGTTTAAATACAATATTTTGTAAAATAGAATCATATCGTCATCGAGAAAATTTGCGTTTCAGGTTTTCTACGTTTTAAATGCAAATCAAACGCCATACAGATATTACGGACAAAAGGTTTCCCTTGCTCCGTGATCACAATCCGATCCACTTCAATATTCAATAAACCATCGTGCTGCATTTCAACAAGCTGTTGAATCACATCACCACGTTCGGCAAAATCCATCATGTGATCTGACCAAGAGGTTTGAAAGGTACACATCAAATTCAAAATATGTTGACGAATCTTTAAATCTTCTACACTTAACACATGCCCTTTCACCACAGGAATTTCATCATTTTCAAGACAACTGTAATAAGCTTCTAAATTTTTTTCATTCTGTGCAAAGCTATACCAACTATCACCAATTGAAGATAGACCCAATCCGATCATGACTTGTGTTTTTGATGAGGTATAGCCCATAAAATTACGATGCAAAGTACCTGCATGAAATGCTTGATACATCTCATCCCGATCTAAAGCAAAATGATCCATCCCAATCTCATGATAACCATGGGCTAAAAGTTGCTTTTTCCCTTCTTCATATAGCGTTCGTTTCATTCCATCTTTGGGCACATCATGATCTTTAAACCCACGCTGTCCATTGCCCTTAATCCAAGGCACATGGGCATAACTATAAAAAGCCAAGCGATCTGGCATTAAAGTATTAGTCAAATCAATGGTATGCAATACATCTGCTAATTTTTGAAATGGCAAACCAAAAACCAGATCATGTGAAATGGATGTATAGCCAATGTCACGTGCCCATTGCGTGACTCTTTCTACATTTTCAAAGGGCTGGACACGATGAATGGCTTTCTGAACATTCTCATTATAGTCTTGCACACCATAGCTGACACGGCGAAAACCAAGCTCATATAAGGCCTGTAACTGTTCTCGTGTGGTATTATTGGGATGCCCTTCAAAACTAAATTCATAACGATCCGCAATATTGGCTTTGGCTAAAATACCCTGAATTAATTGTTGTAAATGCTCAACTGAAAAAAATGTTGGTGTCCCACCCCCCAAATGGATTTCTTTAATGATGGGTCTGTCTTCTAGCAACTGACAATATAAATCCCATTCTTTTAAAACTGCTTGAATATAGGGTAGTTCAACATCATGCCGTTTAGTGACTTTTTTATGGCATCCGCAAAAAGTACATAGACTTTCACAGAACGGTAAATGAATATAAAGACTGATGCCTTCAGCGAGATTAGACTCATCAAAAGAGCGCTTTAGCGTTTGTTTCCATTGTTGCAGCGAAAATGAAGCCTCATCCCAATATGGAACCGTTGGATAACTAGTATAACGGGGTCCAGCAACATTGTATTTTTGAATCAAGGAACAACTCATATTCACTGCTCGATACGCAATTAACATTCAAAATGAAATAAACCCAAAATTGAATTTATCCTCAATACATTGTGCTGAGCTTAAGGATAGATTTCAACCTAGCGAATTGCTCGGGATTGCGAAGCTTATGCCAACGATAACCAAAGATTTTCACTCACGTTCAATTAATTCACGGCACGTTCAAAAAATGTCTTCATGATGACTTCGTTTTGTTTTTTTTGAATTTTTATGTTTTGATGTAGAAAATTTTTCAATTCTCCTTTGAGGATGATCATGCAAAACCCGACTTCTGCAGATATTCAACGTGTTCGTGATTTCCTGACAGATTTACAAGCTCGAATCTGCTCTGCCCTAGAGCAACAAGAAAAATTAGGCCATGGCACTGCAACATTTGAAATTGATGACTGGCAACGCCCTGAAGGGGGCGGTGGCCGTTCATGTGTTTTACAAAATGGTACTGTGATCGAAAAAGGCGGGGTGATGTTTTCTCACATCAACATTTCCAAACTACCAGCTTCAGCAACAGAACGCCATCCAGCAATTGCTGGAGCCAAAGCACAAGCCTTGGGTGTTTCTTTGGTCATTCATCCAACAAACCCCAATGTTCCAACATCTCACGCCAATGTACGGCTATTTGTTGCAGAACCTGAAGGACAGGCACCAATTTGGTGGTTTGGTGGTGGTTTTGACCTCACGCCTTTTTACCCGAATGATGAAGATGTTTTATCTTGGCACCAAACAGCATTTGATCTATGTGCACCGTTTGGTAAAGAAATTTATATGGAACATAAGCAATGGTGCGATGATTATTTCTATTTAAAACATCGTGATGAACAACGGGGTATTGGTGGATTGTTTTTTGATGATTTAAACCAATGGGATTTTGAAAAATGCTTTGAATATATACAAGCGGTCGCTCATGGTTATTTAAATGCTATTTTGCCTATTTTCCAAAGAAATCAGGATAAACCATTTACACAAGCCCAACGAGACTTCCAACTGTATCGTCGTGGTCGCTACGTTGAATATAATTTGGTTTATGATCGTGGAACTTTATTTGGCTTACAAACTGGTGGGCGAATTGAATCTATTCTGGTCAGCATGCCACCACTTGCTGCATGGTCTTATCGCCCAGAATGGGATGAAAATAGCCCAGAAAAACGCCTCACTGATCATTATTTAAAGCCTAAAGACTGGTTGTCCATATTAAAGTAATCATCAGCAATTTAAGCTTCATCGTTAAAAAGCTATCTTTCATTTAAGATAGCTTTTTAACTTAAACCGTTGAATACTTCTGAGAAAATAAGTCTTGAAAGATTTACTCACAATTAAAATGAGAATAATTCACGATTAGGACACTTTTTTAATTTAATATATGTTCGAACTTGGCTAAGATACCAACCTTAAAATTTCCTTAATTTTTTTGAAAAAAGTCTTAGCATTAAAGATTATTATAGCGGTAGAAACCAGAGGTAGGTATGAGGAATTTATTAGAAAATCACAAGGTTACACTTTCATTCAGTATTTTATTTTTATTAGCATGCTCTATTTCAACCACTATTATCTCTAACAACCATCTCTCTGACAGCATCTCGATTACCTCTAGTGTTGTATTATCTGCTGGATTTCTTGTTGTTTTTGCTATGATTTTTCTTGACTTCTTAGAGTCAGTTTGCAACCCATAAGCATCTTTTTTAAAGCACAACATTTCCCAAAAAACCTTCCTCTTAAAAACCAGCTTTAGCGCGATTAAAAAAGAGCTCTAAATCATCAATTTATTCAAATTTTAGCATAAGCTAAACTGCATATAGTTTGGTTGTATCATCCATTTTCAAGTATATTGTCGAGATTCTCTAAAAATCAATACAATCAATACTTGGACATTTGGCATGAGTAAACTATTCGCAGTCATTGGAAATCCGATTGAACACTCTCGTTCACCTGAACTACACCATGCCTTTGCAGAAAAGACTGGTATTGATCTCAACTATGTAAAACGTCTTGCCCCACTCGATGGCTTTACTGCAAGTGTTAATGAATTTTTTGCACACAATGGCATAGGTATGAATGTTACTGTGCCATTTAAAGAACAAGCTTTTGCCTTATGCCAACAACTGACAGAACGTGCAAAAATCGCTAAGGCAGTCAATACGCTTTGGATGGAAAACGGCATTTTGCATGGTGACAATACAGATGGACAAGGTTTAGTCGATGCGATTAAAGCATTGGACTGGACTTTAGAAAACACAGATATTTTGATTATTGGTGCAGGCGGTGCAACTCGCGGTGTGGTTTACCCTTTGGTAAAAGCGGGGGCTAAAATGATTGTGATTGCCAACCGTACCCGTTCACGTGCGGAACAATTGGTGGCAGATTTACAAAGCGCTGTTCCTGAAGCAGAACTTTCCGCTTGTAGCCTAGATGAATTAGATGGGCAATTTGATCTTGTTATCAATGCGACTTCGGCAAGCTTAACGGGTGATGCACTGATTCTTCCTGAAACCTTAACCTTTCACCATGCTTATGAAATGGCATATGGCAAACCTTCAAGTTTTATCGATCAAGCCAAAGCGCGCCAGATTCCAAGCTCAGAAGGCTTCGGTATGTTGGTTGGACAAGCCATCGAAGCATTTTATATTTGGAATGGGGTTCGTCCAAATTTAAAAGATTTTCTTTAATCATGGATGTATCTTTGTTTTAAAAAATCAATAAAAAAGAACCTCAATTGAGGTTCTTTTTAACCAAACCAAGATCAATTACTTTAACTTGGCATCACTCAAGATCTGATAGGTTTGCTTAAATAAATCATAATCAATAAATTCAGTCGCGTCTTGATCCAAGCCAGCCACTACCTGATCGTTAAATTTATTACGTTTAAATGCAGTATAAGACTTGGCTAAAATCTTCGCTGTTTTGATAAAGTCAGCACGTTGCCCTTTTTCAATCTCATTTTCTGCTTCAAACTTCTGCATATAATATTGCACAAAAACAGCTTCAGTGGTTTTGTATTTCTTAACTAAATTCTGAATTTCTAAAACACTTTGCTTATCTTTCCAGACTTTAGCCACGATCTCATCAACAGCATTTCCAAGTCCATCATCATATTGGTGGTCATCTTCCAAATGATGTTTTTTCTGTAAAGCTTGGATCTGCTTTAAAGTCTGGCCTTTTGGATTGTAAATCCCTTCATCAGAATAAGAATAAGCGTAGACTGCCGCAATTTCCTGTAAATCTTGAGCAGAGTATTGTTTGATTAGCTCAGGTTTTTCTGCAGTCAGTTTGGCAATAAATACCGCTTTATAGGTTTTTTCATAGGAACCCGTTTGTGCAAACACCTGTTCAGCCAACTGTGCTAAACGCTCATCTAAAGTTAAGTATTTTTGTTCTGAACGGCTGCCTGTATCACCTGAAACACCCGCAATACCACCTACAGCTTGCTCCATAATGCTGCCTTTAAAGATGTCTTTAAATGGTTTGGCTTGCTGTAAAACACTCTGGTCGATCTTGCTGGCATTTCCATAATTAAGGAATTGCATATCCATCTTAACATTCAGCTTACGATTTAATTTATCAAAATCCACACCCAAATCATAATCTACTTTTACCGCCCGGCCTTTGTTATCTAAAGACAGATCAACGATTAAAGGATTACGTTTGTTTTTAGCCGGCAAACTGGCTTCAACTTCAGTATGATGTTGATTCCACAATTGTTTAAATTGTTGAGCATCAACCAACTGGTCTTTCGCATAGCCTGTAAAGGTTTTGACAAGCGCTGCATTACTTTGCTGCTGTAAAGTTTTGCTGGCTGAAGATGCATCATCCTTTTGTTCAGTACTTAAAACATCAATTTCATAATGATACTGGCAATATTCCACATCACCAAAACGTGGATGAGCTTTTGCTTTTGTTAAATCTTCACACTGTTGTTCAGTTAAAATTTTCTGACGCGCTGCTGATACGTCTTCAGACTCAGCTTCAACATTGTCATCTTCCTGCTCAGCAGCATCAGAAGCTTGGCTAGTGGCATAGTCTTCGTCATCTTCAACTGCTTTTTTAGCCGCGTCTTGTGCATCTGCATAAACTGCATCCACCTCTTCTTCAGACGCGTCATGAGATTGACGATTGACTGCACTATAAAGTTGATACATGGCGCTAGCGGCATCAGCCACTCCCGCATCATCAGTATTGATCCCCGCTGAGGCTTCTTCTACTGCTTTCATTGCAGCTTGTGCCGCTTCGTTAGCATCATCGCTAGATTGGCTTTCTCCTGTAGTATCTAATAGTTTTGCAATATTAGTAGCGCTCAATCCAAGCACTGAATTCATGAAATATTGACGATTTACTGTAGAATACAATTGACCTTGCAAAAACATTTCTTCAATGGTGGTATTCAAGCGGATTTTTTCAACCACACCTGTTTGCTTCTCAGCTGAACTCACCGCAAGATTTTCAATTTGATTCGGGGAAGCAATTAAATAAGAGGTTGCGCCTGATTGTTTAAGCAACTCAACCAAGGCTTTTCCATTTACCTTGGCAATATCATCTTTATATTTAGAAAAATCATAATAGGCATATTTATTCTGATCTTGTGAATTAGCCAAATAAGGCATCAAAGAATAGATATGCGTATAGAATTTATAATTATTTAAATCCAAAACTGTAGGAATACGCATTTCCACAGAGAGGTTGGGTTTTTTATACAGTGTCTCTAAGTTAAACGATGCCATTTTCTGACGATAATTTACCGTTCCATCATAACGAATCTGCAAATCATTCACGATATTTTGTACAACATCTGCGCCCATACCAGCAAAACGACTAAAATACTTTGAGTCCTGTTTAGCAATTGCTTGATAAAGATCTTTTTTTTGCGCATCGGTTAACTTGATTTTTTGATCTTTCAGGTATTGATTGACCTTTTTTTCAATTGTAGTATCTAATTGTTTTGTATCAGCTGTGTTGGCTTTCTGAACGCTATCAAGTCGAACCTTAACTTGTCCACGGTAATCAAAATTTGGATATTCATATAAGGCATTAAACCCTTGAATTGCACGTTGCGGAGCGTCTTGATCTGCATTTAAAGCATTGCTTTTAATCACATGTGTAGAACATGCTGATAAACTCAAACCCAATAAACACAATGTTAATTTTTTTAAATGCATGATAGATCTACCCACTTGAATATTATAATGACAATAAAAATAACAATGAAACAATAAAAAACAAAGTGTACAAGACTATCAAAAAATCAACAAATTCACATGTGCTTTTTCTACCAAATTCGCATTTCTGACAATTTTTTTAGAGAGTCTTATCAATGTAATTCCCATATGATTATGAATAATGAAGCTATAGATTGAAAATCCAAAACTATTTTTAAATTAGGATTAAACACATGCCAGCATATAAAGCGCCGCTCCGTGACATACGTTTTTTAATGAATGAAGTTTTTGACTATTCTGCACATTATAAAACACTATCAATTGGCGAAAATGCCGATGCTGATACTGTCGATATGATTTTAGAAGGTGCTGCAGATTTTTGTGAAAATGTACTTTCTCCGCTGAATCAATCTGGTGACGAAGAAGGTTGTCATTTTAAAGATGGTGAAGTCACGACACCAAAAGGTTTTAAAGAAGCTTATAACCAATTTATTCAAGGCGGCTGGCAAGGCCTGTCTTATCCTGAAGAGTTTGGTGGCCAAGGTTTACCGATGTCATTAAACCTAATCAAATCTGAAATGATGGGGACTGCAAACTGGTCATTCACCATGTACCCAGGTTTGAGCATGGGATGTATGAATACCATCCTGCAATTTGGTACAGACGAACAAAAAAATACCTATATGCCACACCTGACTGCGGGTACATGGTCAGGAACAATGTGTCTGACTGAACCACAATGTGGTACAGACTTAGGTCAAGTAAAAACTAAGGCTGAACCTAATGCTGATGGTACTTACGCGATTACAGGGACAAAAATCTTCATCTCTGCGGGTGAACATGATTTAACTGAAAATATTATCCATATCGTTCTTGCGCGTCTTCCAGATGCACCAGCAGGGACTAAAGGTATTTCATTGTTTATTGTGCCTAAATTCATCCCTACAGCTGAAGGTACAGTGGGTGAACGTAATCCTGTGACTTGTGGTTCTATTGAACACAAAATGGGAATTCGTGCATCTGCTACAGCAGTATTAAACTTTGATGGCGCAACAGGCTATCTGATTGGTGAAGTGAATAAAGGCTTACATGCAATGTTCACCTTCATGAACACGGCGCGTATTGGTACTGCTGTACAAGGCCTTGCTCACGCGGAATTATCATTCCAAGGTGCTTTACCATACGCAAAAGACCGTATGTCTATGCGTGCTCTATCTGGTAAAAAAGATCCAGACAAAGTGGCTGATGCAATCATTCACCATGCAGATGTACGTCGTATGCTTTTGACTCAAAAAGCATTTGCAGAAGGCGGTCGTGCAATGATTTATCATGCCGCTCAACTTGCAGATAAAATGACTGATGCAATGTTACAAGGTGATCAAGCAAAATTTGAAGAATATGATGATAAGCTTGGTTTCTATACCCCAATTCTCAAAGGTTTCTTAACAGAAATGGGGCTTGAATCTGCGAATTTGGGTATGCAAGTGTTTGGTGGTCATGGCTATATCAAAGAGCATGGCATGGAACAAATTGCACGTGATGCACGTATCGCGACTTTGTACGAAGGTACGACAGGTATCCAAGCACTTGATTTAATTGGTCGTAAAGTGCTGCTTTCATCTAAAGGTAAAGTGGTTCGTGAATATACCGCTGAAATCTTGAAATTCTGTGGTCAACATGCACGTAACAAATATATGCGTCGTTTTGCTTGGGATTTAACCAAGATCTGTGCGCAATGGAACGCTTTGACTGTACGTATTATGCTTGCAGCACGTAAAGACCGCGAAATCGTATCATCTGCTTCTGTGGATTTCTTGATGTTCTCTGGTTATGCAATGATGGCTTACTACTGGGCTCAACAAGCAGCAGTCGCTTCTGAAAAACTAGCGTCTGGTAATGGTGCCGAAGTTCCTGAGTTCTATAAAGCAAAAATCAAACTTGCAGATTTCTACTTTGAACAATTATTACCACGTTCACAAGGTCATGCTGAGTCTATGGTAAATCCATCTCGTACCATGATGGCACTTGATGCAGAACATTTTAGTTTTGATTACTAAAATTTAAGATTTCTGAAAAAACAAAGAGCGCTACGGCGCTCTTTGTTTTTTTAAATATAACAGTGCAAGCTGCACTACAGTGATATTCATTTACTTGTAGCAGAAGCCCATCCTTGAAAGCCTGAACTTAAAAATGCCCTTAAGCGCTTGCTTTAATGCTTTTAAAAATTGACCTGTTTAAAAGCCAACAGATAATTCTGTCATCCCCTACTATTGAGTTTTAGAAGCGGGTTGAGTAATGGTTTTAATCAACTTAAATCGATTTTTTTCGAGCACATAAAAACGTGTAGTCACTTGATCCACTTCATAGTTTTGATTCATATGCTCTTCTTGTGTGACCAAGAGACGGCTGTTTGGACGTGTTGCAACCACATCTTCAGTCCGTTCCTCCCCACCAAAGCCATCCGCTAAAAGCTGACCCGTACGTTTATTGACAAAAGAATAGACTCTACATCCCCCGCCACAGCCCCACATGGTGGTGACATATTCACCGGCAAAATCTGGTTTTTGTGTTAATGCTTCTCTTAGTCGAGTGCGGAACATATTGGCACTTGGATCTGAAAGATCAAGTTTCGCGGTCTTGCCTGTATACACAGCCTTCACAGGATAGTCGCTAAATTGAGGAACATCGTTTTTTGCATATGCCAGTGATAGGCTTGCCACAGCAAATAACATACTGATTAGAAACTTATTCATTGTGATGACCTTAACTTTTAATAGATTATTGTTTTAAGTCAGATCATAACAAAAGCTAAATTTTTATGCTGTAGATTTATAGAAACTCTTCCAGCACAGAATTTAAAAATACATGACCTTGCGCTGTACATGCCAACTGTGCGTCATCATTCAACATCAATTTACGCTGTTTTAATGAACCAATTACCTGATCTAAATCAGACAAATTCAACCCTGTACGTTCAGGATAAATGTGGGCATGAACACCCTCATTTAAACGTAAAGCATTCATCATAAATTCAAAAGGCATGTCTTGTTTTTCAATACGTTTAAATTGCAAATGTTCAGCAGGCACTTTGGCTAAGTAGTCTTTAGGCAAACGGGTTTTTTGAAAACGGTATACACCATCAGCTTGGGTAATTTTGCCATGTGCCCCTGCCCCAATCGCTAAATAATCGCCAAATTGCCAATAATTTAAATTATGTGATGACGGTTTTTCTTTACGCCATGCAGACACTTCATAATTGATAAAGCCATTGGCCTGTAAATATTGTTCTCCCTGTTCTTGGATGGTTTCCAGAACATCATCTACAGGCAAAATAGGTTGAGTGCGAAAAAAAACCGTATTCGGTTCAATGGTCAATTGATACCATGAAATATGGGTTGCCCCATTTTCGACTGCAAGTTTTAAGTCATACAAGGCTTGTTCTAAAGTCTGTTCTGGTAAACCATGCATCAAATCTACGTTGACGCGTTGAAAACCCGCTTGTTTGGCATGTTGAATGGCGGAAACAGCATCATCATTGGAATGGATACGCCCCAGCTTTGTTAGATGATCAGGATTAAAACTTTGCACCCCAAGCGATAAACGATTAATCCCAACATCTAAATAGTCTGCAAAAGGATCATGTTCAACTGTCCCAGGATTGGCTTCCAAAGTAATTTCACAATCCTGCTCAAACGGTATTAAAGCTTTTAACTGGGAAAAAAGCCACTGATAACCTTGTGCAGAAATCAATGACGGGGTTCCACCACCAATAAACACACTATGAATTTTACGTCCCTGAGCAAAATCCACTTGGGTTTTAAAGTCTTCAACCAATGCTAGCAAATATTCTTGCTCTAAATCTAAAGACAGCTTCCCATCAGGTACAGCATGTGAGTTAAAGTCACAATACGGACACTTACGGACACACCACGGCATATGGATATAAAGCGACAAAGGTATATTTTGAGGTGTTAAATCAGTCAAAGAAAGCTCAGAACAAGTTTAGAGAGTGATTATTTTAACATGACTTCTACCATCCGATTAGAACAAGTGATCAATTTGCTTTAGACTAAACATTAACAATAAAAGTAGATGAAGAAGAATGCTGAAAATATCGAGTCAATTATTGTTCCTTTTACCACTCACTATGGGTATTGGCATCGCCATGACCTTTCAAACAGCTCTTAACACTCAACTACGTGAATATCTTCACTCTCCATTACAAGCTGCCCTTTTATCCTTTTTAGTTGGTACACTATTGCTCGCTATTTTGGTGATTGTACAAGCTGAACAAAGACCAACCCTTTCCAGTTTAGCGTTGATACCTTGGTATCTTTGGCTGGGTGGCTGTTTAGGTGTTTATGCAATCAGTATGAGCATTTATACTGCACCGAAATTGGGTTTTTTAACCCTGTCAGGCTTAATTATTTTTGGACAAATTGCAATGTCGATGATCGTTGACCAATTTGGACTACTGGGTACAGATAAAACGCCAGTCAACTGGCAACGTCTTTTAGGTGGCGTGGTGATTTTTATAGGTGTGCTTCTCACTCTACAACGCTAACCAATCTATTTTCTAAGCACATTTAAAACGAGTATTTACTGTGTCTGCATCGATAAAAGCCACAACTACCCGCTTTGAATTAAAGCAACTTTTTAACTTAATGCTCCCAATATTAATCACTCAGTTTGCTGCGGCAGGCTTTGGATTGATTGATACCATTATGGCTGGGCATATGTCTCCCGAAGATCTCGCTGCAATTGCTGTTGGTGTAGGTTTATGGATTCCTGTCATGCTGCTGTTTAGTGGCATCATGATCGCAACTACACCTTTAGTAGCAGAAGCCAATGGCGCACGCACTCCAGAAAACATCCCTTCGATTGTTCGTCAGTCTTTATGGGTTGCCTTATTGCTGGGTATTATTGGTATGCTCATTTTACAGATTATTCCTTTATTGTTACCTTTGGTTGGTGTGCCTGAATCTTTATTGCCTAAAGCCAGTTTGTTTTTACATGCAATTGCTTTTGGTATGCCTGCTTTTACCATGTATTCAACATTGCGCGGCTATTCAGAAGCTTTAGGCTATCCTCGTCCAGTTACAGTGATTAGCCTTGTAGCACTTGTGGTACAAATTCCGCTCAATTTTATTTTTATGTATGGGCTTGGTCCGATTCCACACTTGGGAAGTGCGGGCTGTGGTTTTGCAACAGCCCTGTTGCAGTGGATCATGTTCATCACGATTAGCATCTATATTTTAAAAGCCAAACGCTATCAAGCGACACAACCCTTAAATATGTTTGAGAAAATAGACCGCGTACTGATTAAACGCATTCTCAAACTGGGATTGCCGATTGGTTTGGCGATTTTCTTTGAGGTCAGTATTTTCAGTACAGGTGCAATTGTACTCAGTCCGCTTGGTGAAGTTACCGTTGCAGCACATCAAATTGCCTTATCCATCACATCGCAATTGTTTATGATTCCGATGTCATTGGCTTTAGCCCTGACCATTCGTACGGGCACTTATTATGGTGAAAAGAATTGGTATGCGATGCGTAAAGTGCAGAAAGTTGGATTAATGACCAGTACCTTATTCGCCTGTATTACCATGCTACTCCTGTTGATTCTTCGTCCACAGATTGTGTCTGTTTATACCAGTGACTATGATGTTTCCCAAGCAGCAATATATTTAATTTTATTTGCGATTGGTTACCAACTTATGGATGCATGGCAAGTCAGTGCTGCAGGTTGCTTACGTGGAATGCAGGATACCAAAGGCCCAATGTGGATCACCATGCTGGCCTACTGGGTCATCGCTTTCCCTGTTGGGATTTATTTGGCACGTTATACCGATATGGGTGCAGCTGGGGTCTGGACAGGACTGATTATCGGACTCACGATTGCCTGTGTTTTATTACTGACACGCTTATATACCAATAATAAAAGGTTAAGTCAGGCTTAATTTAGATTTATTTGATTTAAAGCGTTTAGCTAAAAAATAATGCTGTTTAAATACAGCATTATTTTTTATAAGTGTACTTTATTTTACTCAGATTGAAGCTGATAGGCTTGCTGAAACTTTTCAGACATCTCAGATTCATTGCCAACCTCTTTTACAATGGCTTGCCCGACAATGACATCAGTTCCATTAAACGTCATCGTTGGAGAACCATATAACTCATAGCCGTCATTTAAAGCTTTACTGACCCGTGCACAGAAATTCACATCATCCTTACCAGTTAAATAACGATAAACTTTCATGATCCAACAACGATTAAAATATTGAAGAATATTTTAATCCAAAACCACTGAGAAGAGACCGATAGCATGCTGGATATTTTAAGATTAAAAATAGCCAAGTAGAAACAAACGCTTAACAAATTAGAGTAGGCAGTTTAACAATAGTCGCCTATGATCAAAATGAATTAAACGTTTAATCCCAATTAAAGGATAGTTACGAATGTCGAAAAGTACCAGTACCCCAGGTCGCCGCTTTATGAAACTTGCGAGTATGACTGCAAGTATCGCGACGAAAACGGTATCAAATTCAATTCGTAACTTTAATGCGGATGAAGAACAAAAAAATGAAGCCCGCAGTAAGCTGTTCCAAGATATTGGTGTTCAAATTGCAGATACCTTAGGAGAAATGAAAGGTGCTGTGATGAAAGTTGGTCAAATCGCCTCGCAATATAAAGATATCTTTCCACCTGAAGTCGCACGAGCAATCGCTAAATTGCAACGTCAAGCGCCTGCAATGCCATATGCCGAAATTAAACAACAAGTAGAACGCGAGCTAGGCAAACCGATTGATCAAACATTTCTGCATTTTGAGGAACAACCCTTCGCAGCAGCGTCTATTGGCCAAGTTCACAAAGCCATGTTAAAAAATGGCACTGAAGTTGTGGTCAAAGTACAATATCCTGGGGTAGATGAAGCATGTGAAAGTGACTTAAAACAGGTTCGTTTGGCATTACGCTTAATGGGTGTTTTAAAAGTAGATAAAAAATTACAAGATCGCTTATTTAAAGAAATTCAAGACAGCTTACATGAAGAACTCAATTACGAAATTGAGGCACAAAACTTACAAGTTTTTAGAACATTCCATCAAGCTTTGGACACAAAAATTATTATTCCCAAAGTGTTTACAGACTATTCGAGTCGTCGCATCTTAACCCTAAGCCTTGAAAAAGGTGAAAGTATTGAGACTGCAAGTACTTGGGATTTATCTGTGCGCAATGAAATTGGTCGACGCTTAATATTGGCATTGGGTCAACAGATTTTCTTCTTAAAACGTTTCCATTGCGACCCTCATCCTGGCAACTTTGCTTTCCGTGAAGACGGCAGTGTGATCATTTACGATTTTGGTGGTGTAAAAACCTTATCCAATGAAATCATTACTCATTTTAAAGCCTTGGTCAGAGCTGCACGAAAACAAGATATTGTGACGATTGAAGAGCATTTAACCGTTTTAGATGCGTTAGCTGAAAAAGGTAAATTTCCAGTAGAGTTATATGAGGCATGGCTTGAAATTTTATTACGACCATTGACCACACATTATGATTTTGCTGAAAATTCAGCACATCATGATGGCATCAAACTGGTGAAAAAATCGTTAAAATATTGGGATGTATTCAAACCATCACCAGATACTTTAATGGTAAATCGGACAATTTCAGGCCAATACTGGAATCTGATTCAACTTAAAGTCAATGATAATTTAAAAGACCTCTTTGAAGAGCTGGTGCCTTTACAAGACTAAGTTTTTTATTGAAATCGACTGCATCCAATTTATTTAAAAGTGACAGGATCAACACATTTATTTTAAAAATTTCGTTATGCGCTTCATCTAATTTTAAGAATAGAGCTTTACATTAAACTTATATTTGAAGTCTAAGCCAGATCCTCCTGCTTAGGCTTCTTTTTTTATCTCACTTTTTTCAAATCCGCTAGACAACAAGAATACCCATCAAATGAAGTACTTTACAAACCAAATGTAATATTATAACATTGCACTGTATTTAAATAATTAGAGGTTAAAACCATGCGCCAAGGTATCCACCCAGAATATCGTCAAGTGTTATTTCATGACACCAATGCCAATGCATACTTTGTTATTGGTAGTACGATCAAGACAACAAACACCAAAGAATATGAAGGCACACAATATCCTTATGTCACACTCGATATATCCAGTGCTTCACATCCTTTCTATACAGGTGAAATTCGTCAGGCAAGCAATGAAGGTCGTATTGCCAACTTCAATAAACGCTTTGCCCGTTTTAAACGTTAATTGAACTGTATGTTGTGTCTAAGCCTAAGCTTCCCTCAGCTTAGGCTTTTTCATTTTGAATATTGCACATTATTTTGTGGATAAAAGCATTTGAAAAATATAAAAGCCTATCGCTAAACAGATCACACCAACAATCACACTAGAAACAGTATAAGCCAAAGCAATTGGAAACTGTCCCTGCCGAATCAGCTGGAATGTTTCCAGACCAAAACTGGAAAAAGTTGTAAAACCGCCGAGGATTCCAACCATTAAAAATAATCGAGTTTCATTCTGTAAAATAGGATAGCGTTGGGTAAAAGCAAAAAAAATCCCAGCCAAGAAACAGCCCAAGATATTGATCGACCATGTTGTCCAAGGGAATAGGCTATGTGGTTTAGAAATAATAAACCCTGCACCATAACGTAAACTTGCACCAATTGCCCCACCGCATGCGACCAATAGCCAATTCATGTTTAGATATCCTTAAAACTTTTTAAAAAACGCATTTACCCACCATCCGATTTTTTACAGCTCAGCTTGTTTATAAGCAGCTTGTGTATAAGCGGATAGTTATCCACAGATTAACATGGAGAAGCTTAACGATCTAATTTAAGTGGCAACTCATTTCTGACATAAAAGTCCAAAGTTGGCACAACAAAGGCAAATACATCTTGTTCACGAACACCCCATTGTTGTAGCAAGGGGCAAGCAATATTAAGCACTTGCGCAGGCAGAACCTGACTAAAATCAAAAGGCATTTCAATATCCCCTTGTGATAGTTTTTCAGGTTGATCGACCCATTCTACCCATGCATGGTCTTGTTCAGCCAGATATTGAATGGCCTCATCCCATGAAGAGAATAAATTTTGCCACGCCTCAGGTAAGCGCGGATCTGTATTGATTTGAACCGTGCTGGATAATTGATAAACTGGATCAAGTTCAAGCTCTGTTTGAATCAGCTGTTCAGAGACTTGGTGAACAAATTTCTTTGCATATTGTGCTGGCATCGCATCACTTGCCAAACGCCCACTCAAAACATAAAGCTGCTGGTCAATCACAACTTGCTCGAAAATCACCGTTTTATCCTGTTGTATAGGGGCAATATAAAAGCGCCAATTGCTTTGTTTCGGTGATGGCATCAATTTACGTAATGGACCTAAAAAAGAAAAACCAAAATGTTCATGCTGATATATCAGTATGGTAAAAATCGTTTTCCCTTGCTTTTCCCATAACTGAATAGGCTGTGGATAGCGTGAACGAACTTGATCTATATCCACCAACCACGACAAATACACAAGATTCTTGACCTGACTTTGTAGCTGTAGAAAAGGAATAAAACCCATCAAGATACGGCGTAGTTTTAATAATAATGGGCGTTCAGCAAAAAGACCGATCAGGCTCAAAATAAAGTTTGAATCTTTATTTTTAATATTATGACGATTCATACCGACCTATTTTTATGGATTTCGATGCTGTTATTTTAGCAAATATGGTTAAAGATTGGCCCATCTCAAAATATTAAATAGCATTACTGAATTATTTAACCATAGGCTATGATATTGGCACGATTTAACACGGAATTTTCACATCATGGCTCAAGAATTATTGAAACAACTTCAAGCAGGCGATGCAAAATTTGCAGATGTCATCAGTCATATTGAAGCTCGTTATACCCACACACCGACTGCATTTCAAAATGGTCAACAGCATAATGCTGCCACAGAGAACCAAGGCAGTGCTAAAGTTTTTTCTTTTGCACAATTAAATGATTTAGATCAACAACAAACACTGAATCTATTTGCAGAGCATTATGCTGCTGTTTTAGCAACGCCTGATGCAACAGACCATCAGAACATTCGCCAATTTATGCAAAATGGCTGGAATGGCATCAAATTTGAAGGCAATGCTTTAACTGCAAAATAACAACAATACAATTAAGTCAGGGATCTATTCGATCCCTTTCTACACGGTTATGGACGCTCATCATATTGAGGTAAACCGTCGCAAATGGTATCCCACTCTGCTTTATAAGCAGTAAAAATATGCATTGTTGGCTTCTGTTCTAAAGCTGTATCTAAAGTTCCAATTCTTAAACGATAGGTATCTGGTGTTTCTGCTTTAATACTGATGATCGGTGAGCCACATTCTTGGCAGAAACAACGTGTTGTTGTTGCTGTCGATGCAAATTTTTTCAGTAATTCCTCACCTTTGGTAATCTTAAAATCTGCTTTTTGAATTGGTGCATTGGTCGCAAATGCTGTACCATTGGCTTTACGACAACGTTGGCAATGACACTCAATCACGTCTCCAATTTCACCATGAATCTCATAGTGAATACCGTCACACAAACAACTTCCTGTGTATATTTTTTCAGCAGACATTGAGAAAATCTCCCTATTTCAAAGGCTATTGGCAATAGCATCAAACTAGCATAAAAGTCGCGTTTTTAATCAAAACACCATCATTTTTTTTGCCTAATCTCATCTATTGAGATATTGATGTACACCCTCACCCGCAGCACGCCCTGTCGCAAAACACGCAGTTAACAAATATCCTCCTGTCGGAGCATCCCAGTCCAACATTTCACCACAGCAAAATACTGAGGGATTGGATTTAAGTTGTAAATGCTGAGTTAATACGGCTTGCTTTATACCCCCTGCACAACTGATTGCTTCTTCAATGGGGCGAAATCCTTCTAACTCAATTTTTAAATGCTTAATCTGTTGTGCTAATTTTTCTGGGTTGTTCCAAACCGATTTATCAACCAATTCACGAATCAGATTCGCTTTAACTGTATCTAAACCTGCTTTGCGCCAGATATTGGTACTGGATTGCTTTTTGGACGGCTGCAATTTCTGAGTAAGTTGTTGAACAGTTTGATCAGGTAACAAGTCCAGATAAATCGACAGGGGTTGATTGTGCTGTACCAACTGACGTAATAATCGCCCCTGCTTATAGATTAAGCCACTTTCTAGTCCATAATGGGTAATCACAATATCACCTTGTGTCTTTGCAGAATTATCTACCCAAGCGTCTACGCGTTTAAGAGGCTGACCAAAGACAGGTTGCATATAGTTTGACCATGCCCGAACCACACCGGCATTACTCGCTTGAAACGCTTCAATTTCAGAAGCAGGCAACCACTTTTGCCATGCGCCATCACTGCCCAAACGTGACCATGACACAGCACCGCATGCCAGAATAATCGCATCAAAATCTAACTGCTGTGCTTGATTGTTCCTGAGATCAAGAATTTCGAGTTGTTGCTGCTTTAAATCGGTTATTTGATGACGATAATGAAATTGAACGTACTGCACTGCCAATTGCTTTAACCAAGCACGTAACAAAGGAGCGGCCTTCATTTCTACAGGAAAAATTCGCCCTGAACTTCCCACATAGGATTCAATTCCTAAGCGATGCATCCAATTTTGAATCCATGTCGCATCCCACTTTTCAACCCAAGGTCTTAACCATTCCCCATGATCATAACGTTGAATAAATTGTTCAAATGCTTCTGCATGGGAAATATTCAGCCCCGTCTTTCCAGCCATCAAAAATTTACGTGCAGCAGAAGGTTTCTGTTCAAAAACATGAACTTCATAATCAGTTGTAGACTGACTTAAAACATCTGCAGCCATTAAACCTGCTGGCCCTGCCCCGATGATGGCAATTTTCTTAATTGGCATCAGACGGCTCTGATTGGTAGTCAACACTTTGACCCTGACGTGGTCCGACCTCATCAAAACGAGTTTGATAGTGTTCAGGTTTAGCAATAATCAATTGCTGACACAATTCACCACGTTCTAAATATTTAATTTCAAAATGCGTACGTGCTGAATCTGATGCAATCGTTTGTTTTTCATAAGGCAGTTTCCAAACATCTTTTAGTTGCTGTTCTGCTTCAGCAATATATTCAGGAATATTACTGGCTAACGTGATACTGCCATTTGGAGATAATCTGGAAAGCAAAAATTCAAAAAAAGGCATATTTAACCAGCGCTGCGCAGGATTATGCGGTTCTGGATTTGGATAGAGAATAAAAAACTGTTGTACCTGATTGGGATAAAGTGCATGCACCACCCATGGCAATGCATCAGCATGAATAGGGGTTAAATTTGTTTGACCTTCCAGCTGATGCTGTTTTTGCATGGCAATAAATTTTTCACGGGTTCTTTCTATCGCAATCAATTTCAGTTCAGGGTGCTGTTCAGAAAAGAGCAAAGCATGTTTGCCCTTTCCTGCCCCAATTTCTACACAAATTGGGTTATTTTCAATACATTGAAAATCACGAGGAGCATGCATACGCTGTGCTTGAAATTGACGAATCGACATAATCAGATCAAACTAACAAGAAATCGTTCACAAGTTTAACAACTCTTTGCGACTTTTGCTTTTTTAAATGAGGATTTCCATATGTCTAAAACTTTTCCTTGCCCTCGATGCGGCGAACCGTCTACTTGGGCGGGTAATGAATCTCGTCCATTTTGCTCTGAACGTTGCAAACTCATTGATTTAGGTGCTTGGGCCAATGGAGACTATACATTACCTACAGAAGATGCACCTCAAGCAGAGGATTCTGAAGCTTTCTGAAAAGCTTCAGCAAACTACACTTACTTTAATTACCTATACTTTATTCTTGTTTAGAAAATTTTAAAAAAACTTACAATTACACTTTACAATAAGCATTTATTTTTGAATATATCGCGATATCATACAGCTTGTTTTCACACTTGTATAAAGTCTAATCAGTTTCAACTCATCATGAAAGGTGGAGTAGTCAAGGTGTCAATAGGCTTAAAATTTTTTGTCGCTCTCTTAGCAATTTTATGTGTATTTTTTACTTTTATTGGAGTATATATTCTTGATTTTTCTCTTCTAGCAATCGGGATTTTATTTGCAACTATAATATTATTACTCAAATTGGAAATGATAAAATAAAAATGATTTAAAATAATTAAGTAACTTAATTTCAATGAATACAACTATTCTTGAATATTATCATGAAAATAGTCCCTCTTATTTCAATGATAGATTAAGTAATGTCTAAAAGCTTTATTGTGAAATAAGAAATATAAACACTGTTCTTTAATCGATTTATCTAAGCATAATTTACATGACTATTTAAGTGGCTTATCGTGCATTTAATCATATATAAAATATTGAATTAGAAAAACAATGATGAATAAATCATCTACGACTTCACAATTTTATTATTAATTATTTTTTATAATGAAGTCAGACAGCGAATACTTAACCCGCTTTACTTGCCACAAAAGGATTGTGTTGCTTTTCAAAACCAATGGTACTCATTGGACCATGCCCTGAAATAAATTGAGTTTCATCAGGCAGGGTAAAACATTCACGCTGAATTGACTCTAAGAGCTGTTGATGGTTGCCTTTTGGAAAGTCAGTACGGCCAATTGAACCTTTAAACAGTACATCTCCTGTCCAAAGCACACCATATTTGGCATTGTAAAAAATGACGTGGCCTGGTGTATGTCCTGGTGCAAAACGCACTTCAAACTCTTCACCCCCTAAGCTTAACTTTTCGCCACCCTCTAACCATTGATTGACATGAACAGGCTCAGGAATTGGAAATCCATAACGGGCAGATACTTCTTGAATCATTTCTAACCAAAACAGGTCTTCTTTATGCGGACCAATCACAGGCACATTCCATTCTTTGACCAATGCACCTACCGCACCAGCATGATCCAAATGACCATGTGTTAACCACAATGCTTTGACTGTCAGTCCTAATGCTTCAACTTCTTGTTTTAATTTCTCAGGCTCACCACCAGCATCAATCAATACCGCTTCTTTGGTTTCCGAATCCCAAACAATAGAACAATTTTGGGCGAATGCAGTAACGGGTACAATCTTGACTTGTAACATGATAATTTTCCTAAAAAACCCTATACCTGTAAATGAAACTTGAGTGTATTCAATTGAGTCTGTAAAAGTTGCTCAAATAAGTCAATATGATCCGCACGGCTATTTAATGCAGGAATGTAAGCATAGTGTTTGCCCCCTGCTTTTAAAAATAATTCAGCATTTTGAATCGCCAGCTCTTCCAAGGTTTCTAAACAATCTGCCGAAAATGCAGGGCTTAACACTTGAACAGATTCAACACCTTGCACTGCCCACTCTTGTAAGAGCTGGTCGGTATAAGGTTTTACCCATTCTTGTTTGCCAAAACGGGATTGGAAACTGATCGCCCATTGGTCGTCTCTTAAATTCAACAGCTGTGCCACCTTAAGTGCAGTGATACGACAACGCTCTGCATAAGGATCACCTTTATCTGCATAAGGCTGTGGGATCCCGTGAAAAGACATCAACAGTTTAGTGGCTGGTCCATATTGCTGCTGATAATCACGCACACTGTTGGCTAGCGCCTGAATATAAAGTGGGTGTTGATAATAATCTCGAATAAAACTTAAACCCGGGATATTGCGTTGCTTTAACAACCATTGTGCAACGGCATCATATAAAGGGGCGGTTGATGTTGCCGAATACTGTGGAAATAACGGAAAAAGAATAATATGGTCATACTGCTTGTTTTTCGCATCATTCAATACAGCATCAATACCTGGTCGCCCATAGGTCATTGCTGGCACAATCTCTAAATCTAAATCAGCATTGGTACTTATTAATTTTTTTTGTAGCGATTCAACTTGTTCAAATAGAATTTCACGCATAGGTGAATCATTTGACCAGACTTGTGCATAAGCTTCAGCAACACGCGTTGGTCGAAAAGGCAGAACAAATGCATTTAAAATAATTGCCCATAAAATTTTGGGAATTTCGATGACACGCTGATCTGATAAAAACTGCTTTAAAAAAGCCCGAACAGCTGGAGCTGTAGGCGCATCTGGTGTCCCTAAATTGGCAATAATAATCAGAACTTTAGGTTTAGATAAAGACATTTTCACCCGATTTACACAATAGTTTATCTCGTATGATCAGCTTAACAGAGTCTTTATCTAAACAAAATTTTTTATCTTGACTCACTCAATTTATTTAACTTAAAAAATTGAAGAGCGACTGCTAATACGTTGTGAATTTTCAAGTAATTTTACGCATTTATCTGTCATCTGCCATAGCATACGCTGACGATCATCACGCCCCACAGGAATGATCCATTCATTTTGACGGACTTGCTGCTTAATCGTATGCAATGAACGCACATTAATCTGCGCTCTAGACACAGCATGGGCACGTGGCATCACCACTTGTGCGTCGGTTAAACCCGTATTATTCAAATATTCGTTTAAGACTTTAGAGAAAAAATCCTCAGACGTCGGTTGTCTAAATTCAACTGATAAGATTTTTAACAGCTCAGCCCAAGTCATCTCACGCGCTGGCGATAACTCTTTAAAATTACCATCTTGATAGGCATGCATTCGATAATCAAAATTAAACACTTCATGTAATGAAACTTTGGGTAAAGTTAAAAATGGATCTGCTTCTTTTTTCCCTTGCTCTACGGAAATATGCGCCAACTTCGCTTTTAAACGATCAATCTCATCTTGTAGGACTTGAATATTCTGAGGTCTTACCCATCCTACAACAGGATAGCGCTCTAGCATTTGTGGCATATATGAACGTACCGCAAGTTCTAAATCTCGTAAAGTTCGATAGCTAACGACTTGCTCAACTTCTTTTTGTAGTTGATGTCTAAATTCATTAAACTTTTCTTTTAGCAGCGTACTTTCTTCTTTTAAATGCGGTTCGCGAAATTCAGGACTCTCATGCATAAATACAATAATTGGTTTCTGTTTGGTCACCGCATAAATATATTCAAGATGTAAATAACTCACCCCTGAAACAGATTGTTCACCGTACTGACTCCCCAACAACAATAAAACGTAATCACAGTCATCTATCTGACGACGTGCAAATGCGGTACTTAATGGTGTCCGTTGTTCTAATCCCCAAGAAAAAAAACCCATCCCTATAAGGGTTTGTGACACGACCATCCGTTCTGGCTGCATTTCTTTGCCAGATGTTGTAATAAAAACTTGATACCGTTTATCGAGCATAGGTTAACCCATTCTTGTCACACCCTACTTAAATCCATCCATGAGCTTTAAGTTGGATATGCCCTACACTTATGAAAATATATTAAATCTGTTCAATATTGAAAGAATTAGCCGAGTTTTTCAACAATATTTTCTACAGACCATGTAATTTTTGGTTGTATGAGATGTCTGATGACATTTTCTAATTGTTTTGCATTTCCCCCACTCACAAAACATTGTAAACGCACCCCTTTTTCTTGCAAGCTACTTGATATTAACTCATTTTTTAACAATATACGCGCCGTTTGTCGTGCAACCGCTAATCCAGAATCAATTAAGTTAAGCTGAGGGCCGTATAATTCTTGAATACTTTGTTTTAAGTAAGGGTAATGGGTGCAGCCCAACACCAAATAATCTGAACCTTTGGCAATGACTGGATCTAAAACCTTTTGCAGGCTATGTTTGCATTCCAAACTGTTATAACGTCCAGATTCAATCAAGGGAACCAGTTCAAGATTGGTAATCGTCAGTACTTCAACATTGGCAGGTTCTGCAAAACGCTGCATCACATCTTTGATCAATTTTCCACGAAAAGTGGCAGGTGTAGCCAAAACTGAAACCACTTTAGACTGGGTTTGTAGCACTGCTGGCTTTAAAGCAGGCACCAGCCCAACAATAGGAAAGTTTTCACCATAATGATCACGTAAATAATCCAGACTAAATGCTGAAGCGGTATTACATGCCACAACTGCGATTTTACAACCTTGACGATATAACCACTCGATTGCTTGCGCAGTTAATTCACGAATATTTTGATCCGTCCGTGGGCCATAAGGGACATGTGCAGTATCGGCATAATAAACAATACGTTCATTTGGCAAATAATTGGCAATTTCCTGTGCAATAGAAAGCCCACCGATACCTGAATCAAAAATACCAATCGGGGCATCTGCCAAGGCTTTTGGCATTGGATTTTCTAGAGGAGAGAGAGGAAGAATCGCGCTCATTTGATCCACTATTGGCATACGGTAAAAATAATTAACAAGATTAAACCTCAAGTCCCTAATTGCAAGTGAAAATCACCACTTTCTAAAGATAAAATGGTATCTCCTTGTTCATTTTCAAGAAATTTCCCATATTCAATCAGATGAAAAAAAGCAGAACGTTGAATCAAGGCATTTATCCCGAAACGAATATGTACATAAGGTCTTAACTCACCTTGATATTCACGCATAAATATAGGGTGTTCTGGATCAATCAGTGTAATGTCTTGATTGGTGGTGGTAACTTGTAGATAGACCTGCCCATCGAGATTCACCAGATCAACTTGATTGACCAATAAAGGTTCATCCTCAACTTGAATTTCAATCTGTTCAACTGGGGTTTTTAAATAGAACTTTCCATCTTCTTTCCAAAGTACTTTTGTAAACAGGTCTAAAAGCGCTTGGCGTTTGATCAATTGACCTTCGTGCCACCATTCTCCATTGGCCTTTACCGTCAAATCCATTTTGCCACAATGCTTTGGCTGCCACTGCTCTAAAGGAGGTATTGACCTTTTGTGACCCGCCTGTACATCTTTTAAGTATTGTGCAATGCTCATTAAGTTTTTATCATCAGAATCTGGCTGATTTTGAGCCGCTGATGTTGAATTATTTTGATTTACCATGGTTTATGCCTTGCTGACTTAAAAATAATACGACTCAGCCAATTGGCTAGATTAGGGTTTCTAACTATACTAGCGCAAAATATATTATTGGTACGAGCGTTAATTCGTATCACGGAATTTTTAGAACACTCATGGCAGCACCGATTTATTAATTCCCAATAAATGCTCACGGTTGCCACCCTTAGAAATATGAGGAGTCCTACATGGAACACATCGAACGTGAATCGATGGAGTTTGACGTAGTGATCGTAGGCGCAGGCCCTGCGGGTCTTTCTGCTGCGATTAAAATTCGTCAATTAGCTCTTGAAAACAATCTTCCAGACCTTTCTGTCTGTGTGGTTGAAAAAGGCTCTGAAGTTGGTGCGCATATCCTTTCTGGTGCTGTACTTGAACCTCGTGCAATCAATGAACTTTTCCCTGACTGGA